>CABUCA010000022.1 GCA_902489965.1 uncultured Collinsella sp.
AGAGCGGCTCCACGTACGAGTGGGGCCTCCCCCCCCCCCGGCCATAACGAACGCGCATAAGACCGCTGCCAACATCACAAAGGTGCGGCGCATCGACGCTATATGACCGAAAGGACCCCGCACGGGCGCATCCCCCCCAGCCGCAGCCCGAGCTTTCGCGCAAGCTGCACAAGTAGTTCGTTTAAGTTTTTTGATTCTACAACCAGCCCAGGGCAAAAGCAAAATCATGCGTAACCGATTTGCAGTCATTTTTCGCATTTTCCGCATTGCGCAGGTAGGACGCCAAAAGTGGCTAAAAAAGCCCCGTCCTAAATGAGCTACTTGAGGAGTTGGGCCATGGCGTTGACGAATTTTTGTACTTGGAGGGTGGGCTCGAGCGGATAGTGCAAAAAGACCGGCACCTCTCGCCCGCACAGGAACGGCACGCCCACAAAGGCCGGGTGCACCCCCGACCATGCGCCGCAGGTGAGCACCGCGTCGCCCTTTTCCTCTGCCTCGTTAAAGAGCGCAAAGTCAAAGCTGTCCACGTCGATCACGTCTACGCCGCCGTCGGCCAACAGATCGATACGCAGACTGTCCATAGCGTCGTTGCCGTGACGGAGCACGCGCAGGCGCATGCCCTCTAAGTCGGCAACTGTGATGCGCGTCTTGCGCGCCAGCGGGCTCGTGCGCGGCAGGTCGATATAAAACGGCACGTTAACGATGCGAAGCTTTTGGCAGGCGTCGCCCCAGCGTGGAGTAGAAAAACTCGACTGCACTACATCCACCTCGCGGCCCAAGCTGCGCATGACGGATTCGCGCTCGTCATAGAGGTCGCTTACCGGCACGATCTCAAATCGCAGCGATGGTTCCAGATCGTGGATGTCCGTCCACATCGACAGCGTTTGGCGCCCCGGGCACATCATCGACACGCCCAGACGCACGGCACCGCCATCGCCCGCCGCGCGTCGGGCGCGACGCAGCGTATCCTCGGACTGCCGCATGATCGAGCGCGCGTCGTCCACCAGCAGAGCGCCCGCCGGCGTCACCTTAACACCCGAATGCGAGCGCTCGAACAACGTGATGCCAAACTCGGCCTCGAAGCCCGACACCTGCTTGACGAGCGCCGGGGTCGACACGCGCAATTTTGCCGCCGCACGCGAGAAGCTTCCCAGCTCCGCGGCGGCCGATATGGCCTCGAGTCGTCGATCGTACACGTCAATCTCCCGTTTCCAGACGCATGGCAATGAACTGCCGAAGGGGGTCGTTTTGGCAGGTCACGCGCTCAATTGAGAAAAAACTGCATCGCACAGTATAAACCTACGGTTAACGCCATTCTAACAAATATGCAATTCACCTGCGCAAATGCAAAGCATACGATAACCAGCGAAAACCACGTGGGTCGGTTAATGGGAGCGACCCACCGGGAGGCACAAGAAGGGAAGTTCCTATGAGCAATTGGCTTAAGCTCGAGGGCGATGTCTGCGCCGTGACTGGCGCGCTCGGCGGTATGGGCGTCGAGATTTGCCGCGAGTTCGCCCGCAACGGCGCCAACGTCGTCCTGCTCGACCTGGACGAGGAGAAGGTCAAGGCTGCTGCCGCCGACCTCGCTGCCGAGTTTGGCATCCACGCCGAGGGTTACAAGATGAACGCCACCGACGAGGCCGAGGTTCAGGCCGCCGTCGACGCCACCATCGCCGACTTCGGTCGCGTCGACGTCCTCGTCAACACCGCCGGTATCCTGCGCTTCGCCGCCATGGAGGACCTGCCGCTCTCCGACTGGAATGAGGTCATCAACGTCAACCTCACCGGCTACTTCATCACCTCGCAGCGCTTTGGTCGCGAGATGATCAAGGCCGGCCAGGGTCGCCTGGTGCACATCTCGACCGTCGCCAGCCACTCCCCCGAGACGTTCTCGGGCGTGTACAGCTCCACCAAGGCGGGCGTCAACATGATGTCCAAGATGCTCGCCGCCGAGTGGGGCCCCTACGGCGTCCGCTCCAACTGCGTCGAACCCTGCTTCGTTAAGACCCCGATGTCGGCCAACTTCTACGCCGACCCCGAGGTCGAAAAGGGCCGCAGCCGTCTGATCGCCACGCGCCGCATCGGCGAGGTCAGCGATATCGCCAACGCCGTCATGTTCCTGGCGTCCACGCGCTCGGACTTCACCACCGGCGACGCCATCAAGGTCGACGGCGGCTTCTCCAACATGATGGGCGACCTCACCGCCAAGCCCGGCGGCCGTCGCGCCTATGCCGACAACTACCTTAAGAACAAGGGTGTCGAGCTCTGGTCCGATGAGTCCGGCGTCGCCAAGCCGACTGACCAGTAAACCAACCTGACAGGGAGGCCCGCGAATACGCCCGCTCCTCCCCCGTATCGATCAGAAAGAGTCCAATGGCTTCCACCAACTCCAACAAGGGTCGCGCCGTCGTGCTTTCCGCCGCGTGCGTCACCATGTTCTTCATCAGCTCCATCGCGCTGTATTCCGTCGTGAGCAAGAACCTGCTCGCCGTCTACCCCGAGTGGTCGAGCGCCCTCACCTGGGCGTTCCCGGTCTTTCAGACCATCATGGCCGTGACGGGCATCTTCGCTGGCCGCATCTCCGATAAGATCGGCCCGCGCAACGTCGTTATCGCCGCCGCCGTGTGCTACGGCCTGGGCTGGTTCATGTCCGGCACCGTCACCGAGCCGTGGCAGTTCTACCTGTGGTTCTCGCTTGTCGCCGCCATCGGCAACGGCCTGGGCTACAATCCGGCGCTCACCACCGGCCAAAAGTGGTTCATCGACAAGAAGGGTCTCGCCTCCGGCATCACCCTGGACATGAACCAGCCCAGGCCGCCGCCGGTCCCGCCGTGCTGTCCCCGGTGCTCGCCTCGCTGCTCATCCCGAGCCTGGGCATCTTTGGCGCCCTTAAGGCGCTCGGAGTCATCTTCTTTGTGATGATCGCCGCCTCCGCCCTGTTCCTGAAGGCCCCCGAGGCCGGTTGGCTGCCCGAGGGCTTCGAGGCCCCCAAGGGCGGTGCGCACGCCGGCACCTTCGGTGACCTCACCCCGGGCGAGATGGTCAAGACCCCGCGTTTCTGGGTCCTCATCGTCACCTTCGCCTTTGCCGCCACCGCGGGCACCCTGCTCGTCGGCAAGGTTGCCTCCATCGCCGCCGTCCAGCTCTTCACCGACCCCACGAGCGCCGCGGCCGTCGCCCTCGGCGGCGTGGTCGTCTCCGTCAACACCTGCGCCAACCTGGTTGGCCGTCTGTCCTTTGGCCAGATCATCGACAAGCTCGGCGCCTATAAGTCGCTGCTCATCAGCCTTGTCGTCACCATCGTCGCACTCGTCATCATGTCGATGAGCTTTACGCAGGCCATGTTCTTTGTGGCGCTCGCTCTGCTCGGCTTTAGCTTTGGCGCCCTGCTCGTCATCTACCCGCCGCTCACCGGTGGCGCCTTTGGTACCAGCAACATCGGCGTCAACTACGGCATCATGTTTTTGGGTTATGCCGCTTCCACCTGGATCAGCCAGCCCATCACCGCCGTGCTGTATCACGCCGAGGCCGGCAGCGCCGCCTACCAGCAGTCCTTCTACGGCGCCATTGTGATCGCCGCCATCGCCGTCGTGCTCACCGTCTACATGATGGTCTCCGACAGCAAGAAGAAGTCCGCCTAGTTTTACCGATGCGACAAAGGGACAGTCCCTTTGTCGCATTCCACCGGTCACCAGTATTAAGGAGTCGAAATGTCTGAGCTCAACCCCGTCCGCATTGCCGTTATCGGCGCCGGCGCCATGGGCCGCAACCACATCCGCTTTGTCACCGAGGAGCCCGAGGCCGAGCTCGTCGCCATCGCCGACGCCTTTGAGGGCGCCCGCGCCACGGCTGAGGCCGCCGGCGTGCCGTTCTTCACCGATCCCGCCCAGATGATGGACGAGGTTAAGCCCGAGGCCGTCATCATCGCCACGCCCAACGACCTGCACCTGGGCGTTGCCCGCGAGGCTGTGAAGCGCAATATCGTGCCGCTGGTCGAAAAGCCGATCTCCAACGACCTGGAGGATGCCCAGGCTTTCGCTGCCGAGGCCGAGACCGCCGGCGTGCCCGTGCTCGTGGGTCAGCACCGTCGCCACAACCCCTTCGTCAACAAGGCCAAGGAGATCATCGAGTCCGGCGAGCTGGGCAAGCTCACCGTGTCGAGCTTCCACTACATGATCTATAAGAATGACGAGTACTTCGATGTCGAATGGCGCCGCAAGAAGGGTGCCGGCCCGATCCTGGTCAACCTGGTGCACGACGTCGACCTGCTCCGCTACCTGCTGGGCGAGCCCGTTGCCGTCCAGGGTATGCAGTCCAGCGCCGCCCGCGGTTTTGAGACCGAGGACTCCGCCGTGGTCAACGTCCGTTTTGCCGATGGCGCGCTCGCAAGCATGACCATCTCCGACGCCACCGCCAGCCCCTGGAACTGGGAGGCAACCGCTCGCGAGGACCCGCAGTACCGCCCCTTCGACGCCGACGCCTACTTTATCGGCGGCACTAAGGGCGCCCTGTCGCTGCCCCGCCTGCACCAGTTCTCCTACGACGGCGCCTCCAACTGGCACAAGCCGCTGCAGATGGAGATTCCGGCCGTCGACCCGGCACTGCCGCACAAGATGCAGCTCAGGCACTTTGTGAAGGTTGTCCGCCGCGAGGTCGAGCCCGTCGTGACCCCCGCCGACAACGTTAAGACGCTCACGCTTCTCAACGCTATCAAGGAGGCCGCCGAGACCGGCCAGCTCGTCGAGCTGTAATGCCTTAAGAGCGACCGCGGCAGAAACCCCATGCCGAACCCTTCGGTCCGTCACCAACAAGCCCCTCTTCTTTGCCCCGCGAGCAGCCTCCTGCCCGCGGGGCATTTTGCTACCTTGCCGACGATTTTTCTGGGGCGGGGGCTATTTTGCACCTCGGCTTGATTCGTTCGCCACGAAATGGGCCTATCTACTACGTTTAACCGACCGCCCTCAACCATGCCGAATTTCCTAAAATCAAAAGCGCAGGTAGACGGCTTGCGCATTCTCGGAAAACCGGGGGATGGTCGACCCATACGGTTCAAACGTAGTAGATAGGTCGTTTTCGTGGCGCGGGCCCAAAACAGTCTTTTGAAACGGGTGGTATCCTTGGTAGCCCTGTGCTGCAAACGCACCTTAAACGCAAGGAGTCCCATGGATCTTATCGCCCAGCTCGCCCACGAGCTCAACCTTAAGGCCGCCAACATCGAGGCAGCCGTCAAGCTCATCGACGAGGGCAACACCATCCCCTTTATCTCGCGCTACCGCAAGGAAGCCACAGGCGGAATGGACGACGTCGCCCTGCGCGCACTCGACGAGCGCCTGTCCTACCTGCGCAATCTTGAACAGCGCAAAGAGGACGTCATTCTGCTCATCGACGCCCAGGGCAAACTTACGCCCGAGCTCGAACAGCAAATTCGCGAGGCCACGCAGCTCCAGCGTGTCGAGGACCTCTACAAGCCCTACCGCAAAAAGCGCATGACCCGCGCACAGAAGGCCCGCGAGGCAGGCCTGGAGCCACTTGCCAACATGGTCATCATGCAGGCCTCGGCCAAGGGCAGCGCGCTCGACGCCGCCGCGGCATACGTCAACGAGGAAGCCGGCTTCGACACGCCCGAGAAGGCGCTCGCCGGCGCGGCGGACATCGTGGCCGAGACGGTGGCCGAGGACCCCGAGAACGTCGCCGACCTGCGTGCCTTTACGCAAAACACCGCAGACATCGTCGTCGAGGCCACCGACCCCACCGAGAAGACCCCCTACGAGCCGTACTACAGCTATGATGAGCCGCTGCGCCGTATACCCAACCACCGCGTGCTGGCTATCGACCGCGGTGAGCGCGAGGGCAAGCTCCGCGTGCGCGTGAACGTCGACGGCGCCGCCGCCACGGCACGCCTCGGCAGCCGTTGGCCCCGACGCCAGGGCGTCTTCGCGCCCGTCTTTGACGCCGCCATCGCCGACGGCTACAAGCGCCTCATGGCCCCCTCGCTGGAGCGCGAGGCCCGCGCCAAACTCACCGTCCGTGCGCAGACCGAGGCCATCAATGTCTTTGCCAAGAATCTCGAGGGCCTGCTCTCGGCACGCCCCGTGCGCGGCGCCCGCGTGCTCGCGCTCGATCCGGGCTACCGCACCGGCTGCAAGGTCGCCGTCATGGACGAGACCGGCAAGCTGCTCGACCACGGCGTGGTCTATCCCACCAAGCCGCGCCACGACGTCGCCGGCACCAAGCGCGAGCTCGCCCGCCTTGTCAAAAAGGACAGCGTCAACACCATCGTCATCGGCAACGGCACCGCCAGCCGCGAGACCGAGGAAGTCGTCTCGGAGTTCATCGCCGAGCAGGCGCCTGAGCTGCGATACACCATCGTCAACGAGGCCGGCGCATCGGTGTACTCCGCCTCCGAGCTCGCCAGCCAGGAGTATCCCGATCTGGACGTCACCGTGCGTGGCGCCATGAGCCTGGGCCGCCGTCTACAGGACCCGCTGGCAGAGCTCGTCAAGATCCCGCCCCAGTCCATCGGCGTTGGCCAGTACCAGCACGACCTTGACCAGGCCGAGCTTTCGCACACCCTGGGCCATGTGGTGGAGGACGTCGTCAACCGCGTGGGCGTCGACGTGAATACCGCGAGCGCGAGCCTGCTGGGATACGTATCGGGCATCACGCCGAGCGTGGCCAAGAACATCGTGGCCTACCGCGAGGAAAACGGCGCCTTTACCGATCGCCGCCAGCTTAAGAAGGTCCCCAAGCTGGGGCCCAAGGCATATCTCAACGCCGCGGGCTTCCTGCGCATCAGCGGCGGTAAGAACCCGCTCGACGCGACGAGCGTCCACCCCGAGAGCTACGAGGTAGCCACGGCCGTCCTTGAGCGCGCAGGCGTGGCGGCAAGCGAGCTTAGCCGCGGCGGCGTACCCGACATCGAGCGCCGTCTGGGCAGCATCTCGACGCTGGCAAGCGACCTGGACTGCGGCACCCTCACGCTCATCGACATCGTCAACGAGCTCAAGAAGCCCGGCCGCGACCCGCGCGACGACGCGCCCGAGGTGGTCTTTAGCCGCTCGGCACTTTCCATCGACGACCTGGAACCCGGCATGGAGCTCAAGGGCACGGTGCGCAACGTCGTCGACTTTGGCGCCTTCGTCGACGTGGGAGTGCACCAGGACGGCCTCGTACATATCTCTAAGCTGGCCAACCGCTTTGTCAAGCACCCCAGCGACGTCGTGCGCGTCGGTGACACGGTCAAGGTGTGGGTCGAAAAGGTCGATCGCGACCGCAAGAAGATCTCGCTCACCATGGTGCAGGGCAAGTAAACCGCCAAAGCAAAGGTACCCCCTGTAGCGATGTGCAAAATCGCGAGTATTCTGCAAATTCCACCGTTCCGGATGCCCCTCAGAGACGAAAAAGCAAAAAACAGCCCCCGTTTTAGCGTCGTCAGAGCCAAAACGGGGGCCGTTCCATGCTTCGGTTAACTGATAAAGACCTTTACCTTGCTGAATACTCTCAATTTTGCACGGCGCAGGCGGGGGTACCCTTGCTTACGGCAGGATATGGAAACCGAGCGCCGCGATATCCTTGGCAAAGCCGCGGACGGTGTCGAGCGAGACCTCGTACGGGTCGCGACCGATGTTCTTGCGCTTGGCCAGGATGCTGTTGGGCACCGTAATGATCTGGCAACCGCAGGCTTCTGCCTGGTAAATGTTGATGAGCTCGCGCGTGGACGCCCACAGGACCTCACAGTTGGGCTTGATGGCGGCCTTCTTGACCGACTCCGTCATAAACGGAATGGGGTCGACGCCGGTGTCGGCGATGCGGCCGGCAAAGAGCGAGATGATGGACGGCGTCTCGGTGTCAACGGCCTCGAGCATCTCGTCAACCTGCTTAGGCGTAAAGATGGTGGTGACGTTGACCTTGATGCCGTCGGCCGAAAGCTTGCGCACCAGCTCGGCGGTGGACTCGCCCTTGGTGGTCACGCACGGAATCTTGACGTAGACGTTCTCGGCCCAGGTAGCGATCTCGCGCGCCTCGACCTCCATGGTCTCGACGTCGTCGGCAAAGACCTCAAACGAGACGGACACATCGGTGATGTGGGTCAAGACCTCTTTGGCAAACGCACGGTAATCCGTCACGCCGCCCTTCTTCATAAGGGACGGGTTGGTCGTGAAACCCTGAACGTTGCCGTTCTCGTACATGTCGAGCATGCCCTCGAGGTTTGCACCGTCAGCGAACACCTTGATTGCCATCTGCCTGATTCCTTTCGTTAGCATACGGCCGATAAACTGCTAAACACTTTACCTACGTTTATCAAGGCGTGAGCTGCGGTTTTTTATCTTCTCGGCGAACGGTATAAACACCTCAGTGTTTGGATTGATAAATCGATTGAGCATGTAAAAGCAAAGAGTCGCAGTTTGGGCAAACGTCAGAACGCGGGATTCATTAGATGAGGCCGAAATGCTGCATCGCTGTGACGGTGCCGTCGTGTGCGACATCATCAGTCACGTAGTCGGCGAGCGCCTTGACCTCGGGCATGGCGTTGCCCATGGCCACGGCCGTCTCGACAGCGGCGAGCATACCCAGATCGTTGCCGGAATCGCCAAAGCCAAAGGTGCGCGCGTTGCCGGTGCGACCCAGGTATTCCAGCGCTCGCGCCACGCCCACGCCCTTGTCAATGCCCTTGGGGCTCAGCTCGCGATTCTGACCACCGGTGTTGCACAGCTCAAACTCGCGATCGATAAAGCCGTCATCGTTGGCTACGCGAGCCAGGTAGCTCGCGACGATGCACACCTTGCCCACGCGCAGACGGCCGTCGACGCGCATCTCCTCGGCGCTGTGCACCACAGAAGTGCCGATCAGAGACGGCTGCTCAACACCCGCGGGTTCCAGGGCAAAGGTAGCCACGTTGGTCTCGAAAAAGGCTTCAATCCCTGCCGCGGCCATACGGCGTGCCAGCTCCTCGATAACGTCCTCATCAAAGCAGTCCTCGTGTACCACGCGGCCCTCGACCTCGAGCGTCGCTCCCGCCATGGCAACGACACCCGCCGGGTTCAGCGCGCGCAGGCCATCGGCAATCAGCCACAAGGGACGACCCGTGCAGATAAATGCCTGGTGTCCCGCGTCGCGCAGACGATGAAACGCCTCGACGACCGCCTGCGAGGGGTGAACCGCCGAAAAGTCCTTGTCGGTCATGTTGTCGGGATCGAACGACGTCAGCGTGCCGTCCACGTCAAAAAAGAGCACGGCGGAATCGGGGCACGCATCAATCATATGGGTTCCTTTCGGGGGCGAGAGTAAACGAAGTATCCATCATATAATGGAGCGACGCAACCAGAGAGGTCACCCATGGAATTTTACGCAAGCTGCCCCGAGGGCTTTGAGTCCGCACTCGCCGATGAGCTTAAACGCCTCGGGCTTTCGCATGTTCGCCGGCTGAAGGGCCGCGCTACATTTGAGGGCGAGCTCGAAGAAGGCTACCGCGCCTGTCTGTGGTCGCGCCTGGCGAGCCGTGTGTTCGTGGTACTCGGGCGCTTTGAGGCGCAGGATGCCGATGAACTGTACGATAGCGTTTACGACATCGCCTGGGAGGGCATTGTTCGCCCCGGCGCCACCATCGCCATCACCGCCCGCGGCGTGACCGAGCAGCTGCGCAACACGCGCTTCTCGGCCCTGCGCGCCAAGGACGCATTGTGCGACCGCCTGGCCGAGACCACGGGCCGTCGCGCCGATGTCGACGCCGCCGATCCCGATGTTCACCTGCTGCTTTCGCTGCGCCAGCGCCGCGCGAGCATCAGCCTGGACCTTTCAGGCGACCCGCTGTTCAAACGCCTGCCGCCCGCAGCGACCCGCGCCGGCGAGGGCGCGCACGTGCTGCGCCCCGACTACGCCGCCCTGGTGCTGGCGCAGGTCGGCTGGACCGCACTGTGCGAGCGCGAGCTGACGGCCGACGACTACGAGAACGAGGCCCTGCCCACGCTGGTCGATGCCTCGTGCGCCGGCGGCGGCCTGCTGCTGGAGGCCGTGAACATTCTGACTGACCGCGCCCCGGGCGCCGCACGCGAGCGCTGGGGCTTTGAGGGCTGGCAGCTGCACGACGCCGCTCTGTGGGAGCAGCTGCTTACCGAGGAACGCGAGCGCGAGGCGGCAGCACGCGAGCGCCAGGCACGCATCGTGGCCGTGGATGTTGACCCCGCCGCCCGCAAGACCGCTGAGCGCATGGTCAAGTGCGCCGGCTACAAGCGCTTTGTCGATTTTTGCGCCGCCAAATCCGCCACCGTGCTGGACCACGCGGGCGCCGTCGCCGGTGCCGCCGTGGTCGCGGATACGACCGAGACACCGCTTTCACTCATGCACGACGCCATGACGCTGGTCGGCGAGCTGCGCCGCGCGCCCGAGCTTATCGCCGCACCGGTCGCCGCGCTCACCCGCGATGGCCTTATGGCCCGCGCACTCCATGCCGAGCCCGCGCGCTCCATTGCCGTCATGCCCAATAATGAAGAGGCAACTATTGAGGTTTGGCCCTCGCTCGACCACGCCGCCGCGGCATTTGAAGCTGCGACCAGCGCAGATGTCGAGGAGCAGACCGTAGACGCTCAAGACGAAGCCGCCGGCACCCCCATGCCCGAGCCTGCCGCCATGCTCGACCTGGGCGACGGCAAGCCGCTGCCCGTGCTCATCCCCGAGTCCGAGCAGTTCGCCAACCGCCTGCGCAAGAATGCCCGTCTGCGCCGCAAGTGGGCCAAGCGCGAGGGCGTGAGCTGCTACCGCGTCTACGATGCCGACCTGCCCGACTACTCCGCCGCCATCGACCTGTACGAGGGCTGCCCGCAGACGCCGGGCCGCTGGCTCGTCATCGCCGAATACGCCGCGCCCAAGACCATCGATCCCGCGTTGGCCCAGGCCCGCATGCTCGACATCTTGGCCATCGCGCCGCGCATCCTTGATGTTCCGGCCGAGCATGTGCACGCCAAGGCCCGCATGCGTTCGCGCGGCGGCTCGCAGTACGGCAAACAGGGCGCCGGCAAGGGCGCGTCGGGCGAGCGCGCCAACATCGCACGCCGTCGTCTGCCGCTCATCGAAGAGGGCGGCCTCACCTTTGCCGTCAACTTTGACGACTATCTGGATGTGGGCATCTTCCTGGACCACCGCGTCACCCGCAACCTGGTGCGCGAGCACGCCAAGCAGGCGCGCCGCTTCCTCAACCTGTTCGCCTACACCGGCACCGCCACCTGCTACGCAGCCGACGGCGGCGTCGAGGAGACCGTGACGGTCGACCTTTCCAACACCTACTTGGACTGGGCCGAGCGCAACATGCGCCAGAACGGCTTTGTGGGGCCGCAGCATCACTTTGTGCGCGACGACGTGCTCGCCTGGATTCGTGACCAGCGCCAGACGCGCAACCGCTGGGACCTGATCTTTGTCGACCCGCCCACGTTCTCGAACTCGTCCAAGATGGGCCGCCGCACCTGGGATGTCCAGCGCGACCATGTTGAGCTTTTGGCCGGCGTATCGCGCCTGCTCGCACAGGGCGGCCACGCCATCTTTAGCTGCAACCTGCGTGGCTTCCGCCCCGAGACGCGCAAGCTCGCGCGCGCGGGCGTCGTGCTGGAGAACATTACGGCGCAAACCATCCCAGAGGACTTCGCGCGCAACCAGAAGGTGCACCATTGCTATATCGTGCGCCGCCTGCCCATCGAGGACGCCATGGCCGAGGTCGGCTTTAGCGCCGAGGAGATTGCCGAGCGAACCGAGGAGCTGCGCAACCCCGAGGCGCGCAAGCCTCGCGCAACGGCGCCCGCGCACGCGCAGACCGGCAACGGCAAGCCCAACTTTGTCGGCAAGCCCTCCCCCGCCGGCAAGCCCAAAAAGAAAAAATTTTACGCCAGCAAGCCCAAGGGCAAATAAACAAAGTTGCGGTGGAATACGGACTGTTTTGCCTGGAATTAGGCAAATTTAGACCGTATTTCACCGCAACTCATATTGGGATGGCGGATGCCGACCTATCCCTGGATGACCAATCGGTAACCAATACCCACGTGCGTCTGGATATAGCGCGGATGCGCGGGGTCGGACTCGATCTTCTTGCGCAGCGTGCCCATAAAGACACGCAGGCTCGCCAGGTCGCTCTTGGTCGCCGTGCCCCAAATCTCGTGCAGGATAAACTGGTGCGTCAGTACCTTGTCGGCGTTATGCGCCAGCAGGCACAGGAGCTTATACTCGATCGGCGTCAGATGCAGTTCCTCGCCATCCATCGTGGCGATGCCGGCATCAAAATCGATATGCAGCTCACCGGTATCGAACGAGCCCTCGGAGACAACGCCGCCCGTCTGCGCATACGAAAGGCGCCTGAGCGTCGTGCGAATGCGCGCGAGCAGTTCCTCGACCGAAAACGGCTTGGTCAGATAGTCGTCGGCACCGGCATCGAGCGCGCGGATTTTGTCCGCATCCTCGCTGCGCGCCGAGACCACGATAATCGGCATGCCCGACCATGCGCGCACCGACTCCACCACCTTGACGCCGTCCATATCGGGCAGGCCCAGATCGAGCAGCACAATGCTCGGCGCCTGCGATGAGGCGGCGGCGATGGCGGCATGGGCGGTCTCCACAGCCATATGGCGCAAGCCGTGCGCCTCGAGCGCGGCAACAATAAGATTGCGAACGGCGGGGTCGTCCTCAACGACCAAGATGAGCGGTTTTACGGCAGAGTTCGGCACAGCGCTACTCCTTATCAAACGAAACGTCGGCGGCGGGAAGTTCAATCGTAAAGACCGAACCGTGCGGGTCCGCCGCGGCAACCTCTATGCTACCGCCATGCGCCAACGCAATGGAACGGCAGAGCGAAAGACCCAGGCCAACGCTGCGGTGGCTGTCGGCCAGACCATGGTTGGCGGTATAGAACGACTCAAAGATCCGCTCGCGGTCCTCGGATGCGATGCCCGGACCATCGTCGGCCACCGAGCACGCCACGCGTCCATCGTCGACGTTAATCGAAATCATGATATGCGAGCCCGCGGGCGTATAGGTGATGGCGTTGTTCACCAGATTGACCACCAGCTGCACCATCAGGCGCGCATCGACGTTGACAAGCGCCGGCTCATCGCACGCCACCACCTTAAGGTCGTGCTCGCGCACGGCAGGGTTCACGTGGCGCAGCGCCTCCTCGACGATATCGTCCATGAGCTCGAGCGTAGTCGACAGACGCATACCGCCGCCCTCGAGCTTGGTGATGGCGAGCAGATTCTCGACGGTGGCGTTGAGCCACAGCGCATCCGAGCGAATGGATAGAAGCAGGCCGCGGCGCGTCTGGGCATCGAGCACGGCGGTGCCGGTCGAGCCCTGGTCGAGCAGCACGTCGGCATTACCCGAAATACTGGTAAGCGGTGTGCGCAGGTCGTGCGAGATGGAGCGCAGCAGGTTGGCGCGCAGCTGCTCATTTTTGGCAAGCACCGCCGCCTCCTCGCGGGCCTCCATGGCGCGGGCGCGATCGAGCGCCAGTTCGCCTTCGCTCACGATGGCATCGGCAAGTGTCCGTTCCTCGTGCGTTAGCACGTCGGGTTCGGCAACGATAGCCAGCACGCCCACCACCGAGGCGGGGTCGCTCGAGCGCACGAAGCCGTCGCCCGTGCGAACCGTCAGGTAGATGCCATAAAACGCCGAGCCGCCATAAGTGGCATCGAGCGGCGTTCCCACATAGGCGGACGCCGAGAGCCGCGGCGGCATCTGCGGCGCCAGTTCATGCACCGGCGCGGCATCGCCCACGGCCGTGTATGTCGCACGCGGCAGCAGGTCATCGCCCTCGGCGTCGGCGCTGTACCACACGACCGGACAGCCCGAAAGACGCGCCAGCTGCGTTGCCATGGCATGGACAATCTGCTGCTGATCGGCGCACCGCTGCAGCATGCGGTTGGTCTCGAGCACCATATGCGTTCGGCGGTCACTAGCGGCAGCCTGTGCCAAGGCGCGGCGCAGGGCCAACGCAATCGAGCTCGACACGAGCGAGACCACAAACATGATGAAGAACATGCCGGGATAGACGCGGTCGATAAGCGACAGCGAGTAGCGCGGGTCGACAAACAAGAAGTTGTAGAGCGCCACGGCGGCAGCCGAGCTCAGCAAGCAATACAGGCGACTCCAGGTAAAGAATGCGCACAGCTGAACGGCGAACACATAGACAATCATGATGCTCGGCGCGAGACCCGGATGGTCGAGCAGCGCGCCCACAATCGTCGCCGCGACCAACAGCCCCACCGACACGCAGGCGTCATACAGAGGAGTGCGGCGCGTCAGCGTTGTGCGCCGCCACCAAAAGCTATCGGCAATATCACCGTCCGTACGGACGTCCATCAGCGCCCCGCCCCTCTCTCAAAAACAAAAACCACCACAGGGGACAGGCACCTTTGTGGTGGTTTCCCTTGTGGTGGTTCCAAGTGTATAGCCTTTGCAACCGGCGGTCGCTAGACAAACAGCACGTGCGCGAGCAGGGCACACACGCACACCGCTCCAAATACCAGTGCCACGATCGAGATCACGCGGTCGGCCATATCCATGTTGGCACGGTTCGTCAAAAACCGATCTTCGGCGGCGTCGGCGCGTGCCTCACGTACCAGCTCGGCAACCACCTCGCGGCCATCAAGCATCTTTGCATCCATGTTTGCCTCCCCGGCCTCAATCTTGTCCATCGAAAACCAACTCCGTGCAACCTGTCGGCGCCTACGGCCGCTCGTTGGGAGCCAGACGCTGCATCTTGTTCACGGCTTTGAACTTGGTGAACAGCGGCACGTACTCAAAGCTCACGTTGGAGTTCTCCAGGCCGTACCAACGCGCGGGCGTGCCGGCGGCACGGCGGATGATGTACTTGAGCGTGATAGCCGTACGCTCGCTCGGCTCCACATCGCTTTCGGGTGCCAGCAGCTTACGGATCAGGACGAACTTGAACGTGCCGATGTTACCCGGATCCTTGTAGACCGAGTAGTCATGCGTCTGCGGCGGCAGCTCGCCAGTGGCGGCCAGGTCCTGAACAACCTGACGCAAGTAGGCATTGACGCGCTGGTTAATCTTGTAGCCCAGGTACAGATGCACGCGGAACACGTAGTCGGTGCCGAACGTCTCGACCGAATAGGCAAAGGTGTGCGGTTCGTCCATGGTCTCGACATTCACAAACCACCAAGCGTGGGCACGCTTGGGATGCTTGTCCAAGATCGAATAGACGATATCGCGGTCGATGTAGTCGGTATGGGTGTCCTTGGTCAGGTACACGATGTTGTCGCTCATGCGCTCGTAACGGTCGTCGTCGCGCAGGCGCTTGAGCTGCGGCAGGTAGCTACGCAGCGGCAGCAGCGTAAACTGGCGCTGCTCGACCGCCGTGCCGTTGTACCAGCACACCATAATGCCCATGATGAGTGCAGCCATGAGGATGGTGAAGTAGCCGCCGTGGAAGAACTTGGTGAGCGAGCTCACGAAGAAGAAGCCTTCGAGCAAAAGGAAGAAGGCCGCGAAGATCCACGGAGCAACCTTGAGCTTGCGCTCCTCGTGCAGGTAGAAGAAGAGCAGCAGCGTGGTGCACATCATAGTCAGCGTAATGGCAAGGCCGTAGGCAGCTTCCATATGCGCCGAGTTCTGGAACAGCAGCACCACGATGACGCAGCCGACAAGCATGACGTTGTTGACCATGGGGATGTAGAGCTGGCCCTTGGTCTCGGCAGGGTAGAAGACCTGCATGTGCGGCATAAGGTCCAGGCGGCTGGCCTCGGACACCAGCGAGAATGCGCCGGTGATGAGCGCCTGCGAGGCGATGATGGCCGCGACGGTGGAAAGGCCGACGGCAAACGGGCGCAGGCCCGGGGCGAGCATCTGGTAGAACGGGTTGAGGTCGGCAATGCCCATGAGCTCGGGGTTGGCAGCGTTGTTCATAAGCCAAGCGCCCTGACCCATATAGGACAGCAGCAGGCAGCACTTAACGAATGGCCAGGTAGCGTAGATGTTGCCGCGGCCGACGTGGCCCATGTCGGAGTAGAGCGCCTCGGCACCGGTGGTGGCGAGGAAGCAGCTGCCCAGAATCATGATGCCCGCGTGGTTGTTGGGGCTCAGCAAAAAGGCGATGCCGCGCAGCGGGTTGAGGCACAGCAGCACGGCGGGGTGCTGGAATACAAAAAACAGACCCGTGCCGCCCAGGAACAGGAACCACAGCGTCATGATGGGGCCAAAGGCGTGACCGATCTTGGCCGTACCGATGCGCTGCACCAAAAAAAGCGCGATGATGATGGCGAGCGTAATGGCGACGACGCGACCCTGGTCATCGCCCAGCACGGCATGGACCGCCGGGATGGTGCGCAGGCCCTCGATGGCCGTGGTAACGGTAACGGCCGGCGTCAGGATGCCGTCGGCGAGAAGCGCGGCGCCACCCAGCATGGCGGGGATGATAAGCCACTTGCCGCAGCGCTTGACCAGGCTGTACAGGGCAAAGATGCCGCCCTCACCATGGTTATCGGCGCGCAGCGAGATGAGCACATACTTGATGGTGGTCAGCAACGTGACCGTCCACACGACAAGGGAGAGCGCGCCGAGCACGAACTCCTCCGTGACGCTTCCGATGCCGCCGTTGCCGGCGACGAGCGCCTTGGTTACATACATAGGGCTGGTGCCGATATCGCCGTACACCACGCCCAGCGTGACGAGCATCGCCGAGATGCTCACAGGAATCGCAGCGTGCGAGGCTGCCTCCTTGGCCTTTTGTTCCATAAGCCGGTTTCCTCCCAACTTTAATGTTCGAAGGGATTATAGGTAATCGGCCCATGTTTTAATGCACTGTTTTCCCAGCTAAATAAACATTTATACGGCCTTTAGGCCACCTCGGCGATATGGAATGTGACAAAGGGACTGTCCCTTTGTCACATCGCCGCATTCGTTACTTGCCGAGCCAGTTTTTGAACCACCACTCCATGGAACGGCTCATCTCGGCCATAAAGGGGCTCGTGTGCTTGCGGGTGTAGATATCCACCACGCGCTCGCCTACCTCGCGGGCATGCGGACGGAACATCGCGTCCATCTCGGCCACCTGCGCGTCCATGGTCGCAGCATCGGCGCGGCAGTAGCGCTCCTCGTGCACCAGGTTCACCACGGGATGCGCAATAGCCGGGCGCTCCTTGCGGGGCGTGCCGATGATGAGCATCGACAGCAGCATGGTATAGGGCGGCAGATCGAGCAGCTCGGCAACTTCCTCGGCATTCTCGACGATATCACCGATATAGCAGCTCCCCAGGCCCAGAGCCTCGGCGGCAACCACGGCGTTTTGCGCGGCGATCACGGCGTCCTGGGCCGCGATGGCAAAGTCGCCCAAACCCGGCGCGCGGCGGGGCGCCTTACCCGTGCGCTCGACAAACTCGGGCTCAAAGCAGCCCACGTGCTCAAACAGATCGATCCACTTGGCATAATCGACCACAAATATCAGTGCCCAGGGCGCCTTGGCGATCATGGGCTGGTGGTCGCACAGGTCGGCCAGGCGGTCGAGCGTTGCCTGCTCGCGGATGCTCACGATGGAATACATCATCATGGCGCCCGCCGACGGCGCACGACTCGCCGCATGCAGAATCGCCGCCCGCTGCTCGTCGGTCACCGCCACGGGACGGTCATCGTCATCACGCGCGAAGGCACGCGTGGAGGAACGGTGCTCCAACGTGTCCAGCACCGCATTGCCCGTCGTCTCGACCGGATAGCCGCACGTATCCACAGCCTTGGTGCAAACCTGCTCGTTCATCGCCTCATCCTCGCTAATTCTTTAAGAAGCCTTTACGTTTCCGTGTAATTCCCGTCCATTATCGCGCAGGTCGCCACTCCATTGCGCCACACCGCCACACGTGCGCGTTAATATGGCTGGTTGTTGTGCGCAGCCACCAATTGCAGCGCATATCTTGGTAACAATCGGGTAAACCCCCGCTTTCGTAGGTTTTAGTTTGTGAGGAGTCTCAGCATGTTCGCTGCCGCCATCTCGCTCGTCGGTCTTGCGGCGACCGTCTACCTTGTCTTGCGCGAGGCCAAGGCCATTCGCGCTCAGTCGGGCACCGTTGCCAAAAGCGCTCTTGGGTGGAGCGTCGCCTTCGGCCTGTTCCAGCTCTTTTTGACCATTTGGGGCGCCATTGGCCTCGTCGCCCAAAACGAGCCGCTCGCCTTTGTGATGCTCATCCTAACCAACGCCATCCTCACCGGCTGCGCTTGGGCCAGCATCGCACGCGACCGCATCGCCCCGCGCGTCTTTGCGTTCGCCGCGCCCGACGCCCCCGCCCCCACCGGCAAGCTCGCCCGCCTGCGCGGCGCCTTTGTGGGCAAACCGCTCGTCGCCGCTGTCTTGTGCCTGCTGCTCGCCGGCGTCTTTGCGCTGCTGGGAATGGAAGTCTCGTCCAACCACGACTTTACCTGGGTCTACCCCCTGTGCATCCTGCTCGAGTGGGCCATCATCACCGTGCTCATGACCGGCTTGTTCTTCCTATTCCAGCGCCACGGCGCAGCTCCCGCGGTCCTGGCCTTTGCCCTCTTTGTCCTGGGCATTGCCGAGTTCTTCGTCATCACGTTTAAATCCATGCCCATCCAGCCGGGCGACCTTTCGGCCATCTCCACCGCCGCCGCGGTCGCCGGCAACGGCTACACCTTCTCGATCTCGCTGTTCTGCGTGCTGTCCATGGGCTTTACCGCCATCGCCATGCTGCTGTGCGAGTACGCCGGCCTGGTGGCACCGCACCGTCAGAAGGGTGCCGCCAACGCCAAGCGTATGCTGCTCACCAACCTGCTCGTGGCAGTGCTGTGCCTGGGCGGCGTAACCGCGCATGTCACGCTCATCGACTACTACAACACCCTCGGCATCACCGTCTACACCTGGCGCCCGCTCGAGAGCTACTGGCGCGAGGGCTACCTGCCCGCCTTTATTAGTGCGGCGCAGTCCATCAAGCCGCCCAAACCCGCCGACTACTCCGTCGACGATGCCAAGGCCACGCTCAAAAAGTACGCCAAGGCCTACGACAAGTCCGACGCGGCCAAGAGCGACGAGCGCGCCGCCGCAAAGGAGCAGTTCGACAGCGAGAAGCCCACGGTCATCGCCATCATGAACGAGACCTTCTCGGATCTATCCATCTACCAGAATATGCGCGCCGGCTACGAGGGCCCGCAGTACTTTAAGAGCCTGTCCAACTGCCTCAGCCGCGGCAAGCTCTACGTGAGCGCCTACGGCGGCGGTACCGCCAATACCGAGTTTGAGTTTATGACCGGCAACTCCATGGCCAACCTGGGCTCGGGTGTGTACCCCTACACCATCTACAACATGGAAACGACCGGGAACCTGGCAGAGCAGTTCAAGTCGCTCGGATATTCCACCACAGCCATGCACCCCAACCACGCGACCAACTGGAACCGCGAGAACGTCTACAAGGACTTTGGCTTTGACCAGTTCCTGTCCATCAACGACTTCCAGGGAGCCGACACCCTGCGCGGCATGGTGACCGACCAGGCTACCTACGACAAGATTCTCGAGTTGCTCGACCAGAACGCCGATCCGCAGTTTATCTTCGACGTGACCATGCAGAACCACTCGGGCTACGACACGGGCCTGCTGCCGGTCGACAAGCAGATGCATCTCAACATCGACACAACCGACCTGGACGCCAAGACCGTTGAGGACGGCACGCTGTCCGATGTCGACGAGTACGTCTCGTGCATCGAGCAGTCCGACCAGGCGCTTCGCTACTTCCTCAACGCCCTGAGCAAACTCGATCGCAAGGTGGTCGTGGTGTTCTGGGGCGACCACCAGCCGTTCTTCCCGTCCAAGTTCAACGATAAGTGGTTTACCGGCGAGGACGATGCCACGCACCAGGAACGTCTGTGGCAGACCGACTACATCATCTGGGCCAACTACGACGTTGCCGGCTGCGACCAGACAAGCGAGGTCGACGACCTGTCCACCAACTACCTGTCCACCCAGCTGATGCAACTGATCGGCGCACCGCTGACCGACTACCAGAAAGCGCACATGACGCTGCGCGAGTCGCTGCCCGCCATCAACTCGGTCGGCTACGAGGACGCCAGCCTGCGCTGGGCGCTCTCCTCCAACGTCACCGGTGACGACGCCGCCGCAGCAGCCGCCACCAAGGCACGCGAGGATTACGCCAAGATGCAATACTACGAGATGTTCCGCGACGGCAAGAACGTGTACACCGAGCACTTCCAGACCGAGGCCAACGAGACCGACCCCAACCTGGCACCGGGTACAACCAAGATCAAGTAGCGGGTCGCTGCTAATTCACAACTGAAACGTCTGTCCGGGCGGAGGCATATAAGGTTCCCTGCTCGGACAGTCCTGCGCAAGACGGAGGCCACATTAAGTGGCCTCCTTTGCGTGCGGAACTCGCGATGAACCTTATATGCCTCCGCCTGGACAGACGCCCTGATGTTGGGGCGTGGCTTGTCTTGGGTGTATCGCCGAGCATATATAAGTTGAAGGCCACGTTATGTGGCCTTCTTTGTTTGCGGAAAGTGTGTCCCGGAATTCTTGTCTGGAATGGGATGCAGTTTCCGCTTGGGACCCGATTGGGAATGCATCCCGTTTCTTGACCGAATAATGGGACGCAATTTCCCGTTGGAGCGCCTTTGGGAAAGTGTGTCCCACTTCGACCGCCCAGAGTGGGATGCACTTTCCGCAAAGCACCTCAACGGGAAACTACGTCCCATTCCAAAGGCAATTTCCGGGACACACTTTCCGAAACCCCATCCATCCGGAAAGCCCGTCCCACTTTGAATACATCCAGCGAACGCATGAGAGCGTGTTGTCCAGAACGGCCTCGTCATCGGGGTGATGGAAAATATCGTCCCAGACGCTTGCCATCGTTGCGCCCACGAGTGTCAAGAAAAAAGCCTCGAGAATTTCGAGGCTTTCACATTTGTATTGTTTTGCACGAAGGACCGCGAACGGCGAAGTTACTCGCCCAGCACGGCCTTCTTGGCGGCTGCGGCCATGTTGTCCAGGTCCTCCTTGGTGGGATGGTCCTTTGCGGCAAACCAGTTATCGAGCAGCATCTTATAGCGCGCGTTTTCGGGATCTTGCTCGAGCATGGCCTCGTAGCGCTGCTTGACCGCGGGGCCCATCTTGCCCTGGCACATCGCCCAGCCCGCAAGCTCGGCATCCCCAGCCAAATTGGAAGTTACGCGGTCGATAATCTGCTGGTAATAGCTCTGATCGGCCCCAAAGCCGCAGGTGCCAAACAGGAAGACGCGCTTGCCGTGCAAAGCGGAGAGCAACGCCGCGACCGAAGGCGTGCACGCGCCCTTGTCGCACCAAAAACCGACGAGCACCGTGTCGGCCGCGCAGGCGCCCTGCGCCTCGAGCGCAACCTGATCTGCATCCGCATCGTCGCTCAACGCCGCGGCATGGACAAACTCAACACCCGCAGCCTGCAGCGTACGCTTGATCGCACCCGAAACCATCCTGGTATTACCGCTCTTGCTGTTAACCACCAAAGAGCACGTCATAGTCACGTTGCCTCGTATCCCCCAAAACTAAAGCCACTAATGCAATTTATTAGATGAATATCTTAGTACTAACGTGACAGATGTAAACCACCGTCTGTCGATTGATTAATTTGCCCCACGGGCTTGCTCACTGGGCAAACTGACTGCGGTAGAGCTCGGCGTAGAAGCCGTCTGCCACTAGCAGCTCGTCGTGCGTGCCGCGCTCGATAATCTGGCCGTCGCGCATCACCAGAATGCAGTCGGCGTTGCGGATGGTGCTCAGGCGGTGCGCCACGACAAAGCTTGTGCGACCGGCCATGAGCTCATCGAATGCCGCCTGCACCTGCAGCTCGGTACGTGTATCGATGCTCGACGTTGCCTCGTCCAGCAGCAAAATCGCCGGGTCAGTGAGCATGACGCGCGCGATGCACAGCAGCTGTTTTTGACCCTGGCTAAACGTGCCGCCGTCCTCGCCGATGACCGTATCGTAGCCGCCTGGCAGCTGCACGATAAACTTGTGCGCATGCGCGCGCTTGGCAGCTTCGATAACCTGCTCGCGCGTGGCGTCGGGACAGCCGTAGGCGATGTTTTCCGCCACCGTGCCCTCGAACAGCCAAGTGTCCTGCAGCACCATGCCAAAGGCACGGCGAAGGCTTGCGCGCGTGTAGTCACGCGAAGACCTGCCATCGACCATGATGCGTCCGGCATCAATATCGTAAAAGCGCAGCAGCAGGTTGATGAGCGTCGTCTTGCCGCAGCCCGTAGGACCGACCAGGGCAAAGCGCGTGCCGGGCTTAGCCTCGATGCAGATATCCTGCAGCAGCTTGCGGTCGGGCACGTAGCTAAAGTCCACATGCTCAAAGGTCACCTCACCCTGCGGGGCGGCAAGTTCCACGGCATCCGCCGCATCGGGCTCCTGCTCGCGCGCATCGAGCAGCGCAAACATGCGGCGCGCCGAGGCATACGCCGCCTGGATCTGCGTAATGACGTTGGTGACCTCGTTGAACGGCTTGGTGTACTGGTTGGCATAGGACAGGAAAATCTGCACACCGCCCACCGTAAGCGCCGCGGGCACGCCCGTGATCACGCCCACGCAGCCGATCACAGCGACCACGGCATAGATGATGTTATTGATAAAGCGCGTGCCGGGGTTGGAGAGCGAACCCATAAACTGCGCGCGCTCGCCCGCGGTGTAGAGCTCGGCATTGAGGGCATCGAAGCGCTGTTGGGCGTTGGGACCATAGGCAAAGGCGTCGACAAGCTTCTGCTCGCCTACGTACTCCTCGATATGACCACCGAGCTGCCCTTGAATACGCTGCTGTGCCGTAAAGCTTTTGTTGGAGAGCTTGGCAATAGCGCCGGCTGCAAAAATGGAAAGCGGCGTGACGAGCACCACCACGAGCGTCATGGCCAGGTTAATGGAAAGCATAAACGCGAGCGTGCCAACAATGGTGATAACGCCGGTAAAGAGCTGCGTGAAGCCCTGCAGCAGGCCGTCGCCCACCTGGTCGACGTCGTTGACCACGCGGCTCATAAGGTCGCCGTGGGCATGGCTGTCGATAAAGCTGAGCGGCATGCGGCTGAGCTTATCGCTCGCCTCCACGCGCATGTCGCGCACCGTTTCGTAGGACAGGCGGTTGACGCAGTAGCCCTGCAGCCACTGGAAGGCCGCGGCACCTACCACGACGAGCGCGAGTTTGGTAACGAGCGGCAGCAACGCGTCGAAGTCCACCTGACCGGCGGCGACGATCAGGTCGATGCCCTCGCCGATGAGAATCGGCGTGTAGAGCTGCAGAATCACCGAGATGGCGGCGCTCGCAAACGACGCCGTAAACGAAATACGGTGCGGACGGGCGTAGCCCATCAGGCGGCGGGTCACCGCGCCCACGGGATAGCGCTCAGGGTCGCCGGGCTGGCGTGGGCCGTCGCCCAGGTCGTTGAGGCTATCGTTGCCGGACACGTTGGCCGTCATCGTGGCGACCGAACCGGAGGAAGTGTACGGATTCATTTAGCAGCCCTCCTTTGCGCAGACGGATGCGGGGGCGGTCGGAGCGGACGCGGGCGTCGTGCTCCCCTGCTGACCCTCGAGCTCCTCGCGGCGAAGCTGCGACTGGCAAATCTCGCGGTAGAGCTGGCAGGTCGTGTAGAGCTCATCGTGCGCGCCCAGGCCCGCGACCGAACCGTGGTCAAGTACGCAGATCATGTCGGCATCGCGCACGGTCGAGACGCGCTGGCTCACGATGACAGTCGTCAGCGGCAGCCCGCCCTCGGCGGCACCGCGCACGCTGCGCTCGCGAATGGCATGGCGAAGCGCCGCGTCAGTCTTAAAGTCGAGCGCCGACGCGGAGTCATCCATGATCAGGACCTGCGGAGCGCCCACCAGGGCACGTGCGATGGTCAGGCGCTGACGTTGTCCGCCGCTGAAGTTCTTGCCGCCCGCCTCGACCGGGGCGTCGAGGCCCTGGGGCTTGTTGTGCACGAACTCGCTCGCTTGCGCCATATCGAGCGCTGCCCAGAGCTCCTCGTCGGTCGCCGACTCGTCACGCCAGGTCAGGTTGCTGCGGATAGTGCCGCTCACCAGCGACGCACGCTGCGGAACGGTCGCGACCACGTGGCGCAGCTGGTCGAGCTGCCAGGCGCGCACGTCGGAGCCCATCACGTACACGCTGCCCACGCCCGCATCGTACAGGCGCGGGATAAGCGAAACGAGGGTCGACTTACCGCTGCCCGTGCCGCCGATAATGCCGAGGGTTTTGCCCACCGGCAGCTCCAGAGTCACATCGCTCACGGCATTTGCCGCGCCGGCGCCAAACGAGAAGCTCGCATGGTCAAAGCTCAGCGCAGGGACCGGAACAGCGCCACCCGTCAGGTCGCTCGGCTCAGGCAGCGCGACCGGCTGGTTGCCCTCGTCAGCGATGCTCGGCACGCAATTGAGCACCTCGTTGATACGCGACGCGCTGGCGCTTGCCTTGGTAAAGACCACGACCAGGTTGGCGACGTACACGATGGAGGTCAGGGTCTGCGTCATGTAGTTCACAAACGCCATGACCTGGCCCTGCGTGAGCTCGCCCGCGTTGACCTGAATGCCGCCCACCCACAGGATGGCGCACACACCCAGGTTCATCACCAAAAACGTCACGGGGTTGAGAACCGACGAGAGCTTGCCCACCGCGATGGCGGTATTGGCCTGGTCATCGGCGGCTTGGGCAAAACGCTCGCGCTCGTGGTCCTCGCGCACAAAGGCGCGAACCACGCGGGCGCCCGAAAGCCCCTCGCGGCAAATGAGCGCGATGCGGTCGAGCTTTGCCTGCAGCTGCTTGTAGTACGGAATGCAGCGCGCCATGACAAACCAAAACACCAGGCCAATGGCGGGCGTGCAAATCAAAAAGATCATGCCGAGCTTAAGGTCGATGGCAAGGGCCGCGCACATAGAGCCCACCGCCAAGAAGGGCCAGCGGATGAGCATGCGCACGCCCAGCGCCACGGCAAGCTGCACCTGGTTGACGTCGTTGGTGATGCGGGTGATAAGCGACGGCGTGCCAAAGCGGTCGAGTTCGGCATAGCTCAACTTGTTGATGTGCTGGTAGAGCGCACCGCGGATATCGGTGCCCATGCCCTGCGAGGTGAGCGCCGCCATCTTTTGGCAGACGAGCGTAAACGAGATGCCGATCACAGCCATGGCGGCAAGTAGCATGCCGTAGTGGATAACGGCGCTCACGTCGTGCGAGCCAATGCCCTTGTCGATCATCTGGGCAATCACCAGCGGCGTCAGCAGGTCAAAGATCACTTCGATCAGCTTACACGCAGGGCCAATCACCATATACCGGCGAAACTTACCACCAAAACGCCTGAGCAGCTCAATCATGTATAGGCGCTCCCTATCATCATCCACATTCAATTCGAACCATGATAGTACCGCCACCCCAAAAGAAGCGTAAACAACTCGTCATTTCTAACGGGATTCAGTTTTCAGAGGGGTATACGCGCACACCCAGCCAGTGTCGGGTCAACTAGCATGGTATATTTACATTAGTGCTACCAAGTTAGTCGCCGACCCTTGAAATGAGGTGCCGAGATGAACGACATTCTCGCAAGAAGAGCAAGACGAGCAACTGTGGGCATCGCCCTTTCCGCGGCACTTGTCGCGGGAATCGCCCCCGTAGCGGCGATCGCGGCAGAAACCAGCGCCCCCACCGGTGCAGTTGCCTTGCAGACGGAAGATGCGGCCGCCGCAAAAGAAAAAGCGTATGCAGCCATGCAGGAAGCGCTCAAAAACCTCGAAGCCGCAAAAGACGCCGCAAGTCCCGAGAAACTTGCGGAAATCGATGATGACATTGCCGCATTTCAAGAACTCTACGACATGGTGGTGGCGGAAGCCGCCAAACGGAGGGAACCCCTTCCCGCCATGCAAGCGAACGTCGATGCAGCCCAAGCCAAATACGATGAGGCCCACAACCGGACAAGCGGCCTTCAGGCAGAATTGGATAAGGCACTTGAAGCACTCGGTGACGAGGAGCCCAGCACAGCTATTAAGGAGCAAATAAAGCAGTTGCGCAGTGAGATCATGTCGGCAGAAAGGCGAGAAAAATCTTGTGAAGATGATCTTCACCGCTACCAACGCCGGCTCGAAAGCCAGGAAAAACAGGTTCAGTATTTCGAAAGTGAGGCAGAGGAAGCTAAAGCCCAGATCGACGAGGACATTGCCAAGCGAAATGCGCTCCTCGGCGATTTGGAAAAGGCGCAAGCGGCCTATGACGACGCCTGCAAGGCATATGAAGAGGCAAAGGCCGCGGCAGACAAGGCCACCTCGCCCGAGATAACGAAACCCGCCGAGACGACAAAACCCTCCAGCTCAGCGCAACCGGCCGAGGCGACACAGCCCGCCAGCTCGCCCGCGACCGGCAAAAATACCCCGCCAAGCTCCACCAAGCTGGCGAACTCGAGCAGCGGCAAGCAAGCAGATACGACCGCCGGCAAGCTCGCGAACACGGGCGACGCAGCGCCGAGCGCAATCGCACTCGCAGGAATCGCCGCCGCAGGCCTCGGAATAACCGCCGCAGCCACACGCCGCCTCAAGAACTCAAAATAGCCGCCAGCGGCTATTGTCTTCGCCAATCCACAAGCCAAGAGACAAAAAGAGGCCCGTTTCCCCAACCCAGGGAAACGGGCCTCTTTACTTGAAAAACAAATGGTAATGCCGCCGTCTCTTGAACCACGCAGCCATCAATGCCCAGACAACACCAGCAAGCCGCGTTCCTTAAGGGATAGATTTAATGGCTGTTAATCAAGGGGCATACGCGCACGCCCGATCAATGGCGGGCAAACCGCTTGGTATACTTACATTAGTGCTACCAAGTTAGTCGCCGACCCTTGAAATGAGATGCCGAGATGAACGACATTCTCGCAAGAAGAGCAAGACGAGCAACTGTGGGCATCGCCCTTTCCGCGGCACTTGTCGCGGGAATCGCCCCCGTAGCGGCGATCGCGGCAGAAACCAGCGCCCCCACCGGTGCAGTTGCCTTGCAGACGGAAGATGCGGCCGCCGCAAAAGAAAAAGCGTATGCAGCCATGCAGGAAGCGCTCAAAAACCTCGAAGCCGCAAAAGACGCCGCAAGTCCCGAGAAACTTGCGGAAATCGATGATGACATTGCCGCATTTCAAGAACTCTACGACATGGTGGTGGCGGAAGCCGCCAAACGGAGGGAACCCCTTCCCGCCATGCAAGCGAACGTCGATGCAGCCCAAGCCAAATACGATGAGGCCCACAACCGGACAAGCGGCCTTCAGGCAGAATTGGATAAGGCACTTGAAGCACTCGGTGACGAGGAGCCCAGCACAGCTATTAAGGAGCAAATAAAGCAGTTGCGCAGTGAGATCATGTCGGCAGAAAGGCGAGAAAAATCTTGTGAAGATGATCTTCACCGCTACCAACGCCGGCTCGAAAGCCAGGAAAAACAGGTTCAGTATTTCGAAAGTGAGGCAGAGGAAGCTAAAGCCCAGATCGACGAGGACATTGCCAAGCGAAATGCGCTCCTCGGCGATTTGGAAAAGGCGCAAGCGGCCTATGACGACGCCTGCAAGGCATATGAAGAGGCAAAGGCCGCGGCAGACAAGGCCACCTCGCCCGAGATAACGAAACCCGCCGAGACGACAAAACCCTCCAGCTCAGCGCAACCGGCCGAGGCGACACAGCCCGCCAGCTCGCCCGCGACCGGCAAAAATACCCCGCCAAGCTCCACCAAGCTGGCGAACTCGAGCAGCGGCAAGCAAGCAGATACGACCGCCGGCAAGCTCGCGAACACGGGCGACGCAGCGCCGAGCGCAATCGCACTCGCAGGAATCGCCGCCGCAGGCCTCGGAATAACCGCCGCAGCCACACGCCGCCTCAAGAACTCAAAATAGCCG
>CABUCA010000023.1 GCA_902489965.1 uncultured Collinsella sp.
CTCTCGCTCCTCGTGCGACGGAGGCCGCCATTACGGGCTCGGCCTCCACGTCGCCTCCGAGGCCGCGAGCGCCCACGGGGGCTCCGTCTCGCTCGCCAACAGCCCCTCGGGCGGCGCGGTGGCCACCATCGCGGTCCCCCTGTGAGGGCCTGACGACTCAGGCCCTCACACCAGCGTGCCTCGCAACCAAACGCTTCCCGGATAATAATGCCCGTTGCAGGGATCGCCCTGTCTAGTCGCCGCCCATGTGCATGAGCATGTCGGCGATGCGAGTCGCCATCTCGTCCGCCGCTGGAATGAATCCTTACTCCCATTCCTCCGAGTACCGCCCCATGCCTTGTCGTCTTGAAACACGGGGAGTAAATGGCGAAATCGCAGATGAAAGGGAGTAAAAAGGCAAAGAAAAAGCCTCCATTCCAACATGGGAACGGAGGCTCGATAATTGAGTTTACTCACCAATGTCGCTGGTGGCTTTGCCGTGACTCTCGTACGAAACGAAACTCAGCGGCACAGTGCGGCACTCAAAAGTGCAGGTCAGAACCCTGTCAGCCTACTCCCACTCAGTGCCTAATCCAGTCCGAGTGTTGTCGATGCGTGTCGCGTCGTACCGTCTAAGGACTGAATCGTGCGCAATTTGGGCGAATCAGGCCCTTGATTCGCGATTTCGGGAATGACTCAATTGATTCGCAAAACCGCAGGCCGCTCCTTTAATCACTCCCTGGTTCCCGCCGGGGTTCGTAGCGGGTGGCGTGAAAAGGGGTGATTCAAAGGGTCGGAGAGATGCGTCTTAGCCGAGAATAAGGTTAGCCTTATCTTACTGCATGATTCGTGTGTTATAGTTAGATGTCTCTAACTATTTGGGGGCGATAGCAATGCACGAACGCAAGGGCTTCTGGGACAAGAATGCCGGTCGGTACGACCGTTTCATGCGAAAGGACCGGGCGGCGTATGAGAAGATGTATGAGCTGATCAGGCCGGTGGTGAAAGCAAAAACCGTACTGGAGGTTGCCACCGGCACGGGGCTTATCGCAAAGAGCATCGTAAATGCGGCGGCGCACATCGAGGCTACGGACGCTTCTGCAAAGATGATCCTTGAAGCAAAGCGGGACAATCAATCCGCAAAGCTGCACTTTTCCGTACAAGATATGTTCCGCCTGCCCTATGCACAGAAGTTCTTTGATGTGGTGATCGCGTCCAATGCGCTTCACATAGTGCCGCATCCGGAAAAGGCCCTGCAAGAAATCAGGCGGGTGCTGAAGGACGACGGCGTGCTCATCGCGCCAACCTTCACCCACGCGGGGAGCTCGGTTTCCGGCAAGGCAAAAGCTTTTTTCATGAGTATGGTGGGATTCCCCCTCCACAGCAGGTGGACAAGCGAGGAATACCTACGTTTCCTGCGTCAAAACGGCTGGGCAGTGCAGAAAAGCGTGGTGCTGAAGGCCTCATTCCCGTTGACCTATGCGGAATGCACGAAATCGGAGGGGCCAGATGTCGTTCTTTGAAAACACCCGCAAGCCCGTGGGCCTCGGCGGAAAACTTATGGTTGCCATGATGAATCTGGGCCACAGCCCTGTGGCGCGGTGGGGACTTCGATTTCTACGACTTGCACCAAATGCCAAGGTGCTGGATTGCGGCTGCGGCGGCGGGGCGAACATAAAACGGCTGCTGAAAAAATGCCCGCATGGCGTCGTTAAGGGCATCGACTATTCGCCCGTCAGCGTGGAGAGGACTAGAAAGCTCAACCGAGCTGCAATTCAGGAGGGGCGTTGCGCCGTTCTGCAAGGCAGTGTGGCGGATATGGCGTTTGAGAACGCCATGTGAGCATTTTTCATCCATCCTGCACATGGCGATAGGCATGACGGTCATAGTGGCTTTGCTGGCGGCAATTATGACAGTTTTTATTCACTGAGGAAGGAACCTATGAAATGTAAAATTGAGAAAAACACCGTTCAGGAGACGCTGATCCTCCCGCTGTATTCCCGGAAGCTGTGTACGGAGCTGTACCCGAACCTTTATAGGGATGAAACAGCGGTTCGTCTGCTCGACCAAATCGACTACGACTTTTCAGAGGCAGCGAAAAGCTCCCGCAGCCTGATGCAGCGTTTTGGTGCGCTGGAGGTGGCCATGCGGCAGGGTGATCTTGCTTTCGAGGTGTGGGATTACCTGAAAGGCCACCCCAATGCGGCGGTGGTCAATCTGGGCTGCGGGCTGGACAACACCGGCAGAGCCTGCGACAACGGTAGATGCAAGATCTACAATCTGGACTTCCCGGATGTGATTGCCTTGCGGCAGCAGCTACTGCCCGCCGGGGATCGGGAGCATAATATCCCCTGCGACCTGAAAGACACCGCATGGTTTGGCAAAATCGATGCCTCCGGCGGGGCGGTGTTCTTTGCCTCCGGGGTGTTCTATTACTTTCTGACCCAGCAGGTCCGGGAACTGGTGCGGGGGATGGCGGACGCTTTCCCCGGCAGTGTGCTGGTCTTTGATGCTGCCAATCGGACGGCGGTAAAGATGATCGCAAAAACATGGCTTAAGACTGCAAAAATCAAGGATGTGGGGGCATATTTTGCGGTTTCGGATGCCGCCAAGGAAATCGGCACGTGGGACAGCCGTCTGCAGGTCACAAGTCGCGGCTATATGCTGGGCTACAACGATTTGAAAGACCCTTCTGTCAGCGGCTTTTTCCGGTTTCTCGCAAGGGTCGGTGACAACGGGATGAAAATGCAAATCGTGAAAATAAGATTTTGAGAGGCAAACATAAAGCGCATTCACTTTGACGTTGAAGAAGACGGCTTTTACGGCGCATATTGGGCGTGCAAGGGCACGCGAGGGAGGTCGGAAACGGCCTCCCTCGTTTTTATTCATGGACTTTAGTCCGTGCCGCACGGCACGCGCGGCATAGAAAGCCACCCGCTCAGCGGGTGGAGGCCAATTTCCGCTACGCGACAAAAACCTTCCCCCTAGCATGAGGATTGTTCAGGTCATCATGCTAGGGGGAATGTGATTGCTGTGGCCCAGAAAGCCAACAGCCTCGCGCACACGAAATGGCTATGCAAGTACCGCATCGCACCGAGGTCAAGCTCGTCGCCGCCATCGCCGAGAAGCACCCCAGGGTGCGCTTTGCCGTGAGCTACACCTCGGCCTACGCCGACCTTTACGACCGCATGGAGCAGGCCCTGCGCGAGCGCGTGGCCAACGCGGTGGAGATCGTCCGCTCCGACATCAGCCCCGCGCTTCTTGTCCACACCGGTCCAAACCTCGTGGGTGTGGCGGTCCAGGGACTCTAGCGGAGGCGGGGCGTTCTGCCCAAAAACAAATGCAAAAGACGAGCGCTTCTTGCCGCCCAATTGGCAAGAAGCGCTCGTCTTTTCTTAACGCGTTGTATGGCGGAGAGAGCGCAAGTTACGCGAGCGCCCTTCTTGCCAGCTCGGCCGCGCCGAGGATTCCTTGGTCGCCGCCGCAGCCCGGGGCGCAGATGTAGCTCTCCATGTCCTTAAGCTCGGCGGTCTGGATGTAGCCACCCAGATATTCGAGGGTCTTCTTGCGGACGATGCCGTAGAGCTGCTCCTGGTGCATCACGCCACCGCCGAGGACGATGCGGCGAGGCGAGTACATGAGCACGAGGTTCGCACACATCTGCCCCAGATAATCCCCCTCGAGCATCCACACCTCATCGTTGTCCGCGAGCTCGGCCGCGGGCTTTCCCCAGCGCACGGCGATGGCGGGGCCGGAGGCGAGGCCCTCGAGGCAGCTCGCGTGGCTCGGGCAGACGCAGCGTCCTTCCTCGGTGGGACGGGTCCTTACCAGCATGTGACCGGCCTCGGGGTGCAGCATGCCGTGAAGGAGCCTGCCCGCGCACATGACGCCCGCGCCCACGCCGGTGCCGATGGTCACGTAGACGGCGTCCTTGAGCCCCTTGCAGCAGCCGAAGACCACTTCGCCGAGGCAGGCAACGTTCACGTCCGTATCGTAGGCCACCGGAATCCCGAGGGCGTCGGCGAACGCGGCGCGAAGACCATAGCCTCGCCACGCGAGCTTGGGCGTTTGGAGGATGGAGCCGTAGCGCTCGTCGGCGGGGTCGACGCAGGTCGGGCCGAAGGCGCCGATGCCCAACGCGTTCACATCACGGGCGGTGAACCACTCGACCATTTGTGGGACGGTCTCGGCGGGCATAAGCGTCGGGGTCTCCATACGGTCGAGGACCTCGCCGTCGCCGGACACCACGGCACAGACCATCTTGGTCCCGCCGGCCTCGAGGGCGCCGAGCCTCATTTGCTTTTCGCTCATGTGATCCTCCTTACAAAGGGACGCCCGCAGTCATGGTCAACCGCGGGCGCCCATAACGTTGGCTTGTTTCGAGGCGACCCTACCTGGGCACGCGGTCCTGCCTTGCGGCAAACGGGGCGAGCACGGCGTGCGGCTCGCTTTGGTACCAGTAGGCGACGGTGGAGATGTCGTCCTCGCGCTCGTAGAGCTTGATGTCGTCGTTGCCGAGGTCCTGGAACGTCACGCGCAGGTCCTCCTTGAACGAGATCGGGTCGGGAAGGTGCCACCTGTAGAGGCCATGCCTGGGCAGCGCGTCGTCGTTGGTCGCGAGCATCGGGTTCGGGTTCGGCTTGCCCGCGCTGAAGCGGTCGCGCGTGGCGTCGCGCGTCGAGCGGTACGGGTAGCCGGCGAACAGCGTGTTGAAGCACTGCGCCTCGGGCAGCGCGTGGGGCGGCCTGTCGAGGAAGGCCCAGGCACCGCCGAAGTAGTCCTCGGCTCCCGTCGAGGTGACCGTGGGGAACTCCTCGTCGCCGTCGAGGAAGAACTTCATCTCGCCCTCGCCCCACCAATAGCGCTCCAGGGCGCACAGGGCCATGTAGGTGCCGACGTAGTAGCCCTTACCGCGCACGCCGTCGAGCACGGTGTAGTCGACGCCCCTGCGGGTGCTGCGCTCGCGGTTAAAACGGGCGTGGAAGTACATGGCGTCGTCCGGCACGTCGGTGAGCGCGTAGTTGAACGTGTAGAAGATGTACTTAATGAACCCGGGGTGCTCGCTCGTAAGCGTGACCTTGGCGTGCTTCCTGAAAGGCATCTCGAAGTAGCAGTTCATGCCGCCCGTCGGGTTCACGCAGATGGGCATCGAGTTGACGATGGCGCGCTCACCGAAGCCGTTGCAGAAGAAGTCGCCGACAGGGCACTCGACCGAGGGGGTCTCCTCGTCGTCCCAGTAGAAGCGCAGCACGAGGTCGCGCATGACGAAGCTGCCGGCGGCGGTCTTGTCGGGGACGGTCATCCAGATGTGGCGGATGATGCCGGGGCCCTCGATGTCCGCGAGCGTGATGGTCTCGCCGGACTCAAGGGGCACGCAGCACGAGCCCTTGCGGCCGACGCCGAGGTGGCTGGCCGACATGGCGGCACGGCCCTTCTCGCCCGTGATGTTCTCGGGGGTGATGGCGCGGCTTTCCTCACCGCCGTGCATCCACACGTCCTTAAGGAACTCTCTCATCGTCGACCTCCTCTATTCGTCGTCTTCGCACTCGGCGGAACTGGCACCGTTCACGTAGACGATCTGCTGGCGCGCCTCGTCGACGAGGGCGTCGAAGTCGAGTTTCTCGTCGGGGCGCGCGAGCGCGACCGTCATGGCGAGCGGGAGGTTGACACCCGCGATCACGTGGATCCGGTCGGAGGCGAAGCGGGAGAAGCGCTGGTTCACGCTGCCGCCGAGCGCGTCGGTGAGGACGACGACCTCGTCAGTGCCCGAAAGAGCCGCCTCGACCGCCGCGTCGAGCCCCTCGCCGTTGTCGTTCACGTAGGCGCACACGGCGTTGACGGCGTCGCTCTTACCCGTAAGGAACTCGAGGGTGTCCTTGAAGCCCTGGGCGAGAAGGGAATGGCTCGCCACAACTATCTTTCTCATTGATTCACCAATCTCTTGGGTCGAAGCTAGGCGAGGATGCCAGCGGCGGAGGCGACCATCGCGAGGACGATCACCACGAGGATGAGGGCCGTCATGCTCGCGTTCTTCTTGGTAAGAAGGTAATACGCGCTTCCCGTGATGGCGGCGGGGATCATGGCAGGCAGGATCTTGTCGAGCAGCGGCTGAATCTCCATCGAGACGTCGCCGAAGCTGAAGCTAATCGGGCAGGTGACGCCGATGACCGAGGCGATGAGGCAGCCGACCACGGTGAGGCCGAGCACGGAGGCGGCGGCAGTGAGGTTGGGAAGCTTCTCGCTGAAGTCGGTGACGAGCTTCACGCCCTGCTTGTAGCCGAACTCGAGGGCGTGCATGCGGACCCAGAAGATGGCCAGGATGAGCGCGAACCAGATGCCGGCTCCCACGGGGTTGCCCTCGATGGCCATGTAGGCAGCGATGGAGCCCATGATGGTCGGGATCATGGTCATGAGCAGGGAGTCGCCGACGCCGGCGAGCGGTCCCATGGTGCCGATCTTCAGGTCTTGGACGGCGTCCGCCGCCGCTAGGCCGTCGCGTTCCTCCATGGCCACGCAGGCGCCAAGGATGATGGCGGCGAGCCAAGGCTGGGTATTGTAGTAGCGGAAGTGGTTGTTGAGCGCTTGCTTATAGTCCTCGTCGTTCGTGTAGATCTTCCTCAGGACCGGCGAGAGGGCGTAGGCGACTGAGGCGCCCTGCTGGGTCTGGTAGTTGAAGGTGCACACGCTCATGAGCCAGCGCCAGTTCGCGTTGCGCAGATCCTTCTTGGTGACCTTGTAGCCGGAGGGCTTGCCCTCGGCGACGGCGGTGATGTTCTCGTTTTCCATGGTTACTCATCCTCTCCGATGAAGGCGTCTGCGGAAGCGTGAGCGGCGAGCTCGGTGTCCCTCTCGGCACGCTGGTAGAACGCGATCGCGAGGGCAACGCCGACGATGGCGGCGCCGATGATGGGCACGTTCAGGAAGGCCGAGAGGAAGAAGCCGACGAGCAGGTACTGGAAGTACTTGCCGGTGGGCATGTAGCGGAGCAGCATGGCGATACCGATGGCCGGGAGCATCTTGCCGGCGAGGGTGAGGCCGGAGAGGAACCACTGAGGCATGACCTCGAGGAGCCAGTTGACGGCGGGCTGGCCGAGCGTCACGGAGACAAAGACGGGCAGGGCGGCGCACAGGCCGAAGAGCGCGGGGCAGACCCACAGGATGGCGTTCATCTGATTGAACTTACCCTCGTTGCAGAACTTCTGGGACTTCTCGACGACGAAGCCGTTGAGGATCTTGACGATGACGTCGAGCTGGATGCCGAGCATGCCGACCGGCAGGCCGATGGCGAGGCCCGTGTCCGCGCCCAGGGTCACGCCGTAGGCGGTGGCGATGATGGCCATCGTGCCGTAGTCGGGAATCGACGAGCCGCCGAAGCCCGCGACGCCGAGCTGCATGAGCTGGATGGTACCGCCGATGACGAGGCCGGTCTGCCAGTCGCCCATGACGACGCCGGTGATAAGGCCCCAGAAGACGGCATAGTTGACGAAGATCATCGGGATGCCGTAGTAGTCCACGTGCTTGATGAAGGCAAGCAGGGTCAAAAGGACGACCTGCAGGATAGTGAAGTTAACCATGATCCCTCCTTAGATGAGGTCGGCGACGGAGACGGGCTTGTCGGCGGGCACGAACTGTGCCGTCACCTTGACGCCGCGGGCGATGAGCGCCTTGTAGCTCTGGACGTTCTCGGCGGAGGCATAGGCGCGCTGGGTGAGCTGGACGCCGCCCTCCTTGACAAGAGAGCCGCCGACGATCAGCGACGGGAGCTCGATGCCCGACTCGACCAGGTGAAGGATCGTCTCGGGCTCCTTGGCGATGACAAAGACCTTCTCGCGGTTGTACTTGCCCGCCGCGAAGTTCTTGAGCGCGGTCTCCTCGGAGATGATCGAGACGGCCATGCCCGCGGGGCGCGCCATCCTCATGGTGGACTTCAGGACCTCGTCGCCAGCGACCTTGTCGTCGATGACCATGACTCGGGTCGCGCCCGACACCGGGGCCCACTGCGTCACGATGATGCCGTGAAGCAGGCGATTGTCGATTCGTGCCATAACAACACTCATGTTTGCTCCTATCAAATGAAGTTTTACGTTCGGTACTGCCTCGGCGCTATCCGGATTCGCGCCGGGCAAGGGGTTATCGGATTATTGAGGACGCGCGGTCAGCTTGCGGCGGCGCGGGGAAGGTCACTCGTCGAGCAGGAGGTCCGAGGAGCCGAGGCGCTCTTCTCGCGCCGGGGCGGCGCTCACGCTTATGTAGTCGAAGACATATGCGATCTCGCTTACGGGAACCTCTACGCGATAGCGCGTCGAGATGCTCGAGAAGCTCTGCCTGAAGGACTCGATGAAATCGGCGCGTTCCTCCTCGAAGCGGTCCTGGCCAACGTAGGTCTCAATGGGGTTTCTGGTAACAAGGCGCTCGACGAGACAGCAGAGGTGGACGTAGAGCCCAATGATGGCGTTGCTGCCGATCTTCTCGCCTGTCCTGCGCTGAAGCTCGTGCACGGCGCTCTCGATCTCGTGGAATAGCCGCTCCGGGTCGAGGATGGTGATGGAGCGGATGACGTTCTGCAGCGTCATGTTCGAGAGCAGCTTCTCGTGGAAAGAAGAGAGCTCGGAAGCGTCAAGCCACCTGCCGAACACGGCATCAACCTTAGAGGCGGACGCCGTCGACATGATGTCCTCGAGGGCGACGAAGGGGACGGAGGCGACCCCGGGGTCTCCCGTGCCGATGACGGCGCAGACGCGGTGCTCGGAGAAAACGGCGTCGTTCGACCCGTTCGCGACGAGCTGCTTGAAGGGCCTCGTGAGCAGGCGCGCGCCTATGGTGCGCGGGAGGCTCTGCGAGACGAGCTGGCGTATCCTCTCCGCGGCGTCGACCCCGGACTCGGAGCAGAAGACGATGGCGTCCTCACGGTTGACGCGCTCGATCACCTTGCAGTGCGTCACGCACGCGGCGGTCGCATCGCCAAGAACCTCGGCGATGGACTTGCCGCCGAGCAGCCCGACCCCGATCTCGAGCGCAAGACCGGTAGAGACGTTGTTCACCACGCCGATAGTGGAGTCGGTAACGTTCTCGAGGGCCTTATAGGCCTCCTCCAAGGAGCCCATGTCGACGAGGAACACGACCCCGGTGCAGTAGGAATGGCGGTCGACGAGGCGCTGGAGCGGACCGACGATGTCCTTCAGCTGCTGGTCGTAGGGCATGTCGACAGCCTCGTACACATGCATGCCGAGCATACGGTTCGCCGCGTCGGCGATGCTCGTCGCCGTTGAGTAGCCGTGGGACAAGATGACGCAGAGCGTCCGAAGGGCCTTCGCATCGCGAGACTCCGATGCGACGCACAGCGTCAGAAGCGTCTTCGTGAAGTGATCGAGCGAGATTCCCAGCGCCCCTTCCACGTCTGCGGCGACCTGATCGGAGACACTCGAGGCAAACGGCAATTCGGAGGTCACGGCACCAAGGAGATGGGAGATTTGCTCCGCACAGGCAGACTTTCGCCTAGCCAGGCCGATACCCGGCCACAACTGCAGGCAAATCTCCTGGGCCAGTAGAAAAGCGACCTTCCTCGAAAGCTCGATGCCATAAGAAGAGCCTGCGTCGGCAAGGACCGCGCCCACGACGCGCTCGAAGGCGCGCGACCTCGAGGAGGCGACGCCGTGGTCGAAGATCAAGTGATCCTCAACGCCGCGCACAGCGGAGACAGCTTGCGAGACAAGCTCGGAGACAGAGAGCTCCCCGGCGCAGAATCGCTCATCAAGAGAGCACAGGGCATCGAGCGCCTGCTCGATGCCCTGTGCTCTCGGCGGCATCCAGAGACGCGTCAATCAGAACGCCATCGTCGGGCTGTTGATCGATCTGCGCGGAGGAGAGGAGCCCGCTGGGAAGAAGATACGGGCGAACGACGACGTAGTCGCCCTCGCGATTGAGGAACGCTTTGGCGCAGCAGTTCGTCACGCAGGCGCGCAAGCCGGCGATGTTATCGGAAAAGTCCGCGTTCACGAGACAACGGTATGCGCCGCGGCTGATCTTCACATCAGAACCGATTCGGCACCCCTCGCTGCGCAGGAAGCTCAAGATGAGATCCTCGCGCTCCTCGGGGGTCCGCTCCTTGAGTGAGGGGACGCGGGCACAGATGGGCATTTTGCTGTAGGCCGAGGAAACCTTCAGATCATCGGCGGAAAGCGTCGTCGAAAGAACGAGGCGAGCGCGCGGCGCATCCTGGGAGGCATCGAGCCCGAGGGCCGTCGCAAGGCAGTGTTCCATCGCAGAGGGAGAAAGTGCCTCGATGCCGTTGACAAAGACCACGCCCCCGCGCGATTTCGCGATCGACTCGTCAAGAAGTCCATTGAACGAGGCGGCGTCCGGGACCCCGGTGCAGTCGATGCGCAAATAGGAGGAGTCGCGGGACAGCAAGCCCTGGTTCTTGCCGTACTCGTACACAAGACGAGAAAGGAAAGACTTGCCGACACCCACGCCGCCGCTCAAGAGGATGGGCAGGCCGAACGGAGGGTACTGAACCGCAGCCTTGCACTGCTCGACAACGGAGCTGAGGCTCAGGTCAAAGCCCACGGCACGCGCGAAGTCACGGTGATCGGCGATTCCCGTCGCCTGGATGAGGTCGGCGAGCGAGGCGTACTCGCTTGCAGAGAGCTTTACCTGAAAACGCTTCTGGAACGCGCGGCGATGAAAATAACGGACAGGCCTGCCCGCCACCTTAACCACAAGGCCGGCGCGAACAAGGTCGTTGAGGTACTGGCTCGCCAGGCTCCTGGAGATGATGAGCGTCTCGGCGATGTCGGAGGTGGACAGACGGACAAGGTCATCGAGCGAGACGGCAGAGGTGAGGGCCTCGAGATGCTCGAGAATCCTGTCCCTCATGTCGACGGGTTTCTTTGCCAAGCTGTCCTGTGTGGTCTTGTCCATGACTTCTTACCTCCTCGTACAAGGAGTATAAGGGGAGAACAGAGAACGGAAGGGGGCGCGTGGGGGAATCAACAGCTCCGAGGAAAAGTCCACCACTTGAGGGACAGAAAACAACGGTCATTGAACATTCAGGGCCGACGCTCAACACTTCGGCTCGACACTTCGCTTTGGAAAGGGCCCTGCGCGATGGTGCAGCCCTCCATCTCGCAGCACAGGTCGCCGAAGGTCGCGAGGATGCGCTCCTTCTGTTCCGCGGGCGAGACGACTCGGTGGGCAAGGTCCTCTCAAAAGGGGTCGTCCGATGCCGCAAGACCTCGATGACCGACTACCGCCTCGAACAAGTGGCGGATTACCTCTGCACTATCGAACTTGCCTTGGTCAAGTACGAGGCCAAGGAGAACGGTGAGACGTACAACAAGTTCTTCGGAGGTATAGGCTCTTTCAAGAGGAACTGGCTCAAGCAAGCCCGCAACAAGCGGATATAGGAGGTTCCGCGGCTCTGCAGGGAGCCGTCACCCCCTCCTTCGGCGGGAAGGCGGGGCGCCGACGCGGAACTCCCGACGACGTGTTTCGAGCAGCGGAAGCTGAAGCGCAAGCAGAAGCAGCGCGGGCAATGATCGGTGCCGACATGGGCCCAGACGTGAACAGCGCTACGTCCCCTGTTCACGGGGCACGAAACCATAAAGGTTGTCCAGCGGTTGCCAAACGAAAAGCCCCCGACCTGTTTGTGCAGGTCAGGGGCTCGGAAACGCTAGATATCAACTACTCCCACTCGATCGTCGCGGGCGGCTTGGACGTGATGTCATAGCACACGCGGTTGGCGCCGGGGACCTCGGCAACGATGCGGCCAGAAATGCGGGCCAGCACGTCGTAGGGCAGCTTGGCCCAGTCGGCGGTCATGGCATCGCTGGACTCGACGGCACGCAGGATGATCGGACGCTGGTAGGTGCGCTCGTCGCCCATAACGCCGACGGACTTAATGTCGGGCAGAACCGCGAAATACTGCCAGCAGCTGTGCTCGGAGTTGCGCTCGCCGGTCTGCTCAAACAGACGCTGGTTGTAGGCGTCGAGCTCCTCGCGCACGATGGCATCGGCGTTCTTGAGGATCTCGAGCTTCTCCTTGTCGACCGCGCCGATGATGCGGATGGCCAGGCCCGGGCCCGGGAAGGGCTGACGGAACACGATGTGACCCGGCAGGCCCAGCGCCAGACCAAGCGCGCGGACCTCGTCCTTAAAGAAGTGGTCGAGCGGCTCAATGAGGTCGAAGTGCACGCCCTCGGGGAACGGGATCAGGTTGTGATGGCTCTTGATAGTGGCCGTCTTGCCGCCCGTCTTGCGAGCGCCGGACTCGATGATGTCGGGGTAGATAGTGCCCTGAGCCAGGTACTTGACCGGCTTGCCGTCGGTCTCGAGCTGCTGCGCCACGGCGAAGAACTCTTTCCAGAACTGCGTACCGATGATACGGCGCTTCTCCTCGGGCTCGGTCACGCCGGCCAGAAGCTCGGCGTAGCGGTCCTCGGCATGAACGTGGATAAAGTCGACGTCAAATTGCTTGGTGAAGACCTCCTCCACCTGCTCGGGCTCGCCCTTGCGCAGCAGGCCGTGGTTGATGAACACGCAGGTCATCTGCTTGCCCACGGCGCGGGCGCCCAGCGCAGCCACGACGGAGGAGTCGACGCCGCCGGACAGGGCCAGAATCACGCGGTCGTTGCCGACCTTCTCGCGGAACTCAGCCGTCATGGTCTCGACCAGGTTGTCCATGCTCCAGTTGGGCTCCAGGCCGCAGATCTCAAACAGGAAGTTGCTCAGCAGCTGCTGACCATACTCGGAGTGCTTGACCTCGGGGTGGAACTGCGTGGTGAAGATCTTGCGCTCGACGCACTCCATGGCAGCAACCGGGCACACGTCGGTGCTGGCGGTAACGGTAAAGCCCTCGGGCACCTCGGACACGGCGTCGCGGTGGCTCATCCACACGGTCTGCTCCATGGGCGTGGAGTTAAAGAGCTTGGCGCCGGCCGTGCGCGTGATAGTGGCGCGGCCGTACTCGCCCACCTCGGAGTGGCCGACCTTGCCGCCGAGCGTCACGGCCGTGATCTGATGGCCGTAGCAAAAGCCCAGGACGGGAAGGCCCAGGTCAAAGATGGCGGGATCGATAGACGGAGCGTCCTCGGCATACACGGAAGCCGGGCCGCCGGAAAGGATGAGCGCAGAGGCGTTCATCTCGCGAATCTCGTCGGCCGAGATGTCGCAGGGGACGATCTCGGAATACACGTTGAGGTCGCGGACGCGACGGGCAATGAGCTGACCGTACTGCGCACCAAAGTCGAGTACGAGGACCTTTGCGGAAGCCTTTTGATCCATGGTTCCCCCTCTTGTTGGCGGGGAGCCGGTGCCCACCCGCGCGAATAAACGAGAATAACTTTCATAGTGTACACGTTATATGGGGTTTCTCGTCCCTCGCAGCCATCAGCGCACGGCAAACGCACGACCTGGGCCCCTATTTGACGGCAATTGAAGTGTTACCAGACGTTACAGATGATGTAATACGTTTGAACATTGGACGCCCTGTGCCACAATACTGCCGAACGACTCCGCCTCTGCGGCGGCAAATACGATAGGAATACCAGCATGAAGCGCATCCTTCTCATCGCCACGGGCGGCACCATCGCATCGACCGAGGACGGCAACGGCCTCTCCCCCGCCCTGACCGGTGAGGAACTCGCCCAGAGCGTCCCCGAGATCTCGGGCCTCTGCGAGCTCGACGTCGTGCAGCCCATGAACATCGACAGCACCAATATGCGCCCGAGCGACTGGATGCGTATCCGCGATGTCATCGTCGAGGGCTATGCCGATCACGACGGCTTCGTGATTCTGCACGGCACCGACACTATGAGCTACACCGCGGCAGCGCTTTCCTATCTAATTCAGGACAGCCCCAAGCCCATCGTGCTCACCGGCTCGCAAAAGCCCATGGGCAACCCCTTTACCGATGCCAAGCTCAACCTGTACCAGAGTCTGCTCTATGCACTCGACGAGCATTCGCACGACGTCTCGATCGTGTTTGGCGGCGTCGCCATTGCCGGCACGCGCGCCCGCAAGCAGCGCACCATGAGCTTTAACGCGTTCATTAGCGTCAACTATCCGCCCATTGCCTACATCCGCAACGACCGCATTGTGCGCAACGGGCTTCACGGCACTCATCAGAATGAGAGCCCGGTGCGTTTCTACGACAGTATCGATCCGCGCGTATTTGTCCTTAAGCTGACGCCCGGCGTAAACCCGGGCATCCTCGACGCCCTTGCCGATAGCTACGACGCCGTGATTCTGGAGACCTTTGGCATTGGCGGTATTCCCGAGTTTGGCGAGTCCGGCGAGTCATTCCAGGAGGCGATTTTCCGCTGGGTCGATTCGGGCCGCACCGTCGTTATGACCACGCAGGTCCCCGAAGAGGGCCTCGATCTGGGCGTTTATGAGGTCGGCCGTGCTTACGCCGATCATCCGGGCATTCTGCGCGGCGATGACATGACCACCGAGACGCTCGTGGCCAAGACCATGTGGGCACTCGGCCAGTCACGCGATGCCGCCGAAATCCAGCGCCTGTTCTACAGCCAAGTCAACCACGACCGTATCCCGATGGCGTAATTCAGTTGTCGACGGGTATCCCCTATTCGATGCCCTCGAGAAGCTCTGACACCGTCATGCCGAGTGCGGGCGCGATCTTAAATAGAACCTTGAGCGTGAAATTTGCCGTCCCATCTTCGATTCGGTCGAGGTAGGGTCGGCTGATTCCTGTCGCCACACAAAAATCAACCTTGGAGATACCAAGGTCCCTGCGTGTCTCTTCGACCCGCCTGCCAAGAATCTGTTTCGCACGTTCGTCCATGCAGCCGAGTTTGAAATGGAGCCGAACATAAACGTAAACTATAGTTTACGTTTTCCCGAATACACAGGAGTTTTCTATGTCGGGTTCTTCGGTCCGCATGCACCGAGCCACGCTTCGCACAAACAGCGCACCGCCCAAGCTCGTCGTCGTTGAAGCAGAATGCCTTTCGCCCGATGAGCGCACAGCATTTGCATTGCTATCAAGTCGCGTCGTCGCCGTTCTGGTCCCTTGCCCGGCGCAAGGTGAACTTGCCATTCAATGCCAAACGCACGGCTGCTCGCTCAATCAGGTTGCCGTAATCGCAACCAGCCAACGCGGCCTGCCGCTCCTTTTAGAAGCCGGTATCGCACTTGCCCTTCGCGGCGCCGGATACGAAAACGAGGCCGCCGCCGACATGGTCTTTAAACCACGATCGAGCGGCGGCCTCGCAGCAGCCATCGAATATGTGTGCAGACTCGTTGCCTAAAAGGACAAGCTAGAAACCAAAGCCAAAGCCCGTTCCGGTAATCGCCGAGTACATAAAGTAAACGTTGATCACGTTGAGGAACACACCCGTGATGCAGCCGTTGCGCAGGTAGCGCTCGCACACGATGCGCGCCATGGCGGCGGAGTCATCATTGTTTTTAGCCTGGCGTCCCGCCGTAAAGTACGTCGCCACGCTCAGCAGTAGGTTGAGCACCGGCAGTGCCAGCAGCTCGTAGCTCTTACCCCAGCGCGTCACCTCGCCGGCTGCGTTAAACTTCGTTGCCACCTCGGGGCCAATGTTGGGGATAACAAACGCTGCAACCACCAGCGGAATCACCGCAAGTACGAGCAGCGCAATACCCATGTAGCCAGCTTTTTTGCCATATTTAAACATGCGCGTCGTCCTTACACATTAAAGCGGAAGTGCACGACGTCGCCATCGGCCATAACATAGTCCTTGCCCTCAATACGCAGTTTGCCGGCGGCCTTGGCGCCCTGCTCACCGCCGAGCTCGATGTAGTCGTCATAGCCAATGACCTCGGCCTTAATAAAGCCGCGCTCAAAATCGGTGTGGATGACGCCGGCGGCCTGCGGGGCGGTCGCGCCCTGACGAACCGTCCAGGCCTTGACCTCCATCTCGCCGGCCGTAAAGAACGACTGCAGACCGAGCAGCTTATAGGCCGCCTGCGCGAGCACGTCCAGACCGGGCTGTTCCAGGCCCAGGCTCTCCAGGTAGTCGGCGGCGTCCTCGGGATCGAGCTCGGAAAGCTCGGCCTCGATCTTGGCGCAGATAGGCAGCGGCTTGACGCCGTCGATGGGCGCCAGGTCGTCGTTGAGCATATCCTCGTCCACGTTGGCCACATACAGGATGGGCTTCATGGTGAGCAGGAACAGCCCCTTGGCGGCGGCACGCTCCTCGTCGGTCATCTCCATGGATGCGGCGCGCTTGCCCTCGTTGAGCCAGGCAAGCAGGCGCTTGGCGACCTCGAACTTGGGCATGAGCTCCTTGTCGCGCTTGGCCTCCTTCTCGAGCTTGGGCAGCTGCTTCTCGAGCGTGCCCATGTCGGCCAGGATGAGCTCGGTCATGATGGTGTCGGCATCGCCGGCGGGATCGACGAACTCGCCCGTGCGGCCCACCTCACGCATGACGTTGGGGTCCTTAAAGTAGCGCACGACCTCGCAGATGGCGTCGGTCTCGCGGATGTTTGCCAAGAACTGGTTGCCCAGGCCCTCGCCCTCGTTGGCACCCTTCACCAGGCCAGCGATGTCGACAAACTCGACCGTAGCCGGCACAATGCGGCCGGGGTTAACGATGTCGGCGAGCTTTTGCAGGCGGCTATCGGGCACATCGACGATACCCACGTTGGGGTCAATCGTGGCGAACGGGTAGTTGGCGGCAAGGCCGGTCTTTTTGGTAAGCGCGGTGAACAACGTCGACTTGCCCACGTTGGGCAGGCCCACGATACCGATGGAAAGGGACACGACAGCTCCTTTTGGTACAGGTACTTCAAACTTCATAAGTATAGCGCCGCCGCAGCATCCGGGCGAATCCGGACACCGCGGCGGCGCAAATGAAGCAAAGATTGGGGTCGCTGGCTAGTCCGCGAGCTTCTCCACCTGATCGAGCATCTTGTCGAGCTTGGCCTTTGCTTCGGCCTTGACCTTCTCAGCTTCTTCGTGAGCCTTCGCCTTCTGGGCGGCCTTTTCCTCGGCCTCGGGGTCGACGACGACCAGATTGGACGCATCGTGTTCGACCAACTTAAGTGCATGTTCGGGACAAACCTTGACACAGGCGCCGCAGCCTAAACAATACGTGGACTCCAACGCAAAGCGACCACTTCCCACCAGGTCACAAGCAGATGTGGGGCACGCGTTGACGCACTCGCCGCACGACGTGCACTTGTCAAAATCGCACTCCGGCGTGCTCACCTGCATGTTCTGGGCAAGCTCGGGGTGGTTTTGCAGCGTCGAGAGCACCAGCTGCCGCCCGTGCGTGAGCGAACGGCGACGCTTGGTCGTCGTGGTGCCGCACATGGTGTTGAGCGTGCGCTCCAGCTGGGTAATCTGATGTCGATGGGCCTTGAGCTTTTGCGTCACCGAGGCCAGCGCCGCCGTCGCCGGGTTGAGCTTGGTCACCGTCAGGCCCGTGGTGCGGGCGATCTTTTCCATGTACTCCTTGCGCTCGTACTCGCGAAGCTTATGGCACTTGAGGCTCTTGGGGTCGACTTCCAGACCCATACCCGTGCCAGACCACTCCTCGGCCTTCGCAATCGCCTCGCCCAGAATGTCCTCACCGCCGATGTTGCGGCATTTATCGCACACGCCCAACGGCAGGTACACGCTCACGTTGGGATAGTCCGCCAGTACCGAGAACCAAGTCTCGGCCGTAATATCGCCCACGCAGGCAACGACGACCTCGTTTTCGCGCGGCATGCGTTTGAGGGCACGCGTGCAGGTGACGTAGGCGGTCTCGTGGCTCGTAGCAGCAGAGACGATATCGTCATACAGGTTTTTAGGCGCCAGGCGCGGCGAGATGATCGCCTCGGTCGGACAGGCAGCGGCGCACAGGCCGCACTTGCGACAGGAGTCGAGGATCTCGATGGAGTCTTCCTCGACCTCGATAGCGTTGACCGGGCACACGTCCATGCACGCGGTGCAGCCGCTCTTTTCGTTTTTGCAGGTCAGGCACGGAATGGTGTTGCCGCGCGGGCGCTCCTTGTAGTCAGCAGGATTCCATTGAGGCGCCGACGGATCGAGTGCATCGGTCACACCGCCAAGCGGGTTTTTAAGAAAGTCGAAACCCTTGCTGATCTCGATAATGTCATCAAACAGATCGTGTTCCTGCGCCATGCGCGGCCCCTCCCTGAGCAGTGCAAACAAGCAAGAGATAATGATACGCCATCGGCCCACGCCTCGGGCAAATTACACGCGGAGCATCTTTGCGGCAAATAGCCCATGGCCTATCGCCGTCTCGATTGCACAAGATCAATCAAGCGCCAAACTATGCCTCGCGCATGAGCTCGGCGAGCTTTTGCCTGGTTACCTTTGTCTGCTCGTTGGCCATATTGCGTTCGTTTCTAAAGGCCGCATCTGCAACGCTCATCAGGTCGGCATCGGAAATCTCGTCAAGGCCCAGTTCCTCGAGCGTCGTCGGCAGACCGACGCGCTGGCAAAACTCGAGCACCTGATCAAGCTCGGGCGCACACTCCAGGCGCAGCTGCACCACCAGACCAAATGCCACGGCCTCACCATGCATGGCCTTGCACTCGGGCAGAATCGTCAGGCCGTTGGCGATGGCATGGGCAAGCGCTAGGCCACCGCTCTCAAAGCCAACACCCGAGAGCAGAATATTGCACTCGATCAGGCGCTCAACCGCCGGCGATATACGGCCCTTTTTGAGATCGCGCTTGGCAGCGACGCCGCACTCCATAAGCGTGTCATAGCAGGCACGAGCCGCAACCAAGGCCAAGTGTCCCGGCGCGCCACCGTGTTCGTTGGTGCCGTGCGCCGCGGCGCACGAACGCGCCTCGAAGTACGTTGCCAGCGCATCGCCCATACCAGCGACCGTCATACGCAGCGGGGCTGCCGCGAGCACGTTGGTATCGACCACAACTAGGTCTGGATTCTTCTCGAGCATCAGGTAGCGGTCGAACGACCCATCCTCGTGATACAACACCGAAATCGCGCTGCACGGACCGTCCATCGAAGCCGCCGTGGGGCATACGCACAACGGCAACTCGGCATAAAACGCAACGGCCTTGGCGATATCGAGCATCTTGCCGCCGCCAATACCCACCACCATGTCGCAATACTCGGCCTGGGCTTCCTTAGCCATTTCGACAACGGCCTCTTCCGTACACGGACCGTCATAAATCTTAAAGAACGGCTCGCTTAGATCTTCGTCCAGAAATCCATCGACGATCTGCCTGCACAGCCGATCCTCGGTGCCCCGGTCAAACAAGACATAGGCAGCGCAGCCCAACCATGACAAATACCTGCCCTGACGCGAAAGCTCACCCGGCCCCTGAACATACCGGCCGGGACCGCCATATACCATGGGAAGTGCCATACGAGAATCCGCCCCTTCATTCACTCAACATTGGTGCAAAGCAACCTGACCCCTTTGCACCATAGCAAAAAGGGGCAAAGCCATCTGCTGGCTTTGCCCCTTCCTTAGCTTGATTTACTCATCCATGAGGTAGTAGTGGCCCAGCGCGTCGGCACCCAGGATGGCGTTTGCGACCATCTCGGGCGTCACCTCAAAGGGCATGTTGCACATGGTGTCCTCGGGCGCGCACGCGGCCTCGGCAACGACCATGGCCTTCTCGCGCGTAACCTCGGCAACGCCCAGCTCCTTCATCGTGACCGGCAGGCCCAGCTCAATGCAGAAGCCCAAGACTTCCTCAAGCTTCTCAGTCGGAGCATCCTCGAGTACCAGCTGGACGATGGTGCCAAAGGCGACCTTCTCGCCGTGATACATGCCGTGGCACTCGGGCAGCATCGTCAGGCCATTGTGGATGGCATGAGCAGCAGCAAGGCCCGAGCTCTCAAAGCCAATGCCCGAAAGCAGCGTATTGGCCTCGATGATATGCTCGACGGCAGGCGTGAGCGCACCCTTCTCCAGCGCGACCTTGGCCTTGACGCCATCGGCCATAAGCGTCTCGTAGCAGAGCTTGGCGAGCGCCAGGCCGGCCATTCCGCCTTTGCCGCCGGCACAAGTACCACCGTCGGCATCATGCGTCGCCTGGGCCTCAAAGTAGGTTGCGAGCGCATCGCCCATACCGGAAACCGTCAGGCGCACCGGGCTCGCCGCGATAACCGTCGTATCCATCAAGACAATGTTGGGGTTTGCCTTAAGGAAGAGGTACTTGTCGAACTGGCCGTCATCGGCATAAAGCACCGAAAGCGCCGAGCACGGGGCGTCGGTCGAAGCAATGGTGGGGCAAATGATAACCGGGGATTCCAGGTAATAGGCAACGGCCTTCGCGGTGTCGAGAATCTTGCCGCCACCGACGCCGACGATGATGTCGCAACCGTTGTCACGGGCGAGCGCAACCAGGCGATCGACCTCGCCCTTGGAGCACTCGCCGTTAAAGTCCTCAAACAGCAGCTCGGCCTTAGCCTTGGCAAAGCCGCCCTCGATCTTGGCACCGACGCGCTTCTTGCCCGAAGGCGTCACGATGACGAGGGCCTTAGCGCCGAGCGGCTCAACGTAAGAGCCGAGCTTGGCGAGCTCGTCCGGACCCTGGATGTACTTGCTGGGGCTATTGAAAATTGCAGCCATAACTATCCCATTCTCTAAAAGAAAAAAGAAAGGGGCTCCGTACGGATACGTGCGGAGCCCCTCGTTACGATAACAAGAGTCGATTAGAAATCGATGTCGGTGTCGTAGTAGCAGGCCTTGAGAATCTTCTCGAAGTCGGCAGCCTTGGTCTCACGCGGGTTCTCCGGCGTGCAGGCGTCCTGCTCGGCGTTCGCGGCGATCTCGGGCAGCTTGGCGAGGAACTCCTCCTCGGAAACCATCTGCGGGTTCTCGGCGTCGACCTTCACGCCACCATTCGCGTAATCCTTGATGGACTGCGGAATGTTGAGCTGGTCGTTGAGGTCGCGGATCTTCTGGACGAGCGCAGCGATGAGCTCCTCGTTGGTCTCGCCGGGAAGGTGCAGGATCTCCTTGGCCACGTAAGCATAACGCTCGGCAGCACGCGGGTCCTTGGAGTTCCACTGGATGACCTTGCCCAGGTACATGGCGTTAGCAGCACCGTGGATGATGTGACCGTTCTCGAAGGCAGCACCGGTCTTGTGAGCCATGGAGTGAACGATGCCGAGCAGGCCCGAGGAGAAGGCGATACCGGCGATGCACTGAGCCTCGTGCATGTGCTGACGGGCCTCATGGTCGCCAGCATAGGACTTGGGCAGCCACTCGACGATCTCGCGGATGCCGTGCAGAGCGTTGGCGTCGGTGAACATAGAGGCGCAGGTGGAAACGTAGGCCTCCATGCAGTGGGTCAGAGCGTCCATGCCGGTATGAGCGCACAGCTTGGCGGGCATGGTGTAGGTGAGCTCGGGGTCGACGATGGCGACATCAGGAGTGATGTTGAAGTCGGCCAGCGGGTACTTGATGCCCTTGGCGTAGTCGGTGATGACGGAGAAGGCAGTGACCTCGGTAGCGGTGCCGGAGGTAGAGGAGATGGCGCAGAAATGAGCCTTCTGACGCAGCTCGGGGAAGCTGAACGGCTGGATGATGTTATCGAAGGACTCCTCGGGATACTCGTAGAAGACCCACATGGCCTTAGCGGCATCGATGGGCGAGCCGCCGCCGATGGCGATAATCCAGTCGGGCTCGAACTCGCGCATGGCCTCGGCGCCCTTCATGACCGTCTCGATGGACGGGTCGGACTCGACGCCCTCGAACAGCTTGACCTCGAAACCGCCTTCCTTAAGGTCGGCCTCAACGTCCTGCAGGAACCCGCCGCGGCGCATAGAGCTGCCGCCAGAAACGATGATGGCCTTCTTGCCCTTGAGGTTCTTCACCTCGTGGCGAGCGCCCTCACCAAAGTACAGATCGCGAGGATTGGTAAAACGTCCCATACTGTGCCTCCTAAACAAGCCCCTCTTAGACTTGCGTATATAACGGAGCACCCGATTGGCTCCGTTAGGACCGTTTTGCGCGTTGCCGGCGATGACAATGCGCGATGTCTGAACGTCTCAACGCTCAGATAAACACTATTTTACCGTTCTGGTTGGTCAGTTATTCACCTAAAGCCGATAATGATGAAACGTTTTTTCTATCCCTGAAGACCCTTGTGGGGCATTCATACTCCCAAGCTGGGCAAACGTTTTATCAGGGTTGACTACATATCCCGGGCAGGGCTGTGCCCCTCAAAAATGTGCCCCGTTCGCCGTCAAAAATCGACCGTTTACGGCACTGTGATACCACTCGGTCGTCCAAGGTGCCGACATTTGTGCGACATCCGTCTTCGTGGTGCAAAGGTGCAAGTCCAAGTGCGGCACCCCCGGTGTGCCACATGCGGGTAAACTAGAACTTTATATAGAGATATTTGAACCCTAACCGCAGCAAAGGAGGCCCCATGGCATTCGACCCCATTCAAGAGGATTGCCATCGCCTCGTTCTTGAGGCCTTGCGCCGCGACAATATTCCACTCACCGACGGCCCCGCCGTCGAGCGTCTGATGGAACAGTTCACCCGTAACCCCGCGCCGCTCATCGTGCACGACCGCGACCGCGCCGGGCATCTCATTGCCAAGGTGGTCGAGGCTGTCGACTACCGCATCCCCTTTATCCCCGACGACGCCCAGGCAGAGCAAGAAGAAGCCGCAGCCGAGAACATGCTCCGCGAGGCAGCCGCGCTCGATCCGGCCAACTGGGATGCCCAGCGCATGCTGACGGCGCTCACCGCCGAATCCAACGAGGAATACGTACAGTACTTGGCATCCAAGCGCGATGAAGTCGAGCATGACCTGGCGCTCAAAATCGCCTCGGCGCAGGACCCCTACGAGCGTGAGGCCGCAGGCGACCTCATGCGCCGCCCCTACCTGCGCTGGCTTGCCGCCCTTGCGTCACGCGCCCTCATTAGCGGCCGCTATCGCATGTCGCTCGAAGCCGCAAATCGCAGCTTGGACTTTGCGCCCAACGACCCCGCTGGTGTCCGCCACACCGCAATGCTCGCCATGGCAAAGCTCGAATACCCCGCCGAGGAGCTCAAACGGTTTCGCTCTGCACACTCCGTCCCCTATCTCGCCAACACGCCGCTGCGCCGTCGTCCCAAGGACGCGGAGCGCGACTTGGACCCATGGACGCTCATCGCGCTGATGAGCGCTGCCTGGCGCGAGCTGGACTACGAGGGCGCCGAGCACTATTTGCGCATCCTCGCACGCTCGTGCCCGCACGCGGCCGAGGCACTCTACTTCCAAACCGAGTTTCCCGATGGCGTCTATGCCCGCGTCAACGTGGGTGTGGGCTCCACCGACGAGCTCGTCCTTGCGCTGTCCGAGGCGACGCCGGTACTGCAGGAGGGCCTGGGCGCCCCCGACAACGCCAGCTTTGCCGCCTGGGTCGCCACCAACGATATCGTGCGTTCCCAGATCGACGAGCGCATCCTGCGCGCGGCCGAGCAGGGGCTTCCATTTAAGGGAGGGGACCTCTAATGGATCCGAGCGTCTACATCCCCGCCTACCTGGAGCGCACCTATCTGGCGTCGCACCCCGAGCTCACCGATGCAGCACGCGAGCTTGTCCATAACGACATTAGCGCGAATCCTCAAAAGTATGCGCAGTCCGAGCATGCCCAAGCGCTGCTGTCCTATGCCGGTGTTCATCGCCACCTGCTCGACGAGCTCCATCGCATCGAGGACATGGGCAGCGACGAGGAGTTCGAGCAGACGCGCAATCGTCTGTTCGACGACATGCGCGATGAGCTGCTCAAGATCGCCCGCATCGATGCGCATGTCCTCGACGCACAGCTGCTCGCCATCATCCTGGCCGACACGCCCGTTGACGCCTGCCTGGGTGACCTGATGAAGCTCGAGGCGACCACGGCCGATTACCTGCAGCAAAGCGTGCCCGGGTTCGACATGGAAGCCCCGCACTACTGGGCTAATAATGTTTTGGCCGACGGTGTCACTGCAGCAGACCTTACCGTGAGCGAGCCGGCTCTTATCGGGTGGCTTCATACACTCGAGGCCATCTCGCAGCTATGTATGGCGAGCGCTCGCTACCGTGCTGCCGCCAACTACGCCCGCCGCGTCCTTAAAGCAGAAGGCTATCCCACCCGAGCCGCAGGCACCGTGTTGCTCGCCCTCGCTCGCCTGGAAGACCAGGACGGCTTTTTTGCCCTGGCCCACCAACTCGAGGAAGAGATCGGGGCTGACGCGCTCGAGAACTCTCCTTGGTATCTGCTCGCCCGCACGATTCTGCTGTTCAAAACGAACAAGATGCGCCCGGCGACACGCGCGCTGCGCGAGTTTGCCAACCGCTGCGAGGGCGGCGCGTTCTTTTTGCTGAACCCCATGTATCAGACGCCGTACCTTCCCTGCCGGCCCGAACCGCACGACCCCTGGGACCTTTCGCATCAGGCAGTTTGGGAAGCCGACGGCATCATCTCGGATACTCCCGACTTTGCCCCCTGGGCCAACGCTTGCGAAGACGTATCGCAACTTGCCCAGGAATTTGCGCGCCGTTATGGCTTTTAACGACACAATCGCCACGACCATGTCATTCACGTTAGGAACGACTTCATGAACTTCCGCTCATCTCTCGCCTGCACCTCGAGCGATATCGCCCGCTGGGGGCTGCGCTCCGTCCTTAAGCGCCAGGGCGGCGTACTCCCCGGCCGCATCGCCATGAAGATCAACCCCGAGCTGCTACGCGACCTCGCGGGTCTTGTCGACCGCAGCGTGGTAATCACCGGCACCAACGGCAAGACCACCACCTCCAACCTCATCGCCGACGCCGTTGCCGCCAGCGGCGCCACCGTGGTATGCAACCGTGCCGGAAACAACATGGAGCCGGGCGTGGTGGGCGCGTTGCTCGAGGCCCGCAGCGGCCTTAGGCACACTGACAGCGGCAAGCGCGTGGGCGTTTTTGAATGCGATGAGCTCTACACCGTGCGCGTCCTGCCCAAGCTCAAGCCGACGTACTTCGTGCTGCTCAACCTGTTCCGCGACCAGCTGGATCGCTATGGCGAGATCGATCACACCCAGGAGGTCATCGCCCACGCGCTGGAGCTTTCGCCGGCAACGACACTCATCTATAACGCCGACGATCCGCTGTGCGCCTCGATTGCCGCGCGCGTCCCTAACACGAGCATCGCCTTTGGCATCGACGGCGCCACCGACACCGAGTCTGACCGCATTAGCGACTCTCGCTTCTGCTCGCAGTGCAACGCCCCGTTGGAGTACGACTATGTGCAGTATGGTCAACTCGGCGCCTACCATTGCCCCTCGTGCGGTTGGGCACGCCCCGCACTGGTCCGCCGTGTGACGGGCGTGGAGCTCGGCTGCGACGGCTACGACTTTGACCTGGTCTTTGGATCTGCGCCCGACGCGGCTGCCGTACACATCGCCACACGCTACAACGGTCTGTACATGGTCTACAACGTTGCCGCCGCATTCTTTGCCGCGCACGAGTTGGGCGTGGATACGGCGTTTCTGCAGCCCACGCTCGATGCCTATGTGCCCGCCGGTGGTCGTATGGGGCGCTGGGATATCGCCGGCCGCACCGTCGAGGCCAACCTGGCTAAGAATCCCGTAGGCTTCGATCGACAAATCCAGTCCATCAAGACGGCAGGCGGCAGACTCTGCGCTTTCTTCCTCAACGACAACGACGCCGACGGACACGATGTATCGTGGATCTACGACGTCGACTTTGAGCGCATCGCCGACACGCCGGGTCTTGTCGCCTTTGCCGGAGGCACGCGCGCGCACGACATGCAGGTGCGCCTCAAGTACGCCGGCATCGATGCCGCGATTATCTCGGACGTCGCGCAGGCAATTGGCGCCGTGGCAGACGAGGCCGCCGATGACACCTTCTACGCCGTCGCCAACTACACGGCCTTCCCGCCGCTGGTCAAGGAACTCGACGGACTGAAGGGCGCCACTGCCGACGCTGTTGCTGCCCGCGCCATAGCCCGTGCCGACGGCAGCGCTCTTCCTGTCGGCATCGCGCCAGTCGAGCTTTCGCGCCCGCTGCGCATCGTCTACCTGTATCCCGATGCCCTTAACCTCTATGGCGACGGCGGCAATGTTATCGCGCTCGAGCGCCGCTGCGCTTGGCGCGGCATTCCCGTGCGCGTGGACGAGGTCCGTATGGGCGAAACGCTTGATTTGACCGATGCCGATATCGTCATGATGGGCGGTGGCTCCGACCGCGACCAGCTGGCGGTCGCACATGAACTGCTCGCTCAAAAAGACAAGGTCGCATCCTATGTTGAGGATGGCGGTTCGTTGCTCGCCATCTGCGGCAGCTATCAGCTGCTCGGCCGTTCGTACTATATGGGTGAGAATCGCATTGAGGGTCTGGGGGTCATTGCCGCCGAAACCGTACGCGGCTCCGACCGCCTGATCGGCAACGTAGCCGTCAAAACCGATCTGGCACCCGAGCCCTTTGTGGGATTTGAGAACCACGGCGGCCGCACCCTGCTCGATGCAGAGGCCACGCCACTCGGAACGTCCGTCGTCACGGGCACCGGCAACAACGGCGACGATGGCCTTGAGGGTCTGATCTACAAGGGCGTCATCGGCACGTACCTGCACGGGCCGGCGCTGCCCAAGAACCCAGAACTCGCCGACTGGCTGATCGCGCACGCCCTCGAGCGCCGCGGCGATGCGCAGGCCGCCGCCCTGCTGCCGCTCAAGCCCCTCGACGACGCCTACGAGCACGCCGCCCACGACGCCGCCATGAAGCTCCTCCCCTAGCACCCCACCACCACAAAGGGGACAGGTACCTTTGTGGTGGTTTTCCAGTTTGCCAACGATATACGCGCCGGCAAAAAAGTCTGCTATACTCTTTCCCGCTGTCCCCATCGTCTAGCGGCCAAGGACGCCACCCTTTCAAGGTGGATATCGCGGGTTCGAATCCCGCTGGGGGCACCATTTGCATTTTGTACGAACCCGCTGGATGTCAAGTCTGGCGGGTTC
>CABUCA010000024.1 GCA_902489965.1 uncultured Collinsella sp.
AGATTGTCCAAATGCGGCCCGCGCAGCGTCGGCTGGTCCGCCGCTCGGTAGAACGGCGGAACCTAAACGGCCTGTGCCAGCTTCTCGGCTCGCTCGGCGGCGGCGAGCGCCTCGATGACGGTGCCGAGCTGATCGCCCAGAAGGACGCCGTTGTAGGTGGAGTTGAAACCGATGCGGTGATCGGTCACGCGGTCCTGGGGCTGGTTGTAGGTACGGATCTTCTCGGAACGGTTGCCGTGGCCGATCTGGCTCTGGCGCTCGGCACCAAGCTCTGCCTGCTGCTTCTCGAGCTCCATCTCGTACAGACGAGCACGCAGCATCTGCATGCAGACCTCGCGGTTCTGAATCTGGGAGCGCTGCTCCTGCGACTGCACCACGGTGTTGGTGGGCAAGTGGGTGATGCGCACGGCGGAGTAGGTAGTGTTAACGCACTGACCGCCAGGGCCGGAGGCGCAGTAGGTGTCGATGCGCAGGTCGGACTGGTTGATCTGGACGTCAATTTCCTCGGCCTCGGGAAGTACGGCGACGGTAGCCGTGGAGGTCTGAATGCGGCCCTGGGACTCGGTCTTGGGAACGCGCTGGACGCGATGCACGCCGGACTCGAACTTCATGACGGAGTAGACGCGGTCGCCCTCGACCTTGAACTCGATGGACTTAAAGCCGCCGGCCTCGCTGGGGCTGGAATCGAGCACGGTGGTCTTCCAGCCGCGCGATTCGCAGAAGCGCTGGTACATCTTGTACAAGTCGCCGGCGAAGATGGCTGCCTCGTCGCCACCGGCGGCGGAGCGAATCTCGACGATGGTGTTCTTGTCGTCGTTGGGGTCACTCGGGATGAGCATGTACTTGATGTCTTCCTCGAGCTGGGGAAGCTTTTCCTCGTTCTCGGAGATGTCCATCTGGAGCATCTCCTTCTCGTCCGCATCGCTGGTGTCGCGGAGCATCTCCTTGGCGGCCTCGATGTCATCGAGCGCGCCGATGTACTCGCGCGAGGCAGCGATGAGGTCGGACTGGTGTGCGTACTCCTTGTTGAGACGCGTGAACTCCTTGATGTCGGAGGCGACGGCCGGGTCGGAAAGCTTCTTCTCGAGCTCCTCGTAGGCCTTAATGATCTTTTCGAGCTTGTCGCGCATGGCGGGACTCCTTTATGTGCGTGAAGGCGAAAATCGGCAGAGTTGATGGGGCGCGCGGCGCCACTGCGGGGGTAAGCCCAGCTAGAACATGTCGATCTTCAGATACATGCGCATCCCTTCGCGTATGAGGTACATAGTTGCGGTCTAACCCATACATGATAGCGTGCGCAGGCATACCTGCATATAACCCGCACGGAATGCGACAAAGGGTCAGTCTCTTTCCTTGAATACAACTTCATCCGAACGCCTCCCGCATTCATCCGCACATATACGGATAAATTTGGGAATCCGATACCCTGAGGGCCGGATCGGCCGGCCCCGGGAGATCGGAGGACGCCATGTCCGGAAAGGGCGGGAAGGGCGCCGCGAGGGCGGTCCCGAGGACCCACGGCAGGCTCACCGGGTACGAGCGGGACACGGTCCAGAGGATGCTGAAGCGCAGGGTTCGCTCGGCCACTTCCTCGAGAGGTTCAAGGGCGTATCGACCCGCAGGCTCCACAGCTGCCTGATGTGGTTCAGATGGCTGCGCGAGGCCGCACGCGTCGGGGACAGGACGTCGCTCATGCGCGAGCAGCTCGACGACGGGCGCTACGAAAAGATCCGGAAGAAGATGATGGAGCCGGAGTACGAGTTCCATCTGGAGCCGGACGTGCAAACGGCGGGTTAACATAGCCTTTCACCAAAAAGGGCGAGCGGCCGCGCCCTGCGACCACCCGCCCTCAATCAAAGCCCTTCTCGGCCGCCGTAGCTACCGGTTCCGGCGCCGCAGGATAACGCCTGCGGCGATCAGCACCACCGCGCCGCCCGCGATGCCACCCAGGGCCATCGGCGACAAGCTGGTATCGCCCGTATACGGCAGACCCGGCTTCTCCTCCTTCGGCACCGGTGACTTGCTCGGCGGATTGGTGGGCGGCTCCGTCGGCGGGGTGGTCGGCGGCGTGTACGTGTTCTTGAACACCGGCGCCACGGCGCCGTCATAGGTTACCGTCGCCACCAGATGGCCCGCACCGTCGTCCGTCACCGTCACCGTTACCCGGTGCTCGGCCGCGTCGTACGTCACGTTCTTCTGACCGTCGTCCACCTCGGAGATGCTGTAGGCGTACGTTCCGGGCTTGTCGTACGAGATCGCCTCGAAGCCCACCGTGCCGTCCGCCGCGTTCTTTGCGGTCTGCAGCACCTTGCCGTCGGCATCCTTCAGCTGGAAGGAGAACTGCCCTTCCTTCAGGTCCTCGCCGCTCAGCACCTTGGAGGCCCCCAGCTTCACCTCAGTCGCGGCCGGCGCGTAACTGTTGCTGAACGCCACCGCATCCGCAGCCTTGCCGCCCTTGCTGTAGGCAACCTGCGCCTCCAGCGCGTGCGTCCCCGCATTCTCCGTCACCGTCACCGTCGCGGTAAAGACCGTCGTGTCGTAGGTGACGCCGTTCGCCGTCGCCCCTGCCCGCTCGGACACGGTGTAGACGTACGTCCCCACCTTGTCCAGCTGCAGCGGCGCGAAGCCGAACGTGCCGTCGGCGCCGTTCTGCACCGTCTGCACCACGTTACCGTCGGCGTCCTTCAGGTCGAAGAAGAACTCACCCTCGGCCAGGTCGCGGCCGGTCAGAGCCTTCGTTCCGGTAATCGTCGCCGTCGTTGCCGTCGGCGTGTAGGTGTTGGTGAAGGTCAGATCCGCAGCCGTCTTGTTCGCCGTCGCGGTCAGCTGGCCGCTGCCGTCATCGGTCACGTTCACCGTTACGTCCAGCACCGCATCGCTGTAAGTGATGGTGCCATCTTGGCCCGCAACCTCCTTCACCTGGTACGCATGCGAACCAGTTGCGGTGTACGAGATGGCCTTGAAGGTAAACGCTTTACCCACGTTCGTGGTCCGGTCGATCTCCTGCCCGGTGGCCACGTCAATCAGCGCGAATGTGAACTCGCCATCGGCGGGCGTCCGCGTGGTGGCCGGGTCGGCATTCTCAAGCACCTTGGTGCCAGAGATCTGGTAGGAGGTCTGACCCGGCTGGTAGCTGTTCGCAAACGTCATGGTATTGGGGGTGACGCCGTTCTCGGTGCCCTCGCTCGGTTTCACCGTAGAGCTCTCTACCACCAGCTTGCCGTCGTTGTTGTCCTTCACCACGTAGGTCAGGGTGTACGTCTTGCCGGTGTAGGTCACGCCCGGCGCGCCGTCCGTCGGCTGCACCTCACGGACCGTGAAGGGAAAGGTGCCCGCATGGTCGAAGGTCAGCTCGTTAAAGTAAACCTTGCCCTTGGCGTCGTTCTTCTGGGTCTGGAGCACCGTACCGTCAGACCCCACCAGCTCGAAGGCGAAGTCTCCCGCCTTTAGCTGATATCTGCCGTCGTGCACGTCAACGCTCTTGGTGAGGGCGATCGCGCCGGAGTTCGTCGCCTTCGCCTTGTAGGTGTTGGTGAAGGTGGGCTTCGTGGCGTCCGCGCCGTCGTAGGCGACGCTCGCCTGCAGCGTGCCGGCATTGTCCACAACCGTCACCACGGCATGATGCACCGCGGCGTCGTAGGTCACGTAGGCCAGATCACCCTTCCGCTCCACGATGGTGTACTCGTGCGTGCCCGGCTTCGCGTAGGAGAAGGCGTCGAAGTTAACACTTCCGTCCGCGCCGTTGGTCGCGGTCCGGACGGGCTTGGCCCCGGCAAGCTGCTCAGCCGTCAGGTTGCCCTCGTACACATCGAAGGTGAACTCGCCGCACTTGGGGACGATCGGCGTGTTGTCGTCCTTCTTCACATAGCTCTTCTGCGCACCGAGGGCCAGGCCGGTCGCGGCCGGCTGGTAGGTGTTGGTGAAGGTATCCGAGCCGGATGCGCTCGTCACGATCGCCTTCGCATTCAGTGCTCCGTTCCCGCCGTCCGTGACCGTCACCGTATAGGTGAGGGGATGGCTGTCATAGACCATGCCCGGCTCCGCGCCCGGCTGCTCCACGATGGTGTAGGTGAAGTCCTTGCTCGCGGCGCCGTCCAAGTCGGAGAGCTGGAACTCGCGCGTGAAGCTGACCTTGCCGTTTGCATCGTTCTTCGCGGTGTCGAGCACGTTGCCGGCAGCGTCCTTCAGGTCGAAGGTGAACTCGCCGTCCGCGGGCTTCGTCGTGTGGTCGAAGCCGTCCGCAACCTTGATGGTCTTGGTCGCCGTCAGGGTTACGGAACCCTTTGCGTCGTAGGTGTTGTTGAAGGCGGGAGCCGTAGCGGCACCGTCATAGGTGACGGTCACCTTCGTCTTATTGTTGTCGTCCTGGTTCTGCTCTACCTTGACGTGGACCTTGACTTCCTTGGCGTCGTAGACCACGCCGTCGACGGTTTGGCCCGCTTTCTCCTCCTTGAGCGTGTAGTCGTACTCGCCCAGGTTCAGGCCCTTGACGGTCAGCTTGACCTTGCCGCCCTGGTCGTTGGTGCCGCGGGCAACCTCATTGCCGTCCTGGTCGTACAGGCCGAAGGCGAACGCGCCGTCCGTCAGCGCCTTGCCCTTTAGGGTTTTCGTGGCCTCGACGGTGACGTCCGCCGTCGGCTTCGTGTTGGTGAAGGTCGGCACGGCCTTCTCACCGTCGTAGGTGACGGTCGCCTTCAGCTCGCCCTTTTCGTCGGTGACCTTGACGTGGACCTTCACGCCCTTCGCGTCGTAGACGACGGTCGAGTCGGCGCCCTTCACCTCCTTGATGGTGTAGTCGTGGTCGCCCGGCGTAGCGTAGTCGATGGCTGCAAAGGCGACCTTGCCGTCCTTCTCGTTTTGGACAGTCTGGACCACGCTGCCGTCCTTGTCGAGCAGCTGGAACGTGAAGTCACTCCCCGCGAGCTCACCGCCCGTGAAGCGCTTCGTCGCCTTGAGCGTTACCGAGGTCTCCTTCGGGCGGTACGTGTTCGTGATCACCGCAATCTGATCGTCGATCACCTGAGATGTGGCGGTGCCATCATCCTTATAGATCTGCTCCATTTTGACGACTGGCTCGGTCAGATTTCCCTTGCCGTCATCCTTCACCGTTACGGTCACTTTGTATTCGGCGCTGGAGTAGCTGACACCGCCCAGCCAACTGGGATCGCTCTTGGCGGGCGTAGTCTCGGCAATGTAGTAGGTGTACTTGCCAGGCTTCTCATACTTAATCTCTCCGAAGCTAAATTCTTCGGCGCTCGTAACGGTCTTCTCGACCTGCTTCATGCCGGCCACGGGCGCTGCCGTGGCACCATCAGGCATCGGCGTTCCATCGGCGGCGCGCAGGCAAAGCTCGAAGCTGTCGGCGCTAGTCCACTCACGGCCGGTGAACTTCTTCTTCGCCTTGATGCCTGTGAGCGTCACCGAAGACTTCACGCTGTAGCTGTTGGTGAACACCAGCTTGTTGTCTTTGGCCACCGTGCCGTCGGAATTCTGCGGGGCAATCCTGCCCGAGATGCTATCGCCTTCTTCAGTCAGATTCTTGTCACCCTGCTTGCGGCCGGTCAGCTTATAGCCCGCGGGCATCTTGTCTGCGCCGGTCAGCTCCTGCACCGCGTACTGGTCACCCTCGGCGAGACCGTACACGCGGATCGTCTGGCCGTCCGTGATGGTCTGCTCGCGGCCGTTCTCGAGGTCGAATATTTTGCCGACCTGCTTCTCGCTTGCGGTCCCCGCGTTCTCAAACACCGCGGCCTTGTACGTCTTCCCCGCCGTCGTGGGCACGGTGAACTTGAAGGTGAACCCCGCGTCCGGTTTTCCCGTCAGGCCCACTGGCACCACGACCTTCTTCGTCACCTCGAGGCTCGCCTCGCGTTCGTTCGCCACGCGCACGCAGGTGGCGCCCGTGAACAGGGCATTCAGGTTCATGTCGCCCAGATCGGCGCGGGCGCCCTTCGCATTAGTGTCACTAGGCACGTCGTCCTGCGTGATGCCCATACGTATCCAGCCCGTCTCGGTCTCCAGGCGGTAGGGTTTGCCCGCCTCGGTGGGCCCATACTGGTAGATACGTCCGTTGGCGCCGTACTTGAGGTGCACTGTGTCGTCTGCACCCACGGGTTCGACATCGGTCCACGTCAGGTTGCCTTTAACATTGGTCTCGCCATTCGAGGTCTGCCGCGTACCCTTGATCCACGTGAGCGTGTTGTCGATGTCGCCCTCTGCGCCAAACTGGCCCAGACTCTTCATGAGCGCGCCCGGGCCCACGAACGTCGAAACGCCGTCATCGTCCGTACCAGCATCGGCATGGACGCCGCAATCGTCCACAATCACCTTGGTGAGCGTGTCGTTAAGCAGGAAGCCCTTGGGAGCCGAGACCTCCTTTAGGAAGTAAGTTCCATTCACGAGCGGCCTGTTACCGTCGCTTGTATTCGGGAATATGCCCGCACCTTCGAGCGGGACCGGGTTGCCGACCGACCCCGTCCTCAGGGTGTCGTAGGGGTCCTGGCCGTCCTTGAGCACGACCTTGCCGTTCGCATCCGTAGTCACCTGGGTGGACTTGTACAGGCCGAACTTCGCGCCGTCTACGGGGTTGCCCTCGGTATCGGTCTTCTGCACGAACAGGCGGTTCTGGATGTTCGTGACGAGCAGGCGCGTGGCGAACTGTCGCTGGAAATTCTTCTCGCCGCTGGGGAGGTCATCGCTGAACACGTGGACCGTGTTGTCCGTATTCGCGTTGGCGATGGAACTCGCCGTTGTGTGGTAGATGGTCACCGTGTACTCGGCATCCTTGCGGGCATCACCGCTCAGCATGTAGTAGTAGCTGGAGATGCCACCGGGCAGATACGGAATCTCTACCTGGTACTGGCCGCCCGTGTTGAGCGTGAAGGCGTGCAGGTCCTTCTTCGCCGCCTCGATAGCGCCGGCCATGCTCGGCTTCTTGGCGAGGGTGTATCCCGCTCCCGTCGATGGGTCGCCCGACACGGCGTACCAACTGTTCGGATCGTTGATATCTGTGCTTGCGCTTTTATCGCGCTTGAGCACCACAGCGAACAGTATGCCGGAGTCCAGGCTGACGGTCTTGTCGGGCTTCGTCTGGTCATCGTTCGCCTTGTACACGATCGACGGCGCGGTGATGGTCTCCTTCGCGCCGGCGAACGCACCCGTCTGCCACACGGCGCTGTCCGCGTCCATACCGCCGCGGTTAATGATGACGCCGCCCGCGCCGTTCTCAGCGCTCGCGGGCACGTACTCGAGCTGCATGCTACCACCCGTCGCCGCGAGACTCGAGCGGTATCCCTCGGGTACGCGCGTCTCCTTCAGGAGGTAGTACTTGTTGTTGTCGTGATCCTTGTTGTAGAGATCGTCGAAGTTGATGACGCCGTTGTCCACGTCGTTCGTGAGCGTTAGGTGGCCGGCCTCGTCCGTGGTACCGGAGCCGAGGAGCGCGTTCTTGTCATTGGTCGTATCTGTAAAGTTCTCGTCTGTTTTGTACAGCGCGAACTCGGCGCTCTGTACGAACTTGCCGTCCTGGTCGAACTTTATGATGTCGGACTCGGGCACCGTCACGAGGTTGAACTTGAGCCTCATGTTGGAGTCGGTGGCGCCACGCTCCAAGTAGAAGAACTTGAGCGTGTGGTTGGTGCCGCCAGCGAAGGTGTTGCCGTTGAAGCCCGAAATATCCCGCCCCGCATCCTTGAACTTGCTTTTCAGCGTGCCATTTGCGGAATTGTTAACGCTGATGTCGCCCGTTTGGAAGTTAATGGTCAGATCAGCACTGGTGTGGATACCGCCAATGTCGCCCACGAGGACATCGTCAATGAACACCCAGACGTCGTCGTCTCCGGCGAACTCAAAGGTCATGGGCTTGTCAGCGTTCGTTTTGCCATCCTTCGGCTGCACGAAGCGCGACGACATGGAGAGGCCGAAATAATGGTTGAGGGGTCCGTTGTTCTGCGACGTAATGCCGTTCGGGACGAGTTTGCCGTCCTCTTCCTTGAATACCTCATCGGCCGCATCGAAGGGGAAGAACTGGCCTACTGAATGAGGCTCAGCCCCCGCTTGCATAACGCCGGCAGCATTGTAGACATCAAATGCATTCTTATTGGCGTTGTACGCCGCGTAGTTCCGCGAGCTGTCATACTCGTAGTAGCCACCCTTGGCCTGCAACAGACCCGTCACACCCATATGGGATATCTTGCCCGTCTGGACGGAGGAATCAAACAGGTAGCCGAGGGATTCTCCCTCCCAGCGGTCGGTGAGTTTCGGGTAACCACCGGCAAGAACATTGTTCACGATGCCGGTGCGGACCCGGGAGCCACCCGTATACTGGTTAAGTTCCTCGTTGGCTCCTTGATCCTTGAACTGGAAGCGGTGGTTCTTGTTGATGCCGCCGTTGCCGGAAACCGACAGATGGTTATCGGGATTCACCCAGTAATCAAACAGGTTGATTGTTGTCCCCGAAGGCGAAATCGTCGGAACCGTGTGGCCCGAAATTGCCGCCTCGGCACGAAGCGGCAGGAAGAAACTCGCCGTCAGCGCGACGGCGAGGGCCAGAACAATCGCATATGGCGAAACCGGGCGCAGCCCACGACGGCGGCCATAAGACATGACGGACCACCGCTCGCGCGGCCGGTGTTCACCAGGAAGTTCCCTGCTTAGACACCCCCCCCCGGTAGCAATATTCACGAGTCGAGACGTCGTCTCTCTGAGCTCCTGCATAATTTCCTCCCCAGTCACACGGCGACCTGCCCGGGTGCTCCCCGGGGGCCGAGGCAGTCTGGCACATGCCCGCAGTCGTTCAAGGAATACCAACCCCAGCATACGTCTCTTAAGATATCTTAGTCTTTTTCTATAACAATTTTTGTCTCATTACCGATGAAATCGGCTCAGTCCCCTTGTCGCATTCTAGAGCGTGTGGAGCAGGGCGATGAGGAAGCGGATGCCTTGGAGGTAGGCGCGACGGGTGATGCGCTCGTTGGTGCCGTGGACGCCGCGGTCGCATTCGTCATCGTCGACCACAAAGGCGGAGAAGCGGATGCACTCGTGGCAAATGCGCTGGTAGTTGGCGGCATCGGTTGCACCAATCACGGTCGAGGGCACGATGCTCATCGGCTCTTGACCCACCGCAGACGATCTGTTTTCCTCCATCCCCTTGGGATTACGGAAATAGCGGGCGGCGATGGCGCGGACGGCCTCGAGCCCCGGACCGCCCACGCGCGGGGACGGTGAGGGCTCGGAGCTGCCGGGGCCCAGCTCGACCTCGACTCGGCCAGCGAGCCCAGCGGTGGCAACGGCCTCGCGGCAGCAGGCCACGACATCGGCCACGCTCGTACCCTCGAGCATGCGGAAGTTGACATTGGCCCACATATCCTGCGGCATTACGTTGGCACCGGTACTGCCGCCTTCGATTTGCGTGGGCGCGCAGGTGGTGGTCACAAGCGGGTACAGCTTTTTGCTGGCGAGGCAGTCGCGCACGATGGCATCCTTGCTGGTAGCAATCTCGTCTGCGGTATAAAGCCCCAGCTCGACGAGCTGCGCGGCAAGCAGATCGGTCACACGCGCCGGCCACTCGATATCGCAAATCGCGGTAATAGCGCGGCTGAGCACTTCGAGCGACGTGCCGCCGTAAGGGTTGGAAGAATGCCCGCCTTCGCTCTTCGTCTTGAGCACGATATCGGCATAGCCCTTCTCGGCAAGATCGGCATGCATAAGCCAACCCGCACCTGCGCCATACTCGGCAGCCGAAACGATACGATAGTCACCCTCGTCGATCAGGTACTCAAGCTCAACGCCACGCTCCTGGAGCGCGCGACCAATGGCACCCGCGCCGTACTGCGTGGTCTCCTCATCCTGGCCAAAGGCCAGCAGCAGGGTTCGTTCGTGTTGCCAGCCGTGCGCCAGCGCATACTCAACCGCCTCCAGGATGCCCGCAACCTGGTCTTTCATATCGATGGCGCCGCGACCCCAAATATAGGTGTCGTCCACGTGCCCGCTAAAGGGATCGTACGTCCAGTCTGTCTGGGTGCCCGGCACCACGGGGACCACGTCCATGTGACCCATGAGCATGACCGGCTTGAGGGCGGGGTCGGTGCCGGCAAGCGTCACGAGCAGCGAATGGTCGATGAGCTCGACCTCGCCCGCCGCAAACACGCGCGGCCAGGCCTGCTGCATATAGGCGCGCAGGTCGGCAAACGCCTGCCAATCCACCGTCTGAGCATCCATGCTCGAAATCGTCGGAAACGACAGCACGCGGCCCAGGCGCTCGCACGCGCCGACCTCGTCGATATCGGCAAAATCATCCTCGTGCGCAAAGAAGCGCCAAACCTCGGCCATGCCTTCCTCCAAAAACATCGTGGCAAAGAGACGGTCCCTTTGCCACGTTCGCTTGCATTATTTGTCGTTGAGATAACGCGAGAGGAACTCGCGGGTGCGCTGGTGTTTGGGATTGCCGAAGAGCTCGGCCGATGCCGCATCCTCGAGCACCACGCCCTTGTCCATAAAGACCACGCGGTCGGACACCGTGCGGGCAAAGGCCATCTCGTGCGTGACGACGACCATGGTCATGCCGTCGGCCGCGAGTTTGCGCATGACCTCGAGCACCTCGCCCACGATCTCGGGGTCGAGCGCGGAGGTCGGCTCGTCGAACAGCATGATCTGCGGATTCATGCACAGGGCACGAGCGATGGCCACGCGCTGTTTTTGACCACCGGACAGGCGGCCCACGGCGGCGTGCGCGAACTTTTCGAGTCCCACGCTCGTCAGATGCTCCATCGCGACCTTCTCGGCCTCGGCCTTGCTCATCTTTTTGAGCGTGACGGGCGCGAGCGTGCAATTGTCGAGCACATCCATGTTGTTGAACAGGTTAAAGCCCTGGAACACCATGCCGATGTCCTCACGCAGCTTATTGATGTTGCAGCGCTCGGCCGTAAGGTCCTGGCCGTGGAACCAGATGTGACCCGTGTCCGGAGTCTCGAGCAGGTTGAGGCAACGCAGCAGCGTCGACTTACCCGAGCCCGAGGCGCCGATAATGGTGACGACCTCGCCGGGATTGACGGACAGGTCGATGCCCTTGAGTACCTCGAGCGAACCGAAGCTCTTGCGCAGGCCCTCGACGCGGATAAGCGGCTCATTGGTCTGTGCGGCGGTCGCAACGCCGGTAGTAGCGGTATCTGCCATGATGATTCTCCTCGTCTTGAGCCTAGTTGGAGCTGGGCAGCGTTGCCGGTGCCTCGGCGCCGAGCTTTTTGCCAAAGGCCTCGAGCAGGCGGCTCGCCACGAGCGTCAGGATCAGGTAGACCACGAGCGCCACGCAGTAGACCTCCATCTGGCGGTAGTACACGCCGGCGACCGTGGTAGTGGCGTACATAAGGTCGAACACACCGATGACCGAGAGCACCGACGAATCCTTGATGTTGATGATGAGCTCGTTAGTGAGCGCCGGAATCGCGTTTTTAATGCCCTGGGGGAACACGACCTTGCGCATAGCCTGCCACTGCGACAGGCCCAGCGAGCGCGCTGCCTCGGCCTGGCCGGGATCGATGGATTCGATGCCGCCGCGCAGGACCTCCATCATGTAGGCGGTGGAGTTGAGCGAGATGGTGACAAGGCCGGCGGTGAAGGTACTCCAAATCTGGTTGGCCTGGGCGGTCTCGAAGCCCATGCCGCGCAAAACGGTAAAGCCCGCGTAATAGATGAGCAGGCCCTGGACCATCATGGGCGTGCCGCGCACGATGGTGGAGTAGATGGTCGCAAAGCCGCGGCCGATACTCTTAAAGAAGCGCACCAGGTCGTTGTCTACGCGATCGAAGGTCTGAATACGCAAGAACACAAAGAGCAGCGCCAGGAAGAATGCGATGACGGTGCCGAAGGTCGCAAGTGCGATGGTGATCTCGATGCCGCGGATGAAGAAGTCGCCGCTCTTGTAGGTCATGTAGACCAGGCTCGACAAAAAGTCGCTAGGGTTGGAATCCGAGACGATGCTCACCTGTACCAGGTCGATAAACGACATGACGCAGCGGTCCACGAAAAAGATTGCCGCGATGGCGACCACGACATAGCTGCCCAGGCGCGCGCCGCGGCGGAAACGCTCGGATGCGAACGGCGACTTTTCGCGATAGTCACTCCAGTGCACAAGCTTGGTGACAAGCGCCGCCGCCGACACGACAATCCAGGCCCAAAGAATCGCCCAGAGGCAGTCTTGGAACACGCCCGCAGGCGCCAAGAAGCTCAGCGGCGTGGGGTTGCGTTGGCTAAACGCCAGGCCGAGCGCCGCGATAACGCTCGTGCCCAGGTATACATAACGGTGGTCGGCCTTGATAAAGGAGGCCAGGCGATTGGTGGTTTTCATGCTGCCTCCCTATGCCGGCTGACGATCGAGGCACGCGTCCCACATTTGGTCGCGTTCCTCTTGGCTAATGCCCTTGAGTGTCTTGTCGATGAGTTTAAGCAGCTTGTCCGAGCCCTTGCGGCAGCCGACGTTTGCCGTGACCTCCTGCTTAAAGCCCTCGCCCTCGGCAAATTGAATCGGCACGATACCCGGGTTTTGGGCCATATAGCCCTTCTCATTCTCGGTGTTGTAGGTCACGGCGTCGCACGTGCCCTGCAGCAGGTTCGAAAACACCGTGGGGACCGAATCGACCGGGTTTTTGTGCACAACGCCCGGGATCTCGTCGATAACGGTATCGAGCATGGTGTCCTTTTGGCCGAGGACCGTAGCACCACTGAAGTCGCTGAGCTTGGTGGCGTTCTGGTAAGGCGAGCCCTCTTTTACGAACAGGCCAAAGTAGCCGATAAAGTACGGGTCGGAGAAGCCGACGGACTCCTCGCGCTCGGGCGTGGCACTCATGCCGGCGATGATGAGGTCGATCTGGCCGTTGTTGAGCGAATCGATAAGGCCCGAGAAGCTCTGCTTGACGGCAACGGGCTCGCCACCAAGGGCCTTGCAGACGATCTTGGCGATCTGCACGTCGTAGCCATCGGCATAGGCGCCCTGCACGTTGTCGATGGGGATGGTGTACTCGCTGGCTTCGGAAACCTGCCAGTTGTACGGGGCGTAGGCCGCCTCCATGCCAATGCGGATCTTGTCCTTGCCGATCACGGAATCGGACAGGTCGTCGCGACCGCCGCCCGTCGTGGGCTGAACTACCTTGAGCGTAGACGGGCGCCGGCAGCCGGCGAGCGCGCCGGCGACGACGGAAGCGCTCGCAGCGAGAGCGCTACCCAAAAAGATGCGACGGCTGCATACCGGCTGTGGATGCGCGTCGCGTTGATGGGGAGAATGCATAATCTGCCTTCCCTGTTGAATCGTATGCTGACGACTTAACAGGATATACGCCAGCGACCAGCAGCGCAGCACAAGCTCGAAAAATTAATAGACACACGGTAGTCATTGGGGACGCCGATGTTTTGGCAATGCCGGCGAGCGACGTCCAGAGCGAACAAGTGGCATGAAAAAGACAAGGCATGACCAGAAGGTCTATGCCTTGCCTTTTGAATGACAAATTATCGCTCTGGACGGCACGCAGCATCGACCGAGCGGCGGAACCTCTAGAGCAAGGTGACGCTAAAGCTGCGTTTATCGGTAGCGCCGGGGGCCAAGGTGATGGTGTTGACCTTGTGCTCAAAGACGTCGTCCTCGGTGGACATGGTGGTGTGACCGGTCCAAGGCTCGAGCGCCACAAACGGGGCGTCGTTGGCGGCAGACCACACGCCGATGTACTTAAAGCCCTCAAAGTCGATCTTGACGCCGTGGCCCGACTTGCGGCCGCGCAGCGTGAGCGTGGAGCCCGGGGTATCGGTGAACATGATGGCGTCGTTATCGAAGCTGCGGTGCGTGATGGGCAGCACGTCCGAGTTATCGGGAGCCTTGTAGCTACCCTCGAACGTCATGAGGCCATCGGGCGTGATGATGGGGGCCTCGTTGGTCCAAGCCTCGGTAAATGCCAGCTCGTAATCCTCGAACGCCTCGTCCTCGGCACCGGGAGCAGGTACGTTAAATGCGGGGTGGCCGCCCACCGAGAACGGCAGGTCCACGTCGCCGGTATTGGTGACGGCAAAGGTCTGGGTAAGTGTGGCGTCACCAGTCAGGGCATAGGTCATGTTGAGCTTAAAGTGGAACGGAAAGGCCTTGAGCGACTCGAGCGTGTCGGTGATCTCGTACGTTACCGAGGAGCCGTCCTCCGAAACCTCGACCAGCTTGTGCTCGACGATGCGCGCGAGGCCGTGGCGCGGCATCTCGCAGGTGCCAGCCGCAGACGTCGCCGTGTTGTTGCGCAGCGAGCCCACAATGGGGAACAGGATGGGCGCATGCTTGCCCCAAAAGGCGGGGTCGCCCTGCCACAGATACTCGTTGCCGTTGAGGGCAAGGCTCGTGAGCTGGGCGCCCATGGAATCGATGGCCGCGGTGAGGCTGCCGCGCTTGATGGTAGTGACGGTAGACATGCTACTTCCTCCAAAAGTAAACAATAGTGTCGAGGACTATTGTCCCACTCTTGGCGGCGGGGTTGAGCGACAGGCGCAGTTATTGAGCAATAGCGTAAAGGTCAAACCCGCCCTGCGGAGTGCTATCGACCGTATCGGGCGCCTGCGAGTTAAAGCTCACGGGAACCATGCGCTTTGAGGCGCGGAAGCGCGTGCCGTCGGTGGCGACGGGCGGTTCGTCGACGGTGAGCTCGTAGTCGCCGGGCTTGAGCTCGATGCCGTCACCAGCGGAATTGACGTATTGATACTCGTCAATCGTCTGCCCTTTGAGCGTACGCCCCACGATGTGGATGAGCATTTGGCTGTCGCCACGCGCGGTGTCCCACATCGCGCCGTCCTTGACCTCGGCCGACACATGTACCGAGCGCGTGCGGCTGAGCGATTGCTCGACAGACATCTCGACCTTGGCGGCGTCTTGACGCTGCTGCTCGACATGGCTCCAAACGCTACCGATTGCCGAGCAGGCGATAACGCCGGCCATGAAGGCGATGAGGATGGGGCCGAGCGGAGAACGGCGGCCCGCGTCTTCCTCACGAGCCAGGTCGGGGCGATGTGTGGGCGCAGGCGCCTGGGCGCCTTGCGCGGGCACGTCGAGAATGCTGAAGGATGCCGTGCTGTCGGGGTCGATGGTGTGACGCGGCTGCGGGATCTTTGCCGGCGAGATGGACATGTCCGCCGGCTCACCGAGTGTGGCCGTGGCATCGGCCTTAGCCTCATCGGCCTCGGCTTGGGCCCAAGCCTGCTCAAAGGTCAGGGGCTCGGCGGCATCGGAGGCGGCATCAGGCTCGACAGCGGCATCGTTGCCGGTCTCGTCCTCGTCGCTCGACACGTCACGCGACGCGGGCTCGTCCCACTCCTCGTCCGGAGCCTCGCCCTCGCTATACCACCATTCAAAGTTATCGATATCCATACGGGGCGCCCCTTAGGCCTCGCAAATCAAACACTTGCTAGCCTTATACCCTCAGATGACGCGGAAGCTCACCCGCGCCAAACACGAAAACCGTCACAACATTCGACGCTTTTCTTCGATTTCGAGATTTTCATCGAATGTTGTGATGGTTTGGATGCGACAAAGGGACTGTCTTTTTTACATAGCGAGGACCGTACGGATGGATGGGTCGCTGAGGGCCTCGCGGAGCCAGGGGGCCAGCTGCTCGGGATGACCCTGCAGGTAGCCGTCGAGCTCGGACGGGGCCACGCGGCGCACCTCCGAGATCTCCTCTTGGTTGATATGCAGCTCGCCCGGCTCAACATGGGCAAGGTAGACCTCGCACCACTCGCACTCGCAGCGGCCGTCGCCGTGATCCTCGCGGTACACCACGTGTCCGAGGTGCTCGAGCTGATCGGGCTCGCGCGTAATGCCGAGCTCTTCGTTGATGCGGCGCGCCGCGGCGGCCGCGACGTCTTCCCCGGGGAACGGATGGCCGGCACAGCTATCGGCCAGCACCCCGCCCCACAGTCGCTTGAGCGGACTGCGGCGACAGAGCAGCAGGCGCGCGTCTTCGCCCCGGCCCTCGACCAAAAGCGTCAGAAATGCTTGATGCAAAATGCCCTCGCCGGTATGGGCCTCAATGCGGTCGACGGGGCCAAGCGCCTCGCCGGTCGCGGCATCGACCCCCACAACCTCGGCGCCTGCGCCGCCCTCATCCCAGCCGGCGCGCAGGATGCGCGCGGCGGCCTCCTCGAGCGCGGCGATGAGCTCCTTGGTGGTGTCGAGCACGCGCTGCAGGTCGTCCCCGCTCGCCTGCTCAACATGAAAACCGGTGCTTGCAACGACCGGCACGTCAAAGCGCGTGGCCAGCGCCGCTGCGATATCGTGCGCCGGAATCTCGTCTCGATGGCACGGAACGGCCAGGATGCTCACCGTCGCCGTACGGCCGGGCTCGGGGCGCGGAATGGCCTGCGCCGTGGCGCCCAGGTGCGCATACTCCGGCGAGCAGGCGTACACCGCCATGCCTCGCGGCGTCACCGTCAGCTGGGCCTCGAGCGCAAACTTGCCCTCGCCCACTGCAACCTTTGTCGTGTGCATACCCATGGGATCTCCTGTCGCCCGCAATGTACCCGAGACCATCTTCACCTGTATTGCGACTATACAAGCAAGGTCCCGACCTGACAAAGGGACTGTCCCTTTGTCACATTCTGTTAGAGTTGCAGGGATTGAATCCCGCTTATTCATGCGACATTGGAGTGACAACCTTGACCGCCGCAACCACGCCTAAAAGTAAGTCAACCGCCGCCGCGCTCTCCCCCGCGCGCACCAAGCTCTGCCTGGCGCTGCTCGTGCTGTTGGGATTCTCGCTCGGCTGCTCCGAGTTCGTGGTTATCGGCATCGAAAGCGACCTGGCGACAGAGCTCGGCGTATCGCTCGCCACCGCCGGTCAACTCATCAGCGTGTTCGCGCTCGTCTACGCTATCGCTACGCCGGTGCTTGCGCTCAGCACGGGGCGATTCCGCCGCTACCAGCTGCTCGTGTGCTACAGCATCGTCTTTGTGCTCGGCAATCTGGTCATGGCGTTGGCGCCCAACTTCCAGGTGCTGTTTATCTCGCGCATTGTCCTGGGCTCCGTCTCGGGCGCACTGCTCGCCGTGGGCGTAACGTACATCCCCGAGCTGCTGTCCCCGCAGCAAACTTCGCTTGCAATCTCGGTGGTATATGGTGCGTTTTCCGTGGCAATGGTCTTTGTCACTTCGATCGGCAAGTTTGTAGCCGACACGCTTGATTGGCATGTAGCAATGTACGGCACGCTGACCTTTGCCGTTCTGATCTGCGGAGCGCTCGTGATGTTTATGCCGCGTGCCGGACAGACCGACGAACCCGCTACCTTCCGTGAGCAGGCGGGACTTCTACGCGAGCCGAGCATCATCACCGGCATGCTCATCTTTTTGTTTGGCGTGGGGTCGGTCTACGTTTTCTACGGCTACGTGACGCCTTATCTAGAGCAGGTGTTGGGCATGGGCACGGTCGAAGCCAGTACCACGCTTATGGCCTACGGCGTGTTCTGCCTGATCTCGAACATCTTGGGCGGATGGATCGATGCGCGCTTTGGCATGAAGGCACTGCTTGTGACGTTTGTGCTGCAGGCCGCGGCGCTACTCGGGCTGTTTGCTGTGGGCGGCACCATGCCGCTCGCGCTGGTCTTTGTCTTTAGTCTGGCAATGCTCATGTACCTGTTCTCGGTGTCGTGCATCACGCACTTTATGGACGTGGCACGCAGCCGCCATCCCAAATCGATGGTGCTCGCGAGCTCGGTTGAGCCCATGGCGTTTAATGTCGGCATCTCGTTTGGCACCGCAGTGGGCGGCGCCGTGGTAAGCGGAGTTGGCATTGCATATGTAGGCGCGGTCGGTGCCGTGTTCTCGCTTGTGGCCTGGGCGCTCACGCTGGTGACGATTAAGTTGGCTCGCTGGGAACGCAAGAGGGCGATGGCGCAGGCGTAGATGCGATACTCGAGCTCGATGATGGCGATCGAAAGGAAACCGCATATACAACGTGTACTGTTTATCTGCTATGGAAACATCTGCCGCTCGACGATGGCCGAGTCGGTGTTTACCGAGCTCGTGCGCCGCGCTGGGCGCGAGGCGGAGTTTGCCATCGATTCCGCGGCGACCTCGACCGAGGAGATCGGCAACCCGCCACACCACGGTACCGTTGCCAAGCTACGCGAGGTCGGGATTCCCGTCGTCGCACATCGCGCACGTCAGGTGCGTCGCGCGGAGTATGGCGACTGGGACCACATTGTCTATATGGACGACGAGAACGCCCGCGCCCTGTACCGAATTTTTGGGAAGGACCCCGATGGCAAGATCTCGCGCCTGCTCGATTGGACCGATCGCCCCGGCGACGTGGCCGACCCCTGGTACACCGGCAATTTCGACGCCACCTACCGCGATGTACTCGCCGGTTGCACCGCCATGCTCGAGCAGCTGTAGGCGCTCGGGCGGCGCGGGCACACGGGCCACGCCATCGGCATAAAACGAGCGTGGATTTTCTCCCACTTTGAGCGCTCGAGTGCGCCCTAAACGGGAGAAAATCCACGCTCATGAATGCGACAAAGGGACTGTCCCTTTGTCGCATCCGGGACTAGCCCTAGACCGGCTTGACCTCCAGCTTTATCCCCTCGGCGCAGGAGTCGCCCAGAACATCCGAAAGGGCCCAGGTCGCATATAGCGGCAAATAGAGAACCGCTCCGTTGCGCTCAACGTTGCCTCTCGAGAAAACAATCCCGAGCCTTACGCCATATTCAGCCGTATCAAGCACATGACCGAGCGCAGCGTGCGCGTGGTAATAGGAGCCCGATTTAACCTCGATCGGAACAGCCGTCCCATCCGGTCCATCGACCACAAAGTCCACTTCACCGCGCTTTTTTGTCTGATAGTAGTAAAGCTGGCGATTTTGGGCAGTCAGCTGCTGGGCCACCACGTTTTCGTAAATGCCGCCCAGATTGGGCTCCTTGCTATCAAGATACGCCGCTTGGGCGACTCCAACGGGGTAGCGCGCCATCAACATGCCCGTATCCGATTGATATAGCTTGAACTGCGATGGCCGTGCCGTCTTGAGCAGGGGCGATTTTGGCTCGGTTACGATATCGGCTTTGAGAGCAACGCCGGCATCGACAAGCCATACAAAATCTCGCTGATACTTCTCATAGTGAGCCTTGGGGTCAATGGAATTGAGCACGAAGCGCTTGTTTTCGCCCTCGAGCATAATAGGGAGCTGATCGTAGATGCTCTGCACCTGAAGGGCTCGCCCGCTTGCATACTTGGAGATATCCCGCCGGTACTGTTCGTTGAGCTCTGACTGCAGCTGACGAACAGAGGCAAGGTCGCCCTGCGTGTCAAGGAAACGCTGCACGACCTCCGGCATTCCGCCGACAACGGTATAGGTCCTGAAGTTTGCCATCATCGCGTCATGAATGTAATCGGGAATGGGCCTCTCGCTGATACACGCGTCACGTATCGTTTGGCGAGCCCCCTCGCTCACCCCGATTGCCCAGCAAAACTCCTCAAAATCGAGCGGGAACATCCTAAGCTCGTGAACATACCCCACGGGATAGGACCTGACGCCCTTGAACTGAGTCCCGAGCATTGACCCCGAAAACGCCCAACGGCACCTCCCGTCCTCAACAAGGAACTTTGCCATCGTCATGATGTCGGGGGCCTCTTGGACCTCATCGATAAACACGAGCGTTTTGCCTGGCGCAATCGGCTTTCCCGAAAGAAGCGTCACTCTGCTGATGAAATCATCGGCATTCCGCGCCTCGAGAAGAGCATCTTTTGCCTGGCGGTTTTCCATGAGGTTAAGCTCGATGTAGGTTGCATGGTTGGCTTTGCCAAATGCGCGAATCGAATAGCTTTTGCCAATCTGGCGAGAACCCGTAATGAACAAGGCCTTTTGCTCGGAAGACTTCAGCCAACGCTCCAGCTCTGCCGCTATTTTCCTGCGCAGCATAGGCTCTCTCCTCAGTGTCATCAAATGAAATGCAAAGTTTTATACGCTTGATTATCGATGAAACGCAGAATTTTTAGAACCTAAAATCAAATGAAATGCAGAGATTTGAGATTATAAGCAAAAGAAGGGGCACCACCGGCGAATGTGGCAAAGGGGCTGTCCCTTTGCCACATTGCGCTCGACTACTCGTCAACGATCTCGGCAAGCCAGACGTTCAGTGTATCGACTTCGGGGCAGCAGAACTTTGCCGTGCCGGGTTCGTTTCCAGGCACGGTCCCGCCATAGCGCAGGATATCGATATAGGGAAAGCCCACATGGCAGGCCATGGCGCACATCTTGCCGCGGTCTCGGTCGAAGTCAAAAACGTCGCCCGGCTTGTGACCATGGTGACAACGGCACGCACCCAGCTGGTCCACGCAGCTCACGCGGATACGCGGACGCTTGCCACGCGACGCGCCGAGCGGCTTGCTCTCGCCCGCAGGCCTGATGCCGCCCTCGCCGGCGTTACTCATGGTCGATCACATCCAGGCAGGCCTCGATGGGAAGGCCGGCCGATTTGTCCTCTTGGTCGGCATTGCGCTCGATAAGCTCAGCCACCACACGCATGGCATCGCTCGTCGCGCGCTGAAGGCTCCAACCGGCCATAACGCGGCCGACGAGCACCGCCGAGAACGTGTCGCCCGTGCCCGGAAAGTAGACCGGAATCAGCTCGAAGGGAATCGTGAAGTACTCCCCCGCCACATGGTCGTAACCGATGACGACATTCGCACCGTCGACCACAGCGCTCGTAATGACCACCGACTTGGCGCCCAGGACACGCACGGCATCCATAAGAGCGCGGCCCTCATCGGGCGTGATTTGCTCGGCAATGGGCGTATCGGTGAGCAGGCAGGCCTCGGTGTAGTTTGGCACCGCATAGTCGGCGCACTCGAGCAGGCTGCGCATGAGACCGATCGTGGACTCGGGCACGCCGGCGTAGAGCTTGCCGTTGTCGCCCATGATGGGGTCGACGAACACCTTGGTGCCCTTTTGCGCGCGACGGTGGCAGAAGTCCGAAATGATGCGCGTCTCTTCCTCGGTCACGATAAAGCCGGTAGAGATGGCGTCGAACTCAAAGCCGAGCTCCTCCCAGATGGCGAGGCTCTGGCGCACGTACTCGGTGGTGTCGTGGATGTAGAACTTGGGATAGTTGAGCGTATCGGACACAAGTGCCGTCGGCAGGTTATGGATACGGTAACCCATGTGCGACAGCACCGGCAGCATGGCGGAAAGCGCGACCTTGCCGTAGCCGCACATGTCGTTGATCAGCAGCAGCTGAGTGTTCTTCATGAGTGTCCCCCTTGGTTCGGGCGCGGCGCGGCAGCGCCACAGTGCGACTAAGTGTAGCGCAGGGAGCACGGCAGGCGGGCGCTGGTGCCGTGGAGGTCGAATTGTTGCGGAAAGGTTACGGGAAGGAAGTTAGTCGTTGGGGACGTTCTTAAATGACTAGTCAAACAAGAACGTCCCCAACGACTAACCCAACGACTATCAGCGCAAGGAGTGTCCCCAAGTGCCGGCACATAAGGAACGTCCCTAAGTGCCACCTAAGTGCCAAAACGACTGGTCGGGCAACACCGATGTTTTGGCGAAGTCAGCGAAAACTCGCCAGAGTGAGCAAGGTGCCTTGAAACGAGGCGGCATTGACCTTCTGGTCATGCCGCCGAAGTTGAAAGGCAGATTGCCGCTCTGGCGGGTTTGCAGCGTCGAGCCGTTACGCGGTTTGGTAAAACCGCGTAACCACTAGTTTGGTACTTTGACATTCATTTCTCATGCTCCTAGATTGGTTAGGCACAAAACAATTCCACTACCTAACTAAAGAAAGGAGCAACACTAATTCATGTGCGATGAACCTCTTAACCTTTGTTCGCACGAGCCCGGCGGCGACCCGTCACAGCCGGCGGATGCACCCGAAGCGGTTAGCTCAGAAGACAAGCTTGCCAAGCGAATCCTCAATGGGCTTGGGTTTTGCGGCCATTACATGCATTTTCATGGCGGAGGCGTGTCCGGCAAGGCGCCCATCATCTGCCTGCTGGCCAAGCAACCCGGCGGCGAGATGTCGCAGCAGGAACTCGGCATGCACTTTGACCTCAAGCCGGGGTCGCTTTCCGAGATCCTGTCCAAACTCGAGCTCAACGGCCTCATCGAGCGCAGCCGTAACCCCAAGGATCGACGGCAGCTCACCATTCGCCTGACCGAAACCGGCCGGGAAAACGCCCGCATCGACCAGGCAGCCCGCATTCGCTTTAGGGAACAGGCCTTTAGCGCCCTTACGCACGACGAGCGCGAACAGCTCGCCGAGATGCTCGAAAAAATCCGAGTAACCTGGGAGGAACTGGATGATTAAAACCCTCATGGGAAGCATCCGCGATTACAAGAAGGTCACGATCGCCACGCCGCTGCTGGTGCTTGGCGAGGTGCTCTGCGAAATGATGATCCCGTTTATCACCGCCGACATGATCGACGCCATCAAAGACGGTGCCACCGTCGCCCAGATGCTTCCCACCGCAGGCTTTTTGGTGCTCATCGCACTGACGTCGCTCGCTTTTGGTGCCGCTGCCGGCGTCACCTGCAGTCATGCGAGCTGCGGCTTCGCCAAGAACCTGCGTCACGACCTGTTCTACAAGATCCAGACGTTCAGCTTTGCCAACATCGATGAGTTCTCGAGCTCCTCGCTCGTCACCCGCCTCACCACCGACATCAACAACGTGCAGCAGGCCTTTATGATGCTCATCCGCATCGCCGTGCGCGCGCCGCTGGTGTTGGTCTTTGCCTTTGCCATGGCCTACGCCATGGGCGGCAGCGTCGCCATGGTCTACCTGGTCATCATTCCGCTGCTGGGCTTTGGCCTGTTCTTTATCATCTATAAGGTGCGCCCGATCTTTGCCCGCGTGTTCCGCAAGTACGACGCGCTCAACGAGTCCGTCGAGGAAAACGTCACCGGCATGCGCGTGGTCAAGAGTTACGTGCGCCAGGACTACGAGAAAGAGAAGTTCGCCACCGCCGCGCGCGACGTCCAGATGGACTTCACCCGCGCCGAAAAGCTGCTCGCCTTCAATAACCCCATGATGAACATCTGCGTCAACGGCGCGTTCGTCGTCATCATCTACCTGGGCTCCGAGCTCATCATCACGAGCCAGGGCACCTTGTTCGACGTGGGCCAGCTCTCCTCCATCTTTACCTATGGCTTCCAGATTCTGATGAGTCTGATGCAGCTGTCGATGATCTTTGTCATGGTGACCATGGCCGACGAATCGGCACACCGCATTACCGAGGTGCTGGCCGCCGAGCCCACGATCGCCGATCCCGCCGAGCCCGTGCTCGAGGTTGCCGACGGTTCCATCGACTTTGACCACGTGAGCTTTAAGTATTCCGCGCATGCGAAGCGCCAGGCGCTCGACGATATCGACCTGCACATTAAGAGCGGTGAGACCATCGGCATCATCGGCGGCACCGGCTCGGCCAAGTCCACGCTTGTAAACCTCATCGCCCGCCTGTACGACGCCACCGAAGGCACCGTGCGCGTGGGCGGCGTGGATGTGCGCGACTACGACTTGGACGCCCTGCGCCACCAAGTGGCCATGGTGCTGCAGAAAAACGTGCTGTTTAGCGGCACGATTGCCGAGAACCTGCGTTGGGGCGACCCGAACGCCACCGACGAAGAGGTCCGCGAGGCGGCACATCTGGCCTGCGCCGACGAGTTTGTCGATGGCTTCCCCAAGGGCTATGACACCTGGATCGAGCAGGGCGGCTCCAATGTCTCGGGCGGTCAGAAGCAGCGCCTGTGCATTGCGCGTGCCCTGCTGCGTCGCCCCAAGATCTTGATCCTGGACGACTCCACCAGCGCCGTCGACACCAAGACCGACGCCAAGATCCGCGCAGGGCTGGCAAGCTATCTGCCCAACACGACCAAGCTCATCATCGCCCAGCGCATTAGCTCCGTGCAGGATGCAGATCGCATCATCGTCATGGAGGGCGGCCGTATCGCTCAGATCGGCAGCCATGACGAGCTACTCAAGACGAGCGAGATCTACCGCGAGACCTTCACCTCGCAAAACAAGATGTCTGCCGAGGGCGAAGAGGCCGTCGAAGCCGACACCGAGGCATCCGCAACGCAAGCCCAGACCCAGGAAGGAGGCGAGGCACATGAGTAAGGCAACGACCGCCGAGCGCGCGCTCAACCGCAAGGGCGGCACCATGTCGCGCCTCATCAAGACGCTCTTTGGCTTCTACCCCGTGCTTTTGCCCCTCGTCGTCGTCGGCGTGGTGCTCTGCGCCATCATCAACTCCATCGGCGCGACCTTCCTTCAGAGCGCCCTGCAGATCATTAGCGACTCGTGGCAGTCGGGCGACTGGACGACCGCACAGCCCAAGATTCTGCAGCTCGTGACCACCCTCGCCTGCATCTACGGCGTCGGCATCCTGTCCTCACTGTTCTGGAACCGCGCCATGGCCATCGTCACGCAGGGCTCGCTCGAGAAGCTGCGCGAGAAGATGTTCAACCGTATGCAGGACCTGCCGATTCGCTACTTCGACACGCACCAGCGCGGCGACATCATGAGCCACTACACCAACGACATCGACACGCTGCGCCAGATGATCAGCCAGTCGCTGCCCAACCTGCTCATGACGACCATCGTCATCGTCACGGTGTTCTTTATCATGCTGTACTACAGCGTGTGGATGTGCCTGGTCATCGTGGCCGGCGTCGTCTTTATGACCTTTATGACCAAGCTGCTCGGCTCCAACTCCGCGCGTTTCTTTATTGCGCAGCAGACCGAGCTCGGCGTGGTCGAGGGCCATATCGAGGAAGTCATGAACGGCCAGAAGGTCGTCAAGGCATTCTGCCACGAGTCTGCCGCCGAGGCCGATTTTGACGAGCGCAACGAAAAGCTCTTCGAGGTCTCGCAAAAGGCCAACATGTACGCCAACATCCTCATGCCCATCCTGATGAACCTGGGCAACCTGCTCTACGTACTGGTCGCACTGGCAGGCGGTATTTTCCTGGCGCTGGGCGTGCCCAACCTGAGCATCTCGGGCATGACGCTGTCCATCGCCGTCGTGGTGCCGTTCCTCAACATGACCAAGCAGTTCTGCGGACAGATCGGTCAGATCTCGCAGCAGATCAACGCCGTGGTCATGGGCCTCGCCGGCGCCGACCGCATCTTTGAGCTCATCGACGAGGAGCCCGAAGCCGACGAAGGCTATGTGACGCTCGTCAACGCTCAAGTGAACCCCGATACCTGGCAGCTCGAGGAGGCCGACCACCACACCGGCATGTGGGCGTGGAAACATCCGCACCGCGCAACCGGCGAGATCGAGTACGTGCCGCTGCGCGGCGACCTGGTCATGGACAACGTCGACTTTGGCTACACGCCCGACCACGAGGTGCTGCACGGCGTGTCCGTGTTTGCCAAGCCGGGCCAGAAGGTCGCGTTTGTCGGCGCCACCGGTGCCGGTAAGACGACCATCACCAACCTCATCAACCGCTTCTATGACATCGCCGACGGCAAGATCCGCTACGACGGCATCAACGTCAACAAGATCCGCAAGGCAGACCTGCGCCGCTCGCTGGGCGTGGTGCTGCAGGACGTGAACCTGTTCACCGGCACCGTGATGGATAACATCCGCTACGGAAACCTGGACGCCACCGACGAGGAGTGCATCGCGGCGGCCAAGCTCGCGGGCGCCGACGACTTTATCACCCGCCTGCCCGACGGCTACGACACGATGCTCACCGGCAACGGCGCGCAGCTGTCGCAGGGCCAGCGCCAGCTGATTTCGATCGCACGCGCCGCCGTCGCCGATCCGCCGGCAATGATTCTGGACGAGGCCACGAGCTCCATCGACACCCGCACCGAGGCCATCGTGCAGGCTGGCATGGATAAGCTCATGGAGGGCCGCACGACGTTTGTCATCGCACACCGCCTGTCCACCGTGCGCAACTCCGACGCGATCATCTGCCTGGACCACGGCCGCATCATCGAGCGCGGCAACCACGACGAGCTGATCGCTAAGCATGGGTACTACTACCAGCTGTACACCGGTGCGTTTGAGCTCGAGTAGGTAGGTTTGTTTCACGGAGGACCCCCAGGCGGGCCGGGGTGTAACCTCCGTGCTCAAACATTCTCGCTTCGCTGCGAAACTGCGCGCGGCAGCGACCACCGGTACGGCTCAATCGTATAACCG
>CABUCA010000025.1 GCA_902489965.1 uncultured Collinsella sp.
GCGATGGCGTCGTCGTCGGCGACGATGAGCCAGTAGCCGCAGGGCAGCTCGGCCGTCGTGCCCGCATTAAGGGCCTTGAACACGGCGCCAGAGCTCTGGAGGGAACGAGCGAGCTGTGCGCTCAGCGCGCTCGTAAGGTGGGAATCGGTGTTGAGCCACTCGGCAGCTTCCTGCGCGGTGGTCTGGGATTTGGACATGCCGGCGCTGTGCAGCACAGGCAGCGCGGCGTCGCGCACGGCATCGCTTGCCCAGGCAAGGTCGGTGGCGATTTTAGCGTCGCTGTCGCCGTCGACGACGTTGGCGCTAAAGATCTGGTAGGCGTCGTAGCTGCTCGCCACGGTGCCGTTCACCGTGATGGAACCGGTCGCGGTCGGCGCAGCCTGCGCGGATGCGGGGAACACAACCGCGCAGGTGCCGATCAGGAGGGCGAGCAGCGCAAACAAAATCGGGAAGGAGCAAACTTTCTTATTCACGACGCTCACCTCCCTTCGCATTCGCCTTGCGACGAATGTGCATCCAGGCTGCAGAAGCGCAAAGCACCGCCGCGCCGGCAAGGTACGTCAGAGTGACGCCCGACATACCAGAAAGGGGCAAAGAGGTGGAGTAGGTGTTGGTGAAGGTGGGGATGGAGGTGTCGGTGGAGTTGGGGGTGGAGGTGTCGATGAACGTCCGTTCTTTGGCATTGGGGTCTGCTGTCCAATTGCCTTCGGAGTCAACGGTTCCCTTCTTGTAGGTCACCCTACAGTTGATCTCTCCTGTTTTGGTGTCATACGTTGGCTTAACCATGAACCCATAGACCGAGTGGTCGTACGTGTAGTGCGAGAACTGCGAACCGTCGGTTTTCTCGCGCACATAGTACGTAAAGGTCTTGAAAGAGCCACCCGTGAAGCCGCCCGGGTCGTCGGGATTATTGCTGATATCAGAGAGCGAGTACTTGAACTCAACCGTATTATCTCTGGTGTCCTTGAACGGAAGCGTCTGCGTCTTATTAGGACCAGAGGTCACGGCAGTACCGATGATGTCTTCGTCTCTAAAATGGCTGTCTTTCGCAAGCTGGAGCGTAAACGCCTTCATCTCGCCACCCTCAACGACCTTAGTCGCCTTAGGAGTCCAGGAGACGGGAGACACGATTTTGTTGGTAAAGGTCGGTTTCTTACTGTTACCGATAGTAACCGTAGCCTTCGTGTTATCTTGTGAGATGTCAACGGAATGGCTTCCGGGATCAACAAGTTTTTCGAATTCCTTATCCTTCACGTCCTTTTTATAGACGGTTACTCTGTTTACTTTGTAATGTTTAATATGAATATTCATGAGCGTATCAGTTTTGTATGAACTGATATCTGCCATGATCTTGTAAATGGTCTTATCGAATTTGGTGTTTAATTCGTTTTCGTCGCTGATGGGTTCCTCCTCAACTAGATAAAAAACGTATTGTCCCGAAGAATACTCCTTGCCAGAGTCGAAGGTGATTTTGCCGTTTGTTTGATCAGCATCCGCCTCGCCCGCAACACTGCAACTGCCCATATCTAATTTTTTGCCGCCCTCTTTCCAAGAAGGCTCAATGGGACCCTCCTGGTCCTGGCGGTCCTGGCGCAGCAACTTAAATCTGTAATTGTGCTTGTGCACGCTAAGGCTTTCCGGGATTCCGTTTTCATCTTTAAGCACCTTGGTGGCATTGAGCTTCATGCTCGGATAAACGCTCAGATCCTTGACCTCACCAACGATAAGATCGCCGTTGGTCATGATGCCGCCACCGTGGGTGTAGGAGTAGTTACCACTGATGATGGTCGTAGCATCTCTCTGCGCATAACTTTTAGCCGTATCGGAAGGATTAGCCGCAAGGCCAAACATGTACTTAGCCTCGGCACCGCCATTTGGGTCGATGGTGACCGGCTTTCTGTCGCAAGTGCCCTGCCAACCAGCCGATCCGCCGCCGAGCATCTTGCCAAGAACAACGGCAACCGTATTAGTGCTGTCGTCCTTGCGCACTAGAAAGAAATCCTTATGGCCGAGCTTTTTGAAGTCATCCGTGATGTATTGATCATTATTGTCTAGATCTTTCCCATTAGCGCCAGCGGAATGATGGGGCTCTGTTACGGTGGCGCCATTTTGCTCAACGTTATCAGTATTGTCATAGATAGCAGCGCCATTCGAGTGCGAAACGATTGTCTGGCCCGTAGGACAAGCACCGATGCCACCACCCCAGCCGCCGGCCTTATTATTAGTGATCAGCGTCTTGACGATATTGAGTTTGCCGCCCTTCTGGATAAAGACGCCTCCGCCGCCCCAATCGCCGCCACGGCTCTCACCCGTCATGGTTTTGTTGTTGGTGATGTAAATCTTGTTGGACGTGCTCGGCTCAGCCTTAATATCGCCGGTAGTACCGGTGGAAATACGGAGACCACCGCCCTCGGCGTTTTCAGATTCGTTGCCGGCAATCGTGCCGCCAGTCATGGAGAACTTGATGATTGGCTGACTATGGAAACCAGCGTAGATTCCGCCACCGGCCTCTTTGGAGTAATTGGCAGTAACGGATCCACCCGTCATGGTTAACGTCCCTCTGTGCGTGCATGCAATTCCGCCGCCGCCAAGCAGACCGAAGTTGTAAAGATTGGAATCAGCAATCCAAGCGTCAACTCGATTGTTGGTAATATTGGCAGATCCGCCGATGGTGACGTTCGCGCCCTTGGTATAAACACCGCCACCGTATCCGCCGTCTCCGGTGTCACCGCCGCAGTTGTTGCCGCCGATGCCCTTAGCGTACGTAGCATTACCCGAGATGACACCGCCGGAGAGAGTCAACGTGACACTGTTGTCGGCAAATATGCCACCACCAGCAGCAGCCTTGTTTGCTGCAATCACGCCATCGGTCATGTTGAGTGAACCCTTTGCCATGCACAGGCCACCGCCCCAGCCGCCGCCGTTACCGTTGGTGACATAACCGCCGGAAATATTAACAGCGCCTTGAGAGAAAATAACGTGGCCGTTGTCGCCCAGGGTGCGAGGCGTTGTGATCATGCCTCCGCTGAGGTTAAGCGTACCGCCGTCCTCAACAGAAATGACTTGTTTGACCGAACCACGGTCGGACGCAGCAACGATTGCGCCGAAACCGCTGACGACATGCTCAGTCGTGGTTTCAGTGGTAGTGGTGCCAAGGGTATCTGCGTTAGGTGCGCTCGTGGTTTCATAATAGGTTAAGCTCTGAGGAGTACCTTTGTTGTCACCGGTCCATGCCATAGTTGCACGCTTGCCAGGATCGTTATCAACGACCGAAGGTGTATCGCTAACTCGGGCAGAGTCTTCAACGGTAAGCGCACCGCTCGCTACCGTAATGAACGTGCCGTTATCACCAACGGGGTAATAAAGCTTATGACCCGCAAGGTCAATCGTAGTATTTTGCCCGATAGTGATTGACTCACTTGAACTAATGTCAGCCGCAAGACGTAGTCTATCGGGTTTAGTCGACGCGTGAAGGCACGCTGCCAGGTCTTCGTCACTCTTCAGCAGCGTATACCCATCCGAATCTTTTGGAAGTTCCTGATCCACACCTTCATTTGCAACAGTAGCGACCTTATAGACAGACTGTCCATCATCCGCGGGCTGCGCAGCGCTCTCGGCTCCCGCGCCATCGGCAGCCGGATCCGCCGCAGCAGCGTCTTCCCCCTCGCCATCCTCAGCGTCGTCACTATTCCGGTTTTCGGCGTTTTTGCCCGTGGAATTGTCTGCGTCGGCGTCCGCGCCCAAAGTGTTCTCGTCTGCAACGGCTTCCTCGGTAGAACCTGCCTGGGCATCGTTGGCAATGGCCTGCGAGATCGGAGGCATGACGAGCGACAGTACCAGGCTCAACACGGAGGCTCCGCACAAAACGCCTGCCAAACACGGCGCGTCGCTTTTATTACTCTGCTTAGATTTGTCTGAATTTGCTTTCATCGATGTCTCCTCCCCAAGAGACCGCGATCTTGCTCTTTCACTATCAAACGTATCTGCGCAATCTGTAATTGCGCACGCTTAGTAATCCATATTGTAGCGATTGTTTGAACATCTAAACAAGATAACCGATTGTTTTGTAGCGAATTCTCAATTCTCTTGACATTTGCTCAGATTTACCTTCGTTTATTCGCTATCTACTTTTTGTTTCTGCTGGTAATATAGTTGTCTATCATTTTTTAATGGCATTAGATTTATTTGCACAACATTTTGCTCAAGAGTAAACATCCTGTAAACAGTCGAAAATCGACCATGAGCGGTAGGTCATTTACCGGGAGTAATACCCTGCCAAACTGATGAGAATATCTTTAGCCCATCGGTGGTTGGAAGCGTAATGTTCAGACAACCATATTTGAATTTGCGCGCAGATTGTAGGCATCAACTCGCCCAAATCGCCTGAGGCCACCACGAAGGTGCCCGTCCCCTTTGTGGTGATTCTGCCCCGGCGCTACAGCAGATGTTCCTCGATAAAGATTGCAATGCCGTCTTTGTCGTTGCTGGCGGTTACAAAATCGGCGGCGGCACGGGTGGCGTCGCTGCCATTTGCCATGGCCACGCCCACGCCGGCGTCAGCCACCATGCAGGTGTCGTTATCGGCATCGCCAAACACGCAGATGTTCTGGAGCTCCATGCCGTTGAGCTCTGCCACGCGCACAAGGCCGCGTGTCTTGGACACGCGCGGATCCATGAACTCGTAGAGCCGCTGCGTGGTTTGCAGAGCCGCCGCCTTAACAGTGTCATCGACAAACGTCGACGCGCGCTCGATGACCTGCGACATCACCTCGGGCGCCATGGTAAACATCACCTTGGGCTGCGGCTCGCGCAAAAACTCGGCAAAATCGACCACCTGGTAGGGCACGCCGTCGACGCGGGACAGGTGCTCGACGCACGCATTGCTCTCGGGCACGTAGAACACGCCGTCCCGAGGGCAAACGGGCGTTGCCGGCAGGTCTGCCATGTGCTCGCAGATGTGCGCGATGGTCTCGCCTGGCAGCGGGTAGCTCAGCTCGTTGATGTCGTGCGCGCGGTCGATGACCTCGGCGCCACCGCAGCCCACGAGCACGTCCACCAAGCCTTCGATGCCCCAGAGCTTGTACATGGCCTCGGTCGCGTGGGCGTCGCGCCCGGTGCACAGACCAAAGAGCACGCCGCGCTCGCGCAGGGCGCGGATCGCCGCCACGGTGCGCGGGGATACCGTGTGCTGGCTCGTGAGCAGCGTGCCGTCGATATCGCAGAGTACGGCTTTAATGTGGCTGAAGGTGACGTCCATGGGGGCCTTTCTGGGTTGTGCGGCGATGTGGGGTGTATTCGTGAACGGCGTACATGGTATACCAAGGCGCAGGCGCGGCCCGTCAAAGCAAAAACCACCACAAAGGTGCCTGGCCCCTTTGTGGTGGAAATGACGTTTGCCCAGATAAAACCTGCCGAAATAAACCTGTCCCTTTTTGGCAGGTTTTAGGCCAGATGATCTTGGATCAGATCACAAATGGCTCGGGCATCGTTGATGTTGATGGCTCGGGTCGCAAAGCCGGCGTCGAAGGCCTGACGCGCCAGGGCCTCGTTGCAGGCAAGGGCCAGCGTGTGACCGTCGACCAGGTCGAGCGAGCTCTTGCCGCGCAAACGGTCGACACCCGATCGCGCGACCACGATGTTGTCGAAGCCCTCGGTCTTGTAGCCCTCGATGATCACCACGTCGACATCGTTGTAGCGCGACAGCAGCTCGCGCGCGGGCATCTCGTCCTCCTCGCGCGTGTCGGCGTACTCCGCCCAGCGCGTGGCGCAGATAAGGCCCACGTGCTTGGATCCGGCCTGGTGATGGCGCCAGGTGTCCTTAGCGGGCACATCGATATCAAAGCCGTGATGCCCATGATGCTTGAGCGAGCCCACGCGCAGGCCGCGGCGAGTGAGCTCGGCGATAACCTTCTCGACGAGCGTGGTCTTGCCCGAGTTCTGGTAGCCGATAAACGCGATCGCTGGGACGGCCGGAGCCGGAGCTGCGGGCGCGACGGCGACAGGTGCGCTTGCGAGCGTGGCACCGTCAGCGGCCACGGCCTCAACAGCAGCAACCTGACGCTCGGCACGATCCCACACGCCCGAGCGGCCGCCCTCCTTGCGCAGCAGGCGCACGTCGACGATCTCCATACCGCGATCGACGGCCTTGCACATGTCATAGATCGTTAGGCACGCAGCGCTCGCGCCGGTCAGGGCCTCCATCTCGATACCCGTCTTGCCCGTCACGCCGGCCGTAACCAGTACGTGAAAGCCAACCTGCCCGTCCGCGCGCGCCGGCGCCCAGCCCTCGGGCACGTCATCGGCCGGCGTCCCCGCCGCAGCGATGGGCGCAATGTCGCACTTGCTCTTGGTAATGAGCAGCGGATGACACATGGGGATGATGTCGCTCGTGCGTTTGATGGCCATGATGCCCGCCACGCGCGCGCAGGCAAGCACGTCGCCCTTTTTGGCGCGGTCCTGCAGCACCATGGCCTGCGTCTCGGGATGCATGAGGATGGTGCCCTCGGCGATGGCGATGCGATGGGTCTCGGCCTTGTCGGACACGTCGACCATGCGCACCTCGCCCTTGGCGTCCACGTGCGTCAGCTCGTCGCGACGGGCGTCACGGGCGGGCTCGGTGGCAGCACTGGCAGTCGGCTGCGCGGACGCGTCGGCGTCGCTGTCAGTAGCCGTGGCTTTGTGGGCAGACATCGCGGCCCTGCGAGCGGCCTTGGTGGCATCGGCGTACCTGCTCTTGGCCATATGATCATCCTCCGATTTGGGACATAAATCGTTGCGTGCCCTCAATTATCGCGTGTTCCTGCGGTTTGTGGGCCACGGCATCGCGCCAAATCGAAAGTACCTGCATATCATCACCACGGCGCAGCGCCTCACGCACCGAATACTCGGCATCGCTGAACAGGCACGGACGCACGTTGCCATCGGCCGTCAGGCGCAGACGGTTGCAATTCGCACAAAAATGGTTGGACATGGCGCTAATGAAGCCGACCGTTCCCGCCGCGCCCGGAAAGTGCCAATAGCACGCAGGGCCCGCGCCGGCAGGAGCGTCGTTGATGTCGAGCGGCTCGAGCTCGCCCAGCCCCGTCGCGGCAACCCCGGCATTGATGCGCGCCCGCAGCTCGTCGCTCGGCACGGTATCGCTCGCGTCCCACAGCTCGGGATTGAGCGCGGGCGCATGCGGGTCCACAGCGCAATGCGAACTCGTGTGTTCGTCGCCGATGGGCATGTATTCGATAAAGCGCAGGTGAATGGGACGGTCGAGCGTGAGCTGCGCAAGGGCCTCCACATCCTGGTTGAGCCGGCGCACAACAACGCAGTTGACCTTAACGGGCTCAAAGCCCCAAGCCAGCGCCGCGTCGATGCCCGCCATGGTCTGCTCGAGTCGACCCAGACGCGTGATCTTTCCAAAGAGCGTAGGGTCGAGCGTGTCGAGCGAGATGTTGACGCGGTTAAGCCCCGCGTCTTTGAGCTGCGGCGCCAGCTTGGGCAGCAGGGCGCCATTGGTGGTGAGCGAAATGTCTTCGATCTGCGGAATCGCGCGGATGTCGCGAATGAGCGGGATGATGCGGCGGCTGACCAGCGGCTCGCCACCCGTCAGGCGCACGCGGCGAATGCCCTCCCCCGCCACCAGGCGCACAAAGCGGGCAATTTCCTCGGCACTGAGGAGCTCATCGTGCGCACGAGGGGCCACGCCGTCGGCGGGCATGCAGTAAATGCAACGGAAATTGCACTTGTCAGTTACGGCAATGCGCAGGTAGTTGATGTCGCGGCCAAAGCCGTCATGTTGCACGCGCCCGTCCACGCAGCCTTCCCCTCACGCGGCGTTTTATTCTTCGGAAAACATAATACCCCACGAGAGAATCATGCCGACACCCGTACGACAGGACGGGTCACTTCGAGCAAAACGGACTTTCCAAGCCCATCCTCAGCACAGACCATCACAACATTCGATGCTTTTCCCGTTTTTGGCAAAAAACGTCGAATGTTGTGATGGTTTGCCTGCCCACGGCACCCCGTAGAAGGACCAAAGCGCCCCTAAAGGCCGCCATCCCAGTGCCGAATCACGAATTCTCGCAGGTCGTTCTGACGTTTCTGGAATGCCTCGCTCCGGTCGCACTTAAGGCCCATAGCGAGCGCGATAGCGTTCATCGCCCGGTGCAATTGCAGCTGATGGGCAAACTGAGTCCCGGTGAGGATGATCATCCTAAAGCCCAGCGCACCCAGCACGGTCATACGCTCCGCATCCGACGCGCTGCGCTGTTTATCAAGATGGTCCGAGCCGTTGTATTCAATCCCCGTACCGCTCGCGGGCGCATATACGTCGATCTCGAAATACCCGGCCTTAGCAAGATACTTGAACTCGTTGGGAACATCGACCCGATGGTTGAGCTCGATCTTGGCGTATCCCAGCCCGCCCTGGGAACGTTTTGCTACGACCATGATTGCGGTGGCCGTCTCCATGGGCGACCGCGCGCCATCGTGCACGCGCTTGAGCACGGCGGCCGCACGTATAGCCCCCTGACGAGATCGATTCTCGTTGCAATAGGCAATCAAGTCGGCAACGGTATACCTCTGCCCCATCTCGATATAATCGCCTGTCGACAGATGATTCAAATGGTATCGGGCACAGATTTCGTAGCCATATTCCAGCTGTTCGGGCTCGCTCATCCACGAGCCCGCCTGGGCAAAGCACATGGCCTCATCAACCACTAGAAGGCCCTCTGCCACCTCGATAAGATGGCCTGGAGGTACCGGCGCTCCAAACACGTGGCACCTAAATCCAACCGACGTCGAGCGCTCAAAATCGAAGTTGACGAGCGTGTCGATATGATCGAGCTCTCCTCGTGGAATACCGAGCGAAACCAGATAGTCGGTAACGATCCCGACTGCCGTTGAAACCCTCAGCCCCTTGGCATCGAGCCCCAATTTGGGCAGGCTCGCGGTCGGCTCCGCCTCATTAGCAAGCGAGTCCTCATCGTATAGGCTGCTTGCTCGCGAGAGCGGCTCGGACGGGCGTGCCACGTTGTGGTACAGCCAGGCAGTCTTATGGGACAGGACGATCGGCAGGTCCATGAGCCCTCCAATGGAGTCGGATAACCAACCTTATTCCCCTGCTCACGGGTTCGCACACCCTCGTGCGCAAGAAAGCGATTCCACTCGATCGAGTGACAGAAAAACCATCACAACATTCGATGCTTTTCCCGATTTTGGCGAAAAACGCCGAATGTTGTGATGGTTTGAGTCGAGGTGAGGGGCACGGAGGGATCAAAGCATCGTGCTCGAACGGGTTAATCCAGCTCTTTTAAGCCATGCGCCAGCTGCCAGTACTCGCCGTGCTGGGCGAGCAGCTCTTCGTGCGTGCCGCGCTCGATGATGCGGCCGTGTTCGAGGACCATGATGGCGTCGGCATCGCGGACGGTGGACAGGCGATGCGCGATCATAAAGGTGGTGCGTCCGCGCATGATGCGGTCCATACCGCGCTCGATGAGCTTTTCGGTACGCGTGTCGATGGAACTCGTGGCCTCGTCCAGGATGAGCACCGGCGGATCGGCGACGGCCACGCGCGCGATGGCGAGCAGCTGACGCTGACCCTGCGACAGGTTGGCGCCGTCGGCCGTGACCGGTGTGTCGTAGCCCCGCGGCAGGCGGCGGATAAACGAGTCGGCGCAGGCGGCCTCGGCAGCGGCGCGCACCTCCTCGTCGGTCGCGTCGAGCTTGCCAAAGCGGATGTTCTGCGCAATGGTGCCGCTAAACAGGTGCGTGTCCTGCAGCACAATGCCGAGCGACCCGCGCAGGCTGGCCTTGGCAATGTGCTTGACGTCGATGCCGTCGTACGTGATCTCGCCGTCATCGACCTCGTAGAAGCGGTTGATGAGGTTGGTAATGGTCGTCTTGCCGGCGCCCGTGGAGCCCACAAACGCAATCTTTTGCCCCGGCTTGGCAAACAGGTTGAGGTCCGTGAGCACGCGGGCGCCCGGCACGTAGGAAAAGTCCACGGCATGGAAGCGCACGTCGCCGGCAAGCGGGACCAAGCCGCACGTGAGCTCGGTGCCGTCGGCGGCCACCGCGCGGCCCGACTCATCAACGGCTGCCACGTCATGCAAGTGCCCGTACGCGCCCACGCCCTGGCCCTCGGGAATCTTCCACGCCCACGCGGCGTCGCCCGTCTGCACCAGCTCCACGCAGCCCTCGTCCACCTCGGGCTCAAGGTCCATAGCCGCAAACAGGCGCTCGGCACCGGCCAACGCGTTGAGCAAGAAGTTGCCGAGCTGCGTAAATTGGTTGATGGGCATGGCGGCCTGGCGCACAAAGACCAGGTAGCTTGCAAGTGCGCCCACATCGGCGAGCCCCTTGATGCAGAGCATGCCGCCCGCCACGGCGACGATGGCATAGTTGACATAGCCAATCACGACGGTCATGGGCACCATGGAGTTGGCATAGCTCACGGCGGCGGTACCGGTGCGGCGAAGCTCGTCGTTGCGGCAGGTGAAGCCGGCGACATTCGCTGCCTCACGGTTAAAGACCTTGATGACCTTTTGGCCCGAGACCATCTCTTCGATATATCCGTCCAGGTCGCCAAGCGATGCCTGCTGGGCAGCAAAGAAACGCTTAGAGCGCGCGCCCGAGTAGCGCGCATACAGCACAATGGCCGCATCGCACACGAGTGTGATAATCGTGAGCTGCCAGTTAAGGATGATGAGCATAGCCGTGGTGCCCACAACCTGAATGGCGGCCTGAATCACGTTGGCAAAGCTGTTGTTAAGCGCCTCGGAGACGGTGTCGACGTCGTTGGTGAAAAAGCTCATGATGTCGCCCGAGCGCGTGCTGTCAAAATAGCTGAGCGGCAGCGTCTGGATGTGCGCAAACAGGTCGCGGCGAATATCGGACACCACGCGTTGGGCCGCGCGCACCATGATCTGTGAGTAGCCCAGGGCCGAGAGCACGCCCGCGGCGTAGATGATCGCCGTCAGGATGACCTGCTTGGCGAGCAGTTCCTCCCCGCCCGTGGCCAAACCGTTAACGATGGGGCGCACCATGTAGGTGCCGGCGAGGCTCGCGATGGCGGCAACGGAGGCGAGCACGCCCACCGCGAGCAACGAGAACTTGGCATGCCCCATGTAGGAGAGCAAGCGGCGCACAGTGCGCTTGAGGTCGGCCGGGCGTGCTTGGGCTGCGGTCTTAGGCATGACGCTCACCCCCTTCCAAGGGCGATCCGCATGCGACGGAGGAAATCGGATCATTCGCGCAACCATCGTCGCTGCCGTCGCCGGCGTCCGCGTTCCTCGCAAACTCCATCTGCGAGGCATAAATCTCCTGGTATATGTTGTCGCCCGCTAGCAGTTCCTCGTGCGTGCCCACGCCGTGGACACGACCGTCGTCCAATACCACAATGCGATCGGCATCCATGACACTCGCGATGCGCTGGGCGATGATGAGCACGGTCGCATCGGGAATCCGAGCGATGTGCTCGCGAATCTTTGCGTCGGTCGCCATATCGACCGCGCTGGTGGAGTCATCAAAAATGAGCACGCGCGGATGCTTGAGCAGCGTGCGCGCGATGCACAGGCGTTGCTTCTGGCCACCCGAAACACCAGCGCCGCCTTGGCCCAACTCGCCGTCCAGCCCGCCGATGCGATCAAGGAACTCGTCCACGCACGCCGCGCGGCAAGCCGCGAGGAGTTCATCGTCCGACGCCTGCGGATTGCCCCACTGCAGGTTCTCGCGCACGGTACCCGTAAACAGCACATTCTTTTGCAGCACAATGCCCACAGCGTCGCGTAGAGTCGCGAGGTCGTAGTCGCGCACGTCGCGTCCGCCCACAAGCACGGCGCCTTCGGTGGCGTCGTACAGGCGCGCAATCAGCTGCACAAGCGAGCTCTTGCCCGATCCCGTACCGCCGAGGATGCCCACCGTCGAGCCGCTCTCGATGCGAAGGTCGATATGCTCGAGCACATCCTCGTCTGCATCCGCGCGGTATTTAAAGGAAACGTCGCGAAACTCGATACTGCCGTCCGCTGGTGCCGCAATCGCGAGGTCTCCCGCGGGGTTGGCGATAAAGGGTTCCTCATCGAGCACCTCGGCGATACGGCCCACACTCGTAAGAGCGCGCGTGAGCAGCAAAAACACGTTAGAAATCATCATGAGCGAATTCATGATCAGCAGCACGTAGCTCATAAAGCCCGTGAGCGAGCCCACGCCCAGCTTGCCGGCGAGAATCATGCGGCCGCCAATCCACAGGATGGAGAGCGCAGCCACGTACATCGACAGCTGAAACACCGGCAGGTTGAGCACCGCGCTGCCAAAGGTCTTTGTCGCAGTGCGCGCAAGCTCGGTATTGACTGCGTCGAACTTGGCCTCCTCGTGCTCGGTACGAACGTAGGCCTTGACGGCACGCACGGCGGTGAGGTCTTCCTGTACCACGCCGTTGAGGTGGTCCATCGAGGTCTGGAGTTGGCGGTAGAGCGGACTGACGCGATAGGTGATGACGCCCAGTACGATTGCCAGCACGGGCAAGATGATCGCAAAGACGGTGGCGAGCGGGCGCGACAGCATCAGCGCGTAGATAAGGCCGACGATAAGCGTCACCGGGCCGCGCACCATAGGGCGAAAGCCGTTGCCCACAGCATTTTGGATAACGGTGATGTCCGTGGTCATGCGGGTGACGAGCGAGCTGGCGTCGTAGTTGTCCAGGTTGCCAAAGGCGAGCGTTTGAATCTTTTTGTACTCGGCCTCGCGCAGGTTAGTGCCTAGGCCCGAGGCAACGCGGGCGGACGTGCGGGCATAACCCAAGCCCAGTACCAGCGAAAGCGCAGCGCACACCAACATGTACGCGCCCTGCAGCAGCATGTAGTTGATATCACCCGCAGGCACGCCCACATCGATGATGTTGGCCATGATGACCGGGATAAACAGCTCGAGCACCGTCTCGACCGACACAAAGAACACGCCGAGGATGGCATCGCGACGGTATGCCCCTAGATAGGAAAACAGTATTTTGAGATTGCGCACGCAGGTTCAACCCCCATCAAACGTTGTTCGCAAACGCACGTATTATTGCGCGCCGAATAATGGTGTCAAGTATTCCGAAATCGTTTTCTGCAAGGTTAGCGCCGGCGGCGAGTTCTCGTGATGTGTGTCCATATTCACTCGGAATAATGGTGCGCGAGACTTTTTCGCTCCGACGTCATCACAAACCTTGACTCTACAATCGTTGTAGGGTTTTCACTACACTGATACGTAAACAAACCCAGCCAGAAAGCCCCGCCCATGGAACACGACCTCACACGCGGCAATGTCCTTAAGACCATCGCGGTCTTTGCCCTGCCCTATATGCTCTCGTACTTTTTGCAGATGCTCTACGGTATGGCCGACCTGTACATGATGGGGCAGTTTAGCGGCGCCGCCGGCATCACCGCCGTGGGCAATGGCGCGCAGACGCTCTATATCATTACCGTGACGCTCGTGGGCCTGGCCATGGGAACGACGGTGATCGTCGGCCACGCCGTGGGCTCGCGCCGCTTCGACCGCGCCGAGGCCGCCATCGGCAACACCATTACGCTCTTTATGGGTGTCTCGGTGGTGCTGGCCGCTGTCCTGCTCGCGCTGTGCCCGCAGATCGTGGCACTCATTGGCACGCCGGCCGAGGCAGTCGAAGGAACCGCCGCCTACCTGCGCATCTGCTTTGTCGGCATTCCCTTTATCGCCGCGTACAACATTCTTTCGGCCATCTTTCGCGGCCTGGGCGATTCGCGCTCGCCCATGTACGTGATTGGCGTGGCATGCATCATTAATATCGCGCTCGATTTTCTGTTTATCGGCCACATGGGGCTCGGCCCCGTGGGCGCGGCGCTCGGCACGGTGACCGCCCAGACGGCCAGCGTTGCCCTCGCGCTCGTGTGTCTCAAGAGCCGCCGCACGAACATCCACGTTAAGCGCAGCGACCTGCGCCCCCAGCCCGAGGTGCTCGGCAGCATTCTTAAGATCGGCGTGCCCGTGGCCGTGCAGGACGGCTGCATCCAGGTGGCGTTTATGTTTATCACCGTCATCGCCAACCACCGAGGACTCGTCGACGCCGCCGCCGTGGGCCTGGTCGAGAAGATGATCAGCTTCTTGTTCATTGTGCCGAGCTCCATGGGCGCCACCGTCAGCGCACTCACGGCGCAAAACGCCGGCGCAGGCAAGGGCGATCGTGCACGTCAGGTACTCAAAGATGCCATGACGATCTCGGTAGTGTATGGCTGCCTGATCACAGCGCTGATGTGGCTGGTGGCGCCGGCGTTTATCGGCTTTTTTGCCAAGGACGCTGCAGTGGTCGCGGCCGGTACCGGCTATATGCGCAGCTACATTTTCGACGCAATCTTTGCCGGCATCCACATTTGCTTTAGCGGCTTTTTCGCTGCGTACGGCAAGAGCTACATCGGCTTTGCGCACAACGTGCTGGCCGTGGCGCTCATTCGCGTGCCGGGCGCGTGGCTGCTGTCGAACGCCTATTCCAACACGCTGTTTCCCATGGGCATCGCCTCGCCGTGCGGATCGATTTTGTCGGCAGTCATTTGCGTGATGGCATTTACCGTACTCAACCGCCGCGGAGCTTTTGACAAGCTGATGGCGTAGAGGATCGTTTGCGTCGTACGACCTCGGCGCCCCTTCCCCGTCCATTGAAAGGAGCGGCGCCATGACCGACTCGCCAACTGAACATACCGAGGGTCTGCTCCGCATTGGCGAGGTGGCGCGCTTGTTTAACCTAAGCGTGGGCACGTTGCGCCATTACGAGCAGATGGGCTTGCTGGACCCGGCACACATCGATCCGGCGAGTGGGTACCGCTACTACGGATCGCGGCAGCTCTCCACTCTCAACACCATCAGCCACCTGCGTGTTCTCGACTTGCCGCTCGCGCTAATCCGTGAGTTTGTGACCACGCGCGACGTGAACCTTATGCAGCGGCAGCTGGCTCAGCAGCAGGAGCTCATCGAGCGCAAGCGCCGCGAGCTGGAGCGCGTGTCGCGCAAGATCGACAACCGGCTTGCCCTGCTTCACAATGCCCTGAACACCGAGCTCGATACCATTTGCGCAATCGATGCGCCCGAGCTTCGCTGCGCCGTATTGCGCGAACGCGTCAAGCCTACCGACGCCTATGCGCTGGAGTGGCAGATTCGTCAGCTGCAGAAGGGCCAGCACGAGACCTTTGTCTTTCTGGGCAACTTGGGCGTTGGGATTAGCGCCGAGCGCCTCGCCGCCGGCGACTTTGATGGCTACGACGAGGTCTTTTTGCTGCTCGATGACACCGATGATTACGTGGGCGACCTCGAGACGCGACCCGCCGCGCGCTGCCTGACCATTAGCTTTCGCGGCACGCACGGGCAAGCAACCCCACACTATGAGCAGCTGCTCAGCTATATGCGCGAGCGCAACCTGACACCCGCCGGTCCCTCGCGCGAGATCGCCCTGATCGACGACATCATCAGCGACGACCCGGGGGCGTATGTGACGAGGATCGCGATACCGGTCCGCTAATCACTACCATTTATCGAGCAATTCCATCCATTTACCTTAATCCGAATTAGATTGTATTATGTAGCAAATAAAATGACAGCATATTGCCCCCCATAGGCAGGAGACATTATGCCCAGAGTTCAATCACGTCGCTCGTTTCTTCTCGGCCTAGCCTCGATCATCGGCTTATCCGCGTCACGCCCAACAAGAGTATTCGCTGCCGACTCAAACTCATCCGTCGCTTTTACATCAGACCTAGCACAAGACTACGCGCTTTCCCTGTTGCCCATCGTCGACGGATCCGCGAACTTAGAGATCGAGCAAATCGTTCCCGTATGCCAACAAATCGGCCTTATCTGTGGCTATGAAATCAGTGTCACAAGGGAAGGAAGCCCTTACGGTTATTTAATACTTGACGCATCATATCCTGGGCTTCTGAAGGAGATAACCCTCGGCGATACCATTCTTCCGATTTCAGCTTCTCTATCAAACGCCATTTCAACTTATTCCGGCCAACAGGCCACAAACCCAACCGTACTAATTTCGTACAACGATATTGAATATGGAACTTTGGTGCCAGGAACTAGAGACTGTGTAACCAACTATAACAATATACGGTCTGTCCCAATTGTCACCGAAAAGGGTATAGCACCTCAAAGCAATAACCCAACTTCATGGGATGCAGTCATTATCAATGAAGATGACTTGATGTTGCATTTCCAAATAGACGATTTAAACGGAATACCGTTCCGAGGAGTCTCGGAATCATTAGTTGAAGCCCGCACTAATAAGTATGCATGCGTCGTTTCTGCCTTGTACGCTGTATCAATGCATTACGGTCTCACCAGTTCAAACGCTAATCAATTTAATCCCGATTATTATAAAGAAATATGGAACGTCACTGGCACAACAACGTATAAGACCAATGATCAGGGCGTCGAGTACGGAAGCACGATCATCCCAGATGGAATTGTTCCGTTTAAAAGTCTTGCCGCTCAAAAGGGTAGAGCACTTAATACTCAATTTTTCGGTTATCAGCCTCAATTCGCTCAGTACAGAGCAACTATCGATCAAGGGAATATCGGCTTGTATCATATGTGGATCAACAGCCGAAACAGTGAAGGATCCGTCGAGCTATCAGGTCATACAGTCACGGTAACTGGCTATTTTACTGGGCATAATGGAAGCTCTGGCATCGAACTGCAGTGGCTCGAAGTATTCGACGGATGGAACACTTATCCCCGAGCGATTAACTATGCAACGCCCAATATGGTCAAATTGAACGGAACAGTCTTTTGGTAGACCGGATGGCACCATCAAAATGCTATGGCACCACGGCCTTTGCCCTGGTTACGATATTGGTGATTTTCGCTATGTTTGCATCCGTTTCTTCATGCACAGATAGAGCCCGCTATAGCGGAGGAGATGATTACCTTGTCTTTGGAGCCGGCAGCGTTCATTCTATTGAGGGAACGGAACTCGTAATCCAAACAGACAACAGTCCCCGCTACACCGACGCTGGAAAGCAAACCCGGATTACATTCCCCTCATCTGGCCGAATCAAAGACAAGCTTTCCCAAATCAAAGTTGGGACAAGAGTTTCCTACTCACGCTTTGAGTCGGTAGACGCATCTGGATCATACGAGGGAAACGATATCGAAATTGAACAGGCAAACACTATAAGGAGATGTTGAGGAACTGAGCCTCTGCGCAGTTCCTCAACAAATCATTATGCCTCCGGGACCCTACCCGTCGCCAAAATCTGTTCAAGTGCCGCCTCATCCAACACGGGCACACCCAGCTGCTCGGCCTTGGTGAGCTTTGAGCCCGCTTTGGGGCCGGCGACCAGATAGCTCGTCTTCTTTGACACGCTGCCCGAAACCTTGGCGCCAAGCACCTTGAGCGCCGCGCCCGCCTCGTCGCGCGTGCGATTGACAAGCGTGCCGGTAAGCACGAAGGTCAGGCCCGCGAGCGGCTGGGCGTCGGCGAGCTCGCCTGCCACGCCAGCGTCGGCCGCGGCTTGCGCATGAGCGGCGCCCAAGTCGACCTCGAGCGACAGGCCCGCCTGACGCAGGCGCTCTAGCACGGCAAGGTTCTCGGGCACGGCCAGGAATTGTTTGACGCTCGCCGCAATCTTGGGACCGATGCCCTCGCACTCGGCAATATCCTCTTCGCTCGCCAAGATAAGTTTGTCAATCGACAGGAATCGCTCGGCGATGACCTCGCCCACGCTCTTGCCCACGTGGCGGATACCCAGGGCAAACAGCACGCGACCGAGCGGCTGGCTCTTGGACTTGTTGAGCTCGGCGATGATTTTCTCGGCCGTCTTGAGGCCTACCGGAATGGGGTCGCCCTTCTTGACGCCCTTTTTGCTGTTGGAGCTGGCATAGGTGCGCCCCGTGTCCAGGCCTGCGATGTCGTCGACCGTGAGCTGGTAGAAGTCCGCGACATCGTGGATCAGGCCGGCGGCAATCATCTTGTCGACGATCTCGTCGCCCAGGCCGTCGACGTCCATGCAGCCGCGACTCACCCAATGGAGCAGGCGCTCCTTGAGCTGCGCGGGGCAGTCGATGGACACGCAGCGGTAGGCAACCTCGCCGTCCTCGTGGACCACGGGGCTGCCGCACACGGGGCAGACCTCGGGCATGTGCCAGTCGACCGAATCGGCCGGGCGCTTGTCGAGCACCGGCCCCACGACCTCGGGGATCACGTCACCCGCCTTGTGCACGATGATGGTGTCGCCCTCACGCACGTTTTTGCGACGGATCTCGTCGATATTGTGCAGCGTGGCGCGCGCGATGGTGGAGCCGGCAACCGTCACTGGGTCGAACTCGGCGACCGGCGTGAGCACACCGGTGCGGCCCACCTGGATGCGGATTTCGCGCAGGACGGTCTGCTTTTCCTCGGGCGGGAACTTAAAGGCAATGGCCCAGCGCGGTGCGCGGGCAGTAAAGCCCAGGTCGAGTTGCTGCTGGAAGCTGTCAACCTTTACGACTACGCCGTCGATGTCGTAGTCCAGGTCACCGCGATGCTCGAGCGCCTGGGCACAGAACTCGTGAACCTCGGCCGGCGTGGCGCAGCGTGCCACGTTGGGGTTGACGCTAAAGCCGGCGCTGCGCAGCCAATCGAGGAACTCGCGCTGGCTGTGGACGTGCAGCGGGTCGGTATCGGCGATGGCATAGATAAAGGTGGCGAGGTCGCGGCGCGCCGTGACCTTGGGATCCTTCTGACGCAGGCTACCGGCGGCAGCGTTGCGCGGGTTAGCGAAGGGGTCGCGACCCTCGGCATCGGCCTCGTCGTTCAGACGAACAAAGCTGCCCTTGGGCATATAGACCTCGCCGCGTACTTCGATGGTACGCTCGCGGTCGGCACCCATGTGGGCGAGCGCCGGCTCGGACAGGTGCATGGGCACATCCTTGATGGTGCGGACATTGAGCGACACGTCCTCGCCCGTTGTGCCATCGCCACGCGTGGCCGCACGTACGAAGGTGCCGTTTTGGTAGGTAAGGGCCACGCCCAGGCCGTCAATCTTAAGCTCACAGGTATAGGTGACGCTGCCGGCGCCGAGCGCATCCTCGGTGCGCTGGAGCCATGCGTCGAGTTCGTCCAGATCCATGGCATCGTCCATGGAATACATGCGTGCCATGTGCGTGACCGGCGTAAACTGCTCGCTCACGTAGCCGCCCACGCGCTGGGTATAGCTGTCGGGCGTCACCAGATCGGGATAGGCCGCCTCGATTTCCTGCAGTTCAACGAGCATTTTGTCGAAGGCGGCGTCCGTGATCTCGGGTGCGTCGAGCATGTAGTAGCGATAGGCGTGGTAGTCGAGCTCGTGGCGCAGCTCGGCCGCACGCGCTGCCGCCTGGGCACGGGCGTCGACCGGTGCGGTGGCATCCGCGCTCGCGGGCGTTTCGGTATCGATGTCCACGCCGTCACCAAACAGGCTCGATTGCTCCATAGCGGCACTCCTTCGCTCGATTTCAAACGGATACTAGAGTACCACCGGTCGCAATGAGGCCGAATAGCGGTCTCGAACCGCACCGAATCGGCAGCCGCCAGACTGGGGTGGACAGTTAGTTCAGATGCGTATAAATCCTAGAGCTGAATCAGGCACGAACACCCCTGTTTCAACTAATTTGGGCTCCTCGAGATCATGTAAACGTCCCACTCTCCCTTCCAAACACCCATTCGAGCCCCATCCCAATCAGCAATTGCTCAAAACGCATCCCAAGCTGCCCCAGATTTATACGTATCTGAACTAACTGTCCAGACCATTACGAACCAGCCCTCTTGCCAGCCCCAAGTGATCCGTTTTCCTCCGTCCCCAAGGGATCGGTACGAAAAGAGGGGCTGCCCAGCGTTGGCGGGACAGCCCCCCTGGCATCGGTATGTGCGATACAGCTCGTTAGAAACCCTGGCCGTAGCCCTGGCCCTGGCCCTGCTGGCCTAGCAGCTCCTCCAGGTACTGGCGCAGCTGCTCGTCGGTAATACCGCCGTTGCCGGTGTCGGTCGAACTGTCGTCCTGCTGCTGGTTCTGCAGCTCCTCATCGGAGCCCAGCTCAACCGTGACCTTCTTCTCTTCCTTGCCGCGCATGAGCGTGATTTCGACTTTCTCGCCCACCTCGTGGCTGCGCAGTGCGATGATCAAGCCATCGGCGCTCGTGATCTCGTCGTCGTCCAGCTTGGTAATGACATCGCCCTCTTGGATGCCAGCCTTGGCAGCAGGGCCATCCTCAACGACGCTCGCCACATACGCGCCGCTATCGGTGCTCAGCTTGTTGGTACGGGCGTTGAGCGCGTTGACGCTCGAAAGCGTAACGCCCATGTACGGATGCACCGGCGTCTTGCCGTCGATGATCTGGTCGGCAATGTTCTTGGCATAGTTGACCGGAATGGCAAAACCCACGCCCGAGCTGGAGCCCGAGTAGCTCTCGATGAGCGAGTTGATACCCACGAGCTCGCCATTGTCGTTGACGAGCGCGCCGCCGGAGTTGCCTGGGTTGATGGCGGCATCGGTCTGAATCATGTTGGCATAGATGGTGTTACCGCTGGTAGAGCTCATGGCCGTGGAGCGATACAGCGCCGACACAATGCCCGTGGAGACAGACTGCTCGTTGCCGAACGGCGAGCCGATCGCCATAACCCACTCGCCAACGTTGAGCTTGGAGGAGTCGCCAATTTCGATCGGCGTAAGCTTGGAGGCGTCGGCGTCCTTGAGCTTGATGACGGCCAAGTCGCTCGAGGCGTCGTTGCCCACGAACTCGGCCTCATAGGTGGTGCCGTCGTCCATGGTCACCACGTACTGGTCGTAACCATCGACCACGTGGTTGTTGGTGAGGATGTGGCCCTCGGTATCGAGCACTACGCCCGAACCGACGCTGCCCGAGCTGTCCGACTCGTCGGCAGACTGCGAAAGCGAGCCATTCTGGCTGCCGCTCGAAGTGGCGGTGATGGAAACCACGGAGGGCAATGCCTTGGCAGAAACGGCCTCGGCCAGCGTGGTATCCTCGGAGTCGATCGTGATCTTTTGCGTCGACGAACCCGAAGCGCCCGCCGTCACGGCATTCTTGCCGCCACCGATATCAAGCGTGCCGCTCATAATGAGCGCAATGACCAGCAGGGCTCCGCAGGCACAGCCGGCAAGCGCCGTAATAAAGATCGGCAGCTTTTTGGTCTTGGTCTTGACCACCGTGTGCTTGTTCACGACCTGCTGGCCACCCAGCGGCTTGCCGGTCTGCGTGTCGTAGGCCTGCACGTAGGGAATGTTACTGCCGGCAGGCGTCGACTCCACCTGCACACGCGGCTGCTGCTGGGTCTCGCCGGCGTTGCCCGCATCCTGGGGACACTGGGAATCGTACTCGCTCATGGCTGCGATCCTTTCGTCAAATAACCAAAGGCCCGCCAAACATGTGGCGGGCCATCATTGTTCACGTTGAGTTGTACCCCAAGCTGGGCAGTCCCGAGCACTAGATGCCAAGATTTCAGCTTTGCTTAAGTAATGACATGCTTATAAGCCAATTCGTTTTATGCCGTCATGTCTATTCGATATAACAGTCGATAGCAAAACTATATGTTGAATCGTTAATAAAGTCCGTAATCGTCGCACCCATGCCTGATCCGCACGTCCACTTATCTTTCTCCGCGTCGTATGGCGTTGGCCCCCACCCCGTTTCATATGATGCTTCGCTTTCCGTGAAGTTATTCATCACGTATTTATCCTTCTGCATGAGCGCGTACCAAGCGTTTGCATACATCACAAGCGGATCGGTTTGGACTATCGAGTACTTTCCGGAACGAATCTCAATTTCTGTTTTATCGTTAAAATAAGCGACCGTGAGCTCAATCTTGGCAAGCAGCGGCAACGTTTCATCTGATTCCCTCTGGATTGTTATGACATCACCGGCCATAGCGTCCGCAGACACAATTTCGCTCTCTGGCGTGAAAATAGTCTCTCTGCTTCTTGTTCGCGTTTTTTCATTGCCATTTTCATCTCTGACCACCGTGTCGACCACGAGCGTCAATCGCTTCCGAGCGTCCGGCAACTCCACGGCTTCTGCCATCCCAGCTCGCATCAAAATAGGAGCCCCTGCCATCAGACCTAAAAACTGCTTTCTATCAATCATTCTTCATTCCCCTTGTCTACTTTATTTGACTTTCTCAGCTGAATGGGGATACAGAACAGTCCCGTCAAGTTCCTTATCTTCCACAAAAACTAGAATCCATTTATCACCTGCTTTCAACCCTGAGACATATCCGGAACTTGACTTACGGCGCATATCGATTTTCTTACGGCAACCACTTGGCATAAGCGCCTCAAATTGCCCGTTATGAATATCCGACAGCGTCTGTACTTCAACTGAAATATGTTCGTCATCTTTTCCACCAACGACCGAGGGGCTCGGTTGATAGGCCGCGACAACCAATATCCCAAGAAATGCGCAAAGAAGCCCCAGCGTTTTACGTATGCGTTTTCTATCATCTTCGCCGTCACTCTCCACAATACGTCCCTTCATGCGATATATAAATCGTTGTGTCATATGGAAGAAAACGCAGCTGATTGAACCAACCGTCCCAGACAACAAGCATATATTTCTTATCATTTGAATATGTATTATGCATAGCCACATATCCCGCAACAGCCATCGCATGAGCGTCATGGCTTGACCTGAGAGTCCCAGAAAAAATACTGAGATTTCCAGAATCTGCAGTTGCCCTGAAAGAATCCCAAGATGGATACCAAGCAAATGATGTCTCAAGCCTTTTCCCGCGCCTAGCACAGAACTCCTTAATAGCCGGGGCAGCATTTGGAGATGGAGTCCTTCCTTGGGTAAAGTAAAGGCCCGTAGCTTGATCGAATGACTTATTTGGATCGCCGGATGTTCCCGATAACTGCCAAAGCTCATGATATAAGTCTGGCAATTTGAGCCGGTTTAGCGTTACATAATGGCTGATTACCGCAAACATTGCAGACACATCGCAAGCATAGGTCCCCGTTTCTTTAATAACCTCTGATTGTGTAGGCGTTATCATCCCTGAAATTGTTTTACTTGCGTCAATGACATATCCTTGCTTATACAGGTCTTTGGGCGATACGAAAACATCCTCGAACCTGCCTGGAGATCCGCTGCGGCTATTTCCCACAGAAAACACCGCTGTTGACCGGCATCCCTTCTCATCTAAAACAACGTTATTATCCAGATCTGCAATACCAAAAGACAGCTCGTCAAATTTCAAAGCAACGATGTCATCTTGGGATGCGAGAAGAGCTATTTCATCGCTTGTATTCTCAATGGGCATAGGGGCGTTCGGAGCCAAGCAGTATTCGCTGATCCACCAAGATCGCTCTGAATCAAATACGACGTAGCCATAGTTAACGTCATCCCGCTTCGCGCGAACGATATACCCGATTGATTCCCCATCGGAATTCACCATTTTTACTGGGTCACAAGCGGTCACCGGCTCATCCGATACGTCATCAAAGAAAGCTTGCGCTTGCTCCACAGCTATTTGCGGTGTGACACGAACCAAGTCGTCGTCTCCAAAAACCAACCTTGGAGACATCAGGGCGGCAAGCAATACTATGAATCCGACAATCACCTTTCTCGAATAACGCATTTCTTCCTCCATCCGTGCAGTAGGGAGATACGGTAACTAAATGATATTCGTGAGATAGTTATACGTTTGATATTGTTTTTACTGACCCACTTTAAATCGGTGAAAGGTCTTCTTTTCGCCCTAAACGAGAAAAGGGTACTGGAGAAATCTCCGGTACCCTCACATTCCTCTATTTACTTGCTAGTCCTTAAACAGATAGCCCACGCCGCGGACGGTGGTGATGTGCGCCGCGATCTGCGGGCCCACCTTGGAGCGGATACGTCGAATGTGCACGTCAACGGTGCGCGTGCCGCCACAGTACTCAAAGCCCCACACGCGGTGCAGCAGCACCTCGCGGCTGTAGGCGCGGTTGGGGTGCGTCGCCAAAAAGCTCAGCAGCGAGTACTCCATCAACGTCAGGTCGATGGGCTCGTTATCGAGCGTCACCTGGTAGGTAGCCAGGTTAATCTCGAGGTTGTCGATGTTGAGCACATCGTCGGCGGCGACGGTCTCCTCCTCGCCCATCAGGCGCTGCGCACGAGCCTTAAGCTCGTTGGATGTCGCCGTGGGGCATACAAAGTCGGCATGCGCGTGATTGGGCAGGCGCAAGGTACCGAGCGCCTCGTCGTCGACGATCACCAACATGGGGACACCGCCGCGATCGTCAAGCCACTTGGCAATCTGATCGATGCGGTCGCTGCGGATGCCGTCGGAGTCGAGGATCAGCAGGTCAAAGTCGTGCGCCGCAGTCGGCGAATCGGGGGTTGCCAGGCTCACCTCGACACCCAGGGTGGTCGTCAAGCTGCGGGCAAACTCGTGGAAGCGCGTCGTGCGCGCCATGAACAGGGCACTCTTTTCGGACATATCGGCCTCCAAGGAAATGAGCTCAATCGTACTGGAACAAGTCAGCGCGATTAGGAGTTCGCCAGGTAGTGCTTAATCTCCCACTCGGTGATCGTAGACTCAAACTTATGCCACTCGTCGCGCTTCTTTTTGAGGAAGAAACTGTGGATGTGCTCGCCGAGGGCATCCTTCATAAACTGCGAGTCCTCAAACACGTCGAGCGCCTCTTTGAGCGAGCGCGGCAGCGGCGTGTAGCCGGCCTCGAGCATCTGACGGTCGGTAAGCTTGAGCGTCTCGGCCGTTGCCTCGGGCGGGAGTTCCAGCTTGCGCTCGATGCCGTCCAAACCAGCCGCCAGCGTGACGGCGTTGACCAGGTACGGGTTGGCCATGGGGTCGGGACTGCGCAGCTCGATGCGCGTGGACAGCTGCTTGCCGGGCTTGTAGACCGGGATGCGGACCATGCTCGCGCGGTTGCGCAGGCCCCACGTGGCGTACTGCGGCACGGAGTCGCCGCCCGTGGTAATGCGCTTGTACGAGTTGACCGTGGGGTTGGTGATGGCGCTGATCTCGCGCGCGTGCGCCAAGATGCCGGCCATGTAATGCTTGGCGATATCGGAGAGGTGGTACTTCTCGTCGTCCTCGCCCCAAAAAACGTTGTTGCCGTCGTGGTCGAATAGCGACTGGCACAGGAACATAGCACTGCCGTCCTCGCCTGCCAACGGCTTGGGCATAAAGGAGGCGTGGCAGCCGCTCTCGTAGGCCTGCTGCTTAATGATGAGTTTGGCCGTGGTGATGGCGTCAGACATGCTCAGGGCCTCGGCATGGCGCAGGCTCATGCCGTGCTGCGAGCGGCCGGCGGCGTGGAAGGTGTACTCCACGGGCACGGACATCTTCTCGAGCGTGAGGACCGTGTTGCGGCGCAGGTCGCGGGCGGCGTCACTCACCGAAAGATCGAAGTAACCCACGTTGTCGAGCGGCTCGGGG
>CABUCA010000026.1 GCA_902489965.1 uncultured Collinsella sp.
GCTGGCCGACGTGGTCGAGCGCACGGCCGCGCTGCGTGCCGCGCAGGAGGCGGAAGACACACCCGAGGCCAAGGCCACGCTGCCGCGCCTGCGCGTGTCCGACATTGGCGAGGCGCGCCCCGAGCCGCCGCTGGTCGTGGACACGACCGCGCCCATCCCCTGCCTGCGCCACGGCATCCCCACCAACCGCCTGGCCTACGCCATGCAGTATTTCGACCTGAGCTGCGTCGCGTTTGAGGACCTGCCCTATGTGACACTGCTCTGCCGCCTGCTTAAGCAGCTGCCCACGCGCGAGCACTCGGCCGAGGAACTCGATAACTTGCTCGCCGGCAAGCTCGGCTTTTTGAGCTTTACGACCGAAGTCATGACGCAGCCCGAAGTAGACGGCGTGCGCCCCTACCTGCTGGTGAGCGCCGGCGCCCTGTCCGAGAAGATCGATGCACTGGCGAGTCTGCCGCGCGAGGTATGGTCGAGCACGCTTTTGCTCGATGCCGACGCCGACCGCGTGCGCGACGTTCTCACGCAGATTCGCATTGGGCTTGAGCAGGGCTTTATCAACAACGGTCACTCGGCGGCGCTCGGTCGCGCGATGAGCTACAGCTCGCCTTCGGCCGTGGTGCGCGAGCAGCTTTCGGGCGTGAACTTCTACCTGTTCCTGCGCGATCTGCTCGAGCACTTTGACGAGCGACTGGACGACCTGCGCGCCAAGCTTGCCGAGCTGGCAGACCGCATCTTTGTGGCCGATGGCTGCCTGGCAAGTTTTACCGGCAGCGATGAGGACTTTGACGCGTACTGGGATGCCGCGGGCAACCTGGGGCTTGGCGCGGGCGACGGCGCTGCCAGCGGCACGCTCGTGGTGCCGGAGCCGCACGACCGTCACGAGGCGTTCGTTATCCCCAGCGACATCTGCTTTGCGGCAAGCGCGTGCGACCCGCGTCGCCTGGGCATCGACGTGACGGGCGCCTGGGCGGTTGCTGCCAACGCGCTCTCCTACGACTATCTGTGGAACGAGATCCGCGTGAAGGGCGGTGCGTACGGCTGCGGATTCCGCGCTGCCGGCGAGCGCCAGGCGGCGTTCTACACCTACCGCGACCCGGCGGTCGATCCTTCGATTGAGCGCGTGGAACGCGCGGGCGCATGGCTCGGCAGCTTTGAGCCCGACGAGGCCGCCTTCGAGGGCTTTATTGTGAGCTGCGTGAGCGGCATGGACGCGCCCGTGAAGCCGTACGCGCTCACCAAGCGCCGCAATACGACCTACCTGGCTGGGCTCGATCCGCACGCGCGCGAGGAGCGTCGCGCCCAGATGCTCGCCGCCACGCCCGGTGAGCTGCGCTCGCTCGGCGCCGATGTGACGCGCATCGCAGCCGCGTCGCCCACCTGTGTTTTTGGCGGCCGAGACGTCATCGCCAAGAGCAACGCCGGCTTTAACGTAGTCGACCTGCTGGGCTAAGGCACGGCAAGCAAAACTACCACGAAGGGCGCAGTTCACAGGCGCCCTTCGTGGTAGTTCGAACACTTGTTCTATACGAACACATGTTCTATAGTAGAGGTGCTTGCATCGAACTGAAATTGCAACTAGAATATAGTTGCAGAATGTGAGGCGGGATGACTCGATCCGATAAACTCATCGCCCAGCTGCTTAGCTGTCCTTCAACGTATAGATTTGCTGACTTTCTTAAAGTTATGGCTTCATATGGCTTTGAAATGGACAGCAAAGGCAAGACGTCCGGATCGCGCGTTCGCTTCTACAGGCCATCAGATGGCAGGATGTTCGTAATGCACGCGCCTTATCCATCTGACGAATTGACAGCGGGGACCATTCGAAACATCGTTCGCTTTCTGCAAGATGTCGGAGGTAGTCATGAGTAACGTTTTGGCATACAAGGGTTATTTCGCCCCGGTCGAGTTCGATGCCGAACAGCATGTGCTAACAGGTATGGTCGCCGGCATTAGGGACGCAATTGTATTTGAAGGCTCCACGGTTGAAGAAGTGGAGCGATGCTTCCACGACGCCGTCGACGATTACCTTGAGTTTTGTGCCGAAAAGGGCAAGGAACCAGAGCGGGCTTTTAAGGGCTCATTCAATGTGAGAACAGGCTCCGAGCTTCACAAGCAGGCAGCACTGGCGGCGGCAAAGAAGGGTGAATCGCTTAACAAATTTGTGGCCGAAGCAATCGCCGCGGCGTTGTAATAGAGACGAGTCGCCATCAAAACAACCACGAGGGTGTCTGTGTTCCCTTCGTGGTTGTTTTTGCTGTTTGCCCAGATAAAACCTGCCAAAATAAACCTGTCCCTTTTTGGTAGGTTTGGGAGAGAGGGCCGGGATGGACAAGGCTGAGTTGCGGCGAGCGGTGATTGCTCGGCGCGATGCTATTGATTTGGACTTGCAGGCGGCGAAGTCTGCTGATATCTGTGCGCGGCTGGTTGAGCTGCTGGGCCGCTTGGATGCCGCGGCGCCGCGCACCGTTGCCGTCTATGCCGCGATGGGTTCCGAGGCAGACCCTGCCGCGTTTGCCGCTGCGGCCGCCGTGCGCGGCTGGCGCGTGGCCTATCCGTGCATGCTCTCGGCAGCAGACGCCGTGGCTTGTGGCCAGCGTATGTGCATGCGGGCAGTTGCTGTCGACGATGCGTCCGCGGCTCCGTTTATCGGCCACCCCACGCGGGCCTTCGCGGCCATGGACATCGACAGCAGCCGCTTCCCTATCGTGCCTGCCGAAGCACTCGACATGATTGTTGTGCCGCTCGTGGCCTTCGACCAAACCGGCGCGCGCCTGGGCTACGGCGGCGGCTGCTATGACCGCTACCTGCCCATGCTCTCGCCCGCATGTCAAATCATCGGCATCGCCTTTGACGAGCAGCACGTCGACCACATCCCCATCGATGCCCACGACCTGCCGCTACCCCGCATCATCAGCGCCTAACGGCTGGCGCACCTCCCGACGGCCTAGTGCTCCTCGCCGGCGCGGGCCAGGTCGTAGGGCGTGGTCTGGTAGACGTAGTAGTTGAGCCAGTTGGTGTAGAACAGCTGAGCCTGGCTGCGCCAGACGTTGCGCGGCTCGGCGGTGGGGTCGTCGCCCGGGAAGTAATGCGCCGGCACCTGAGGGTTGAGGCCGCGCTTCACATCGCGCTCGTACTCCAGGCGCAGCGTATCGGTGTCGTACTCGGGATGGCCAAAAACAAAGAAGCGACGGCTGTCGGTCGACTTGACGATATACAGGCCCACCTCGTCGGACACGGCCACGACCTCAAGCTGCGGCTCGGCCTCCACGTCCTCGCGGCGCACGTCGGTGTTGCGCGAATGTACGGCATAGAAGCGGTCGTCAAAGCCGCGGACCAGCGGGCTTTGCGGCTTCACCAGATAATGCTCGAACACGCCACTCGCCTTTGCCGGCAGGTCGTACTTCTGGATACCGTAATGATGGTAGAGCCCCGCCTGCGCGCCCCAACAAATGTGCAGCGTAGAGTGTACGTGCGTGGTGGACCAATCCATGATCTGGCAGAGCTCGGGCCAGTAGTCGACCTCCTCGAACGGCATCTGCTCCACCGGCGCGCCCGTGATGATCAGGCCGTCGTAGTGGATGTCGCGGATGTCGTCGAACGTGCGGTAGAACGTCTCCAGGTGGCCGGCGCTCACGTGCGTGGCCTCGTGCGTCTTGGTGCGCAGCAGGTCCACCTCCACCTGCAGCGGCGTGTTGGAGAGCTTGCGCATGATCTGCGTCTCGGTGGCGATCTTGGTGGGCATGAGGTTGAGGATGAGCACGCGCAGCGGACGGATGTCCTGGTGCAGCGCGCGGTACTCGGTCATGACAAAGATGTTCTCGCTCTCGAGCTGCGCGGCGGCAGGGAGGGCGTCGGGGATGCGAATGGGCATGAATGCTCCTTACGAGTCAGTTGCAGTTATGGTACAACGACCGGCCCCATCCGCGCGAGTACATCGCCCGGCGATGCCGTCAGCGGCCCAAATCACTCCAAAAGTAGAGATTAAGGCATGCCCAAAAATCTATGGCGCTTTAGCCTAGCAAAGTGGCAGCAGGACGCTACAATGGTTCGACGCGAAAAACTCGGCCGAAAGGATACGTATATGTACCAGACGCGTAAGATCGGTGTGGTCGGCCAGGGCCACGTAGGAGCACATGTCGCCAACAGCCTGCTTATGCAGGGCATTGCCGACGAGCTGTACCTGTGCGATATCAACGAGGCCAAGGTGACGTCCGAGGTCCAGGACCTGCGCGACTCCCTTTCGTTTGTCCCGTACAACACCAAGATCGTCAACTGCTACGACCACTACGAGGAACTGGCCTGCTGCGACGTCATCGTCAACGCCGCCGGCAAGGTCGCGCTTGCCGCTGGCAACCGCGACGGCGAGCTGTTCTTTACCACCGACGCCGCCCGCACCTTTGCCAAGCGCATCGTCGACGCCGGCTTTGACGGCATCCTCGTGAGCATCTCCAACCCCTGCGACGTCGTGTGCACCGAGCTGTGGCACCTGACCGGCTACGATCCCAAGAAGATCATCGGCTCGGGCTGCGGTCTGGACTCCGCCCGCTTGCGCACCGAGATCTCCAAGAAGGTCGGCGTGAGCCCCAAGTCCATCAATGCCTACATGATCGGCGAGCACGGCTTTAGCCAGCTTGCCGCCTTTAAGGCCGCAACCATCGCCGGCAAGAGCCTCAACGAACTTCAAGCCGAGAACCCCGACAAGTACGCCTTCGACCACATGGAGGTCGAGGAGCTTGCACGCAAGGGCGGCTATGTGACCTACCAGGGCAAGCAGTGTACCGAGTACGCCGTTGCCAACTCCGCCGCGCGCGTCTGCGCCGCCGTGCTGCACAACGAGCACGCCGTGCTTTCGGCCTCTACGCTTATGACCGGCCAGTATGGCGAGGAGGGTATCTTTACCTCCCTGCCGTGCGTGATCGGTGCCGAGGGCGTCGAGGAGGTCTACACACTCGACCTTTCCGAGCACGAGCTCGAGGGCTTCCACAAGAGCTGCCAGCACATCCGCGACAACATCGCCCAGCTCGACTGGTGGGAAGCCGAGGCATACGACGCCAAGTAAGCGTCGGTTGCCGCGACACCTCGTGAATCTAAGCGCAATACCAAGCGGGCTGCGTCGGAAATCCCCGGCGCGGCCCGCTTTTTGACTCAAACGACACGCTTGCGAATCGAAGGTGAATGTTTTTTCGACAGATGGAACAGGGCGCTTTAATCCTCAAACCACGCGATTGCGCGAATGGGCGAGCCGTCGCAATCCTCAATTTTGAGCGGTGCGCAGCTAAACCAGAACAGATCGTCGCCGCAACAGTCCAAGTCCTTAAGATTCTCGATGTTAACGATATCGCATGCGCGGAACAACTTCTTGTGGCGCGTCAGGTTTTCGTCCGCGATGGGGTCGAGTCCAATTACATCAAAGCCGACGCCCTTGTAGCCGCCGTCGATGATCAGGTCCAACACCTCGTCGTCCACGCAAGGATAGTCGCCAAAGTACGCCTCGGTTCCCCAGCGCTTATCCCAACCCAAGTTGAACAGCAAAAACTCGGCTTGGGTCACCTTATCGCCATAGGGATGGAGCTGCTCCACAGTAATGGCCTCACCCTCGGCGAGCATGCGGCAATCGACAACCAATGCCCTGCCTATAAACTGGCTTGCCGGAAACGCATCGAGTGTCGTGCGGTCGGCAAACAGATGCGCCGGTGAATCCATATGCGTCCCCGTATGGGCGTACATCTGCATGAGCGTCTCTTTAAATCCGTCGTGCTCGTAGGTGCTCGACGGCAGCAGCTTGGGTGTATCGGCTCCGGGAAATACCGGCATGTCTTCCCTAATAGTGTGAGTCAAATCAAGCACGCGCATGTTCAATCCCCATTTCTTTCTTGGCAAAGCAAAACGGGGCCCGCACTTGGCGGAAGCCCCGTCGTGAGAGGTTATTCCCGGTACCTAGTACTGCTCGATGCCCATGTAGCGACGAATCTCGGGGCTGTGGTCGAACACCTTGCCGCGGGCGGCACGCAGCTCGCAGCTCATCGCGTAGAAGAAGATCGGCTCCAGGTACGAACGCACGCTGGCAGGCACTTCACCCACGCCGTACTCGAGCGCATCGAGCACCATGACGGTATCGGTGTGCGTGTTGAGGAACGCAAGAGCGCGCTCCTCCATGGGGCGGCACTCGCCCGATCCGAGCTGCACAAAGTAGAACACGCCGGGCTCGGTGGCTTCGAACGGGCCATGGAAGTACTCGCCGGAGTGGATGTAGCAGCAGTGCTGCCACTGCATCTCCATGAGCGAGCAAATCGCCATGGCATAGGTCTGGCTAAAGTTGGGACCGGAGCCCAGGATATAGAAAAACTTGTGCTGCTGGCAGAGCTCGGCAAAGCGGGCGCCCAGCTCGGCGTTGACCTTCTCACGGGCGGCGGGCAGCAGCGCATCCATCTGCTTGAGGCCCTCATACATGTCGGCGAGTGACTCGTAGCCTTCCTGCTGGTCGAGCAACTCGGCGGCGATCAGAGCGCCAATGCCCTGCGGCACCTCAGCCTGCGACACGCCCTCACCCCACGGATAGACCCAGGTAGTCCACTTGCCGTTGTCGATCTTTGAGCCCTCGCAGTCGGTAAGGGCAATGACCTCGGCACCGGCGGCCAGCGCCATCTCGCAGCCGTCGACGACCTCCTGCGTGTTGCCGCTGTGGCTGCAGGCGATGACGAGCGACTTCTCGCCAAGACTCTTGGGAGCCATCAGGCAAAACTCGCGCGCCGTGTAGACCGTCGAGGTAAACGTGGTGGCCTCACGCTTGAGCAGCTCGTTGGCCGGCATGAGATCGATCATCGAACCGCCGCAAGCGATCCAAAAGACGTTCTCGATCTTGCCCTTGCGCTCGATGATTTCCTGAACCAGATCATGTGCGTTCATGCTGATGCTCCTCCTTGTGGGGCGGCTTTGAACGACGACAGCTCGTACCTGCTGTCGTTCTATGTTGTCCTATTTATAGCACGTGTAACAACGCCCGTGAAGTCATCTCAGCAAATTTGTTCTATGTTGTTCTATCTGTGGACGTTAGATGTCGAAGACGTAGCGCGAGCCCACGATCTTTTGGCGGCCGAGCAGTAGAGGGCGCCCGCCGGCGTCGGTAAAGTAGGCCTCCATATAGAAGAGAGGCTCGCCGACCGGCACCTCCAGCAGCGGGGCCGTCTGAGCATCGGCAAGCGCAATCTCCACGGTGCAGGGGTCGGACTTGAGCGGCGCGCGACCCGAATGCTCGGCAACGAGCGCAAAGATTGAATTATCGGTGAGGTCCTCGTCGGCCAGCGTCTGCAGGTAGGGATGGTCGGCGAGTACAAAGGCGTTGTTCTCGAGCATGACGGGGATGCCGTCGGCCGTGCGCACGCGTTCGACCACGATAAGCTCGCAGCCGGGCTCCACGCCAAAGAACGCCGCATCCTCGTGCGTCGCCGCGACCACCGTGCGCGACACCAGACGCGCACCCGGCACCATGTCGTTGGCAGCACAACCCTCAGTAAAGCTCTGGACGTCACCCTTCTGGCGAATCTTGCGCTTGAGCTTGGGCGCACACACAAACGTGCCCCTCCCCTGCTGGCGGTTGAGATATCCCGCACGCGACAGCTCCTCGATGGCGCGGCGCACGGTGACGCGCCCCACGCCGTAGGACTTCGCGAGCTCCATCTCGGAAGGAATGCGCGAGCCGGCGGGGTACACACCGCGCGCGATCTCGCCCTTTAGGTCATCCATGACCTGTTGGTACAGCGGCACGGCGGGCACGTCAGTGCGGTCGGTTTTATCGTCGAATGCCATCGTTACGCTCCATCCCGCGCATGCTCGGACTCAAATTCTTCAATCGCCGCCATAAACTGCTCGCCAAAGGCGTCGGCTTTTTTCTCGCCAATGCCGTTGACCTGGATCAGCTCCTCGCGCGTCTGCGGACGCAGGCGGCACAGGCCGCGCAGGGCCTTGTCGGAAAAGACCATATACGGCGCCATCTCCAGCTCGGTCGAGATCTCCTTGCGGAGAGCACGCAGGCGCTCGAACAGCTCGGCATCGTCGCCAACGCGCGGGTGCTGGTCCAGCTCGGCCTCCTCGCGCAGCAGATCGACGGCGCGGCGGGCGCGGGCCGAGGCCTTGCGCTTGGACGCGCGACGCTTAACGGTAAAGACGAACGCCTCGTCCTCGACCTCGCCGGCACGCGGACCCAGTCCCACGACCGGGTACTGCCCCTGCGAGGTGGCCAGGTAGCCCCGCCCGCACAGCTGGCCGATGATGTCCTTGATGCGCCCGACCGATTCGCTCGACAGCTCGCCGTAGCCGCGATCCTCGTCCAGATGCATCTGGCGAATGCGCTCGGTGTTGCCGCCGTGAAGCACGTCGGCGATCAGCGACTTGCCAAAGCGCATAGGGCGCGTGGCCACATAGCGCACGGCGGCGCGGGCCATGTCGGTGACGTCCTCGACCTCGAACTGCGTGAGGCAGTTGCTACAGTTGCCGCAGCCCTCGGCGTCGTCTGTGGTGCCGCCCGCAGCAGCCGCAACCGCATGCTCGGCCGCGGCTTCGTCGCCAAAGTAGCGCAGCATGTATTCGCGCAGGCAGCCGGTGGTATTGCAGTAGCCCTCCATCTGGCTGAGCAGGCGATAACGGTTCTGGAGCGCCCACGCGCGCTGCTCGTCGTCAAGCGCCTCGTCGGCCGCATCGCCGCGGTCGATCAAAAAGCGCCGCATGCGGAAATCGTTACCGTTCCACAGCAGATGGCAGCTGGCCGGGTCGCCATCTCGGCCGGCGCGGCCCGCCTCCTGGTAGTAGGCCTCGATGCTCTCGGGCACGTTGTTGTGAATCACGTAACGCACGTTGGGCTTGTCGATGCCCATGCCAAAGGCGTTGGTGGCAACCATCACCTGGATGTCGTCGTCGATAAAGGCACGCTGGCTCTGGCGGCGGGCGTCGTTGCCCATGCCGGCATGGTAGCGCCCCACACGAATGCCGCTGGGGCCCAGCGCCTCGGCAAGCTCCGCGGCCAGCGCATCGACCGTCTTGCGAGTCGAGCAATACACGATGCCGCTCTCGCTCGAATGCGCAATCACATAGTCGCGCACCCACGCGGCCTTGGCCTTGTCGCCCATCTCCTCGCAGCCAAAGTAGAGGTTCTTGCGATCGAAGCCCGTCACCACCGTCGCGGGGTTTTGCAGACCGAGCATCTGCTGAATGTCCGCACGCACGCGCTCGGTCGCCGTGGCGGTAAAGGCCGCCACGATGGGGCGCTGCGGTAGGGAATCGATGAACTCGCGAATCTGCAGATAGGCGGGGCGGAAATCCTGGCCCCATTGGCTCACGCAGTGGGCCTCGTCAATGGCCACAAGCGGCACGCCAATGCCGCCGTCCACCGCGGCTTCCTGCGCAAAGGCTAAAAAACGCGGCTCGAGCAGGCGCTCGGGCGCCACGTACATAAGCTGATAGCGGCCCTCGCGCGCCCGCTTGAGCACGGTGTTTTGCTGGGCCGGAGTAAGGCTGGAGTTGAGATAGCTGGGTCGCGCACCCGCCGCGAGCAACGCACGGGTCTGGTCCTCCATAAGCGACAGCAGCGGACTCACCACAAAGGTGATGCCGGGCAGCATGAGCGCGGGCACCTGGTAGCAAATGGACTTGCCGGCGCCCGTGGGCATAACACCCAGCGCATCGCGGCCTGCAAGAATCGCATCCACCATGCGGTCCTGCCCCGGGCGAAACGAGGTGTAGCCAAAATAGGCGCCGAGCGTGTCGAGCGCCATCTGCTGCATGCTATCGGTCATGATTTCCTAACGTCCAAGTCATCTGCCGCCGATTATACGCCGCCACGCGGACCGGCGTCGCCCGGCTCTCAGCCACGCTCATTCTGCGGGTAGTCATTGGGGACGTTCTTGAATGACTGGCCGTTTAAGAACGTCCCCAATGACTAGTCTCTTGACAAGCGCGGAAACGTCGCTGGCTGGGTATGGGTCAGCGAAAACGCCCCTAAGCGAGCAAGGTGACGTGAAAGAGGAGGGAAGCGTACTTCGGTACGCGACCGACGATTGAACGTCAGATTGCCGCTTAGGGGCGTTTGCAGCGTCGAGCCGTTACGCGGTTTGGTAAAACCGCGTAACTTACATGACCATAACGTAGCGCGATCCCACGTAGTACTGCTTACCCATCAGGACCGGCTCGCCATTGGGACCGGTAAAGCCGGCACGCAGGTTGAGCAGTGGATCGTGCGGAGCAATGCCCAACTCGGCCGCCTGCTCGGTATTGGCACGAACGGCCTCGACCGTGCGGTAGCCAACCGAGACAATCGGCGTTCCGCCAACACGCTCGACCTCGGCAAAAATCGACTTGTCCTCAAGATCGGCCGTCAACAGCTCACGGTAGGCGTCAAACGGCACAAAGATGTTCTCCTCAAAAATGGGCTCGCCGTCGGCCGTACGCACGCGCTTGATGTGCAGCAGCAGCGCGTCCTTCTGCAGGCCAAAGAACTCCATCTCGTTTTGACGTGCCGGCACAATCTGGCGATCGACCACATGCGCGCCCGCCTTCATGTCATTATCGGCACACAGCGCGGTAAACGTCTGCAGCGTCGAAGCGTGGAACTGGCGGTTGATGTGCGGCGTGGAGACAAAGGTGCCACGGCCCTGCTGCTTAACCAGGTAGCCATCGGAGCACAGCTCCTCGACGGCGCGGCGCACCGTAATGCGGCTCACGTCGTACTGCTCGGCTAGCTCAAGCTCGGACGGAATACGCTCCTTGGGTGCATAAACACCTTTCTCGATCGCATCCTTGATTTCGTCGTAAATCTGCTGGTAAAGCGGTGCATTTTTGGGCGCAGGCATATCTAATCACTCTTATCGAAATATTGAAATAACTAATACGTATATAACGTCTAGTTTCATGTTACCTCATAATGATAAAACGATACACCGCATACAGCAAATCCTTACCTGCCGTCGTCCTGCTGCAGGCTGTCCTGTTCACTGAGGCGCGCCTGCCTGCTGGCCATGCGCGCGGGCTTGTCGGGATCGGGTACGGCCGTGGGCATGGGCTCGTCGACATGCCCGCCCCACCAGCCGCCCACAAAGTTGAGCGTGTGGAACACGTTGATCACGGCGCCGGGATCAATGTCGCACACCAGCTTGATAATGTCCTGGCTCTCGTAGGTCGATACAACGGCGTGCAGCAGGTACATCCTCTCGCGGCTGTATCCGCCAATGACCTCGGCGCAGCTAATGCCGTGCTGAAAATGGTCAACATAGGCGGTCATGACCTCGTCCGCCTTGCGCGTCGTGATCTGCAGCGTCACGCGGTCGTAGCGACGATAGAAGCTGTCGATGGTCTTGGTCGAAATAAACTGGAACACGATGGAGTACGCCGCCTTGTCCCAGCCAAACATAAAGCCAAAGATCGCCAGGATAAAGCAGTTGAAACCAAAGATGACGCCCCAGATGGTCTTGCCCGTGTGGTTGGAAACCCACAGCGCGATAAAGTCGGTACCGCCGGTGGATGCGCCGGACTTAAGCGCGATGGCAGCGCCCAGACCCGAGACCACGCCGCCAAAAATGATGAGCATAATCTTGTCGCCCAAAAACGGTGCGAAGTGAAAGACGTTGAGGAACAGCGATGAGAGCACGACCTGCATCATCGAGAAGATGACGAAGCGCTTGCTAATGCCGCTCCAGCATAGGAGCGCCACGGGGATGTTGAGCGCGAGCATACCGAGCGAGATGTCGATGTGAACGCCGCCGAGCGAGGTAACGCGATCGAGCAGGACCGCGACGCCGGTAAGACCGCTCGGAAGCAAGTCGGCGGGCTGGATGAACGCCTGGATCAGAAATGTCTGGAGAATGGCGGAAATTGTGACCGCCACGGCGGTAATAGCGCGGCGAACGATGGTGAGACGGCCGAGCATGAGCACGCGGTCCGTGAGCTGATCGATGGCGTTCGCCACGCAGGCTCCTTTCGAAGGCAGATGTAGTTGTGGGGTATGTCCGCGATTGTAGCATGGAGCGTGCGGGGGCGCTTCAATTCACCCTCTCCCGACAACCAAAGCGGGACCAGCAACCCCACGACCAAAGGCCCAAATTACAAGTGAGTAAACTTTACGCGACCTGCAGAGCACACCCAAAACCGCCACCCCTGTGACCTGCGGTTTTACAAAGGAAGATATGCATTGTGCTCGGCCTGCGCCAAAAAGTCTACTCACTTAATCCGAATCGAAGCCAAACGGATCCAAATAGATGACAAATTAAGCCAATCCGCAGCAAAAGACGCGTGAATCAGTGCTTCTTGCGGCGGATTGACGCTACAAAGCGGCCAAAATGTCGGTCAGATTATCGATAACGGCATCGGCTCGCGATTGATCGAGGTTGACGCCCTCGTGCGGACGCAGTGCCAGGACGCGGGCGCCGGAGCGCTTGCCGGCCTCGATGCCCAAAGGCGAGTCCTCGATAACCAGGCACTCGGTAGGCTCCACACCCAGCGCCTCCATGGCACGCAGGTAGATCTCGGGGTCGGGCTTAAACGCACTGCACTCGTGACCGCTGATGGTGTAGTCCAGCACGTCGGCGATACCGGCAATCCCCACCAGCTCGTCAATGAGCTCGCGATAGGACGAGCTTGCGATGGCGCACTTCACGCCGCGCTCGTGCAGCTTGCGCATCACCGGCTCCGTCTGCTCGTTGAGCAGCTCGGCATACGGAACGGGATGGTCTGGGCTGTAGACCTGCTTGTACTCCACGCGCAGGCGCTCGCGCAGCTCAACATCGTCAGGTACCAGCGACTTCCAAATGGCGGGCTCGTTAGACCCCGAAAGATCGGGGATCTCGTCAAAGTGAAAGCCCTTCTCCTCCATAAACGCCACGCGACGACGGTTGTAGAACCACTCGGTATCGACCAGCACGCCGTCCATGTCAAACAGCACTGCCTTGATCATACGCATCTCCTCTCAAGAGCAAAAAAGGGGAGGGGGCGCAAACCCCATCCCCTCTCGATCAACCCGTAAGGTTTACTTACTTGTGATTAGTAGGAAAGCTTCCACATGTAGCGACGCATGGTCAGCGGGTGCTGACGGGCCTCGGCGATCTGGTTGCCGTACTCGCGCATAACGGCGAGGTGCAGCAGCGGGTTGAAGTAGGTGATGACGCTCGCCGGCACGGCGTCGGCCAGACCGTAGTCCTTGGAGTCGATCAGAGCGACCTTGGCGCCCATGCGCTCAAGGAAGGTGAGGGCGCGGGCGTCCATCGGACGGGTAGCACCATCGGACATGAAGAAGACGTAGGGCTTACCCTCGGTGGAAACCTCGAACGGGCCGTGGAAGTACTCGCCGGTGTTGTAGGCGGCGGCGTCGATCCACTGCATCTCGGTGAACAGGAAGGCGGCGTGAGAGTAGGCCATCTTCTCGGAGGCACCGGAAGCCATGAAGTAGATCATCTTGTCGTCCTTGAAGTCCTCAGCGAACTTCTTGGCAAGCTTCGTGCAGTGCTGAGCGGCGTTCTCGCACAGGTCGAAGATGTTGGTGAGGCCGGTGATCATATCCTCGTAGTGATCATAGCCCTCGGTCTGCTGAAGGATCTCGAGAGCGAGAGCGATGGCGTAGCCAGGCTTCTCGGCCTTGGCGGCATAGTTGGCGTGGAAGCCGTGGACGATGACGTGGTCGGCGTCGACGGTCAGAGCGGAGCCAGCCTTGTTGGTGAGGGAGACGACCGGGCAGTTGTGCTTCTTGGCGGTCTTGTTGGCCTCGACGGTCTCGGGCGTGGAGCCACCGAGGGAGCAGGTGATCACGAAGGTGTGCTCGTTGACCCAGGAAGGCGTGTCGTAGTTGAACTCGTTAGCGGTGAAGATCTGAACGTTCAGCTTGTCCGTGTTGTTGGCCAGGAAGTACTTGGCGGGGTACAGGTCGGACATGGAAGCACCGCAGCCGACGAAGGCGACACTGTGGATCTCGTGGTTGGACAGGACGTCAGCGACGATCTGCTTAGGGAGGTTAAGGTCGATCTCGTACATCTGACACATTCCTTTCGATTTTTGCGGCGCCACATTGCCGGGCGCTCGCAGGGTTACCGTGGTTTGGACCGAGTCGCCGGTCCGTTGAGGATGCGACAAGGGGACTGTCCCATTGTCGCATTTTGGGGATGGAAGCCTGCCTGGGGTATGGGATGCCAGGCAGGCCCCCGGGGGAAAGCGGTTAGGCGCTTGGTCGCGACTAGGCCAGAATGCCGGCCGCGGAGAGGGCGATGCCGCCCACGATGGCGATCACGAGAAGCCAACCGGTGTTGACGTTCTTCTTGATGAGCCAGTACATAAGGCCGGTGAGGCCGAGGGAGATCATCTGGGGCATCATGCCGTCCAGGATGTCCTGGATAACAACGGTGCCCTCAGCGAACTGCAGCGGGGTGGTGGCGCCGATCAGCGTAGCGATCATGCCGCCCACGGACATAAGGCCCACGATGCCGCAGACATACATGAGCTTCTCCATGAGGTCGCCGCCCTGAAGCTTGCTCAGGTACTCGTGGCCGCCCTGATAGCCCATCTTGGCTGCGAACCAAGTGATCAGCACAGAGGGGACGATGGAGATGAGCATGGCCAGGATCGGGCCCATGATGGAGCCCTGCTGAGCCAGCTGAACGCCCAGGCCAAAAGCGATAACGCGGATGGTACCCTGGAAGAAGGAGTCACCGATGCCGGAAAGCGGACCCATGAGGGAGGTCTTGACCGCGTTGATCGAATCGGGATCGAAGTTCTCGGGATCCTTGGCGTACTCCTCCTCCATGGAGGCGGTGAGGCCCAGGATAAAGGCGCTCGTCTGCGGGGTGCAGTTGTAGAACGCCATGTGACGGTGGTAAGCCTCTTTCTTAGCAGCGAGCTGCTTGGGGTCGGACTCGTCCGGATAGAGGCGGTCGAGCGTGGGAACCATGCCGTAGAGGAAGCCCATGTTCATCTGACGCTCGTAGTTCCAAGAGGCCTGGATGGCCCAGGAGCGCCAGAAGAACTGGCTGACCTTCTTGTTCAGGGACACGTCCTTGGTTGCGGTTGCCATAGTGTGTTCCTCCTTAGTCTTCGTCGTCTTCGAGCGGATCGTAGTCGGAATCGACACCGGCGGCTGCATGGGAACCGTTGAACTTGAAGCCCATGAAGACGACAGCCAGGCACACACCGATCAGAGCGACCGCGATGACGGACAGGTTGAGGTAAGCGGCGAGCAGGAAACCGATGAACAGGAACGGAGTCATACCCTTCTTGATCATCATGGTGAGCAGCAGGGCCAAGCCGTAGGCGGTCATGATCTTGGTCGAAACGTTAAGACCAGTGGACAGCCACTCGGGAACCATGTTGACGATGGCCTGAACCAGGTCGGTGCCAACAAAGACGGCGAGGAAGATCGGCAGGAAGTACATGATGGCGTACAGACCGGAGCCGGCGCAGATGTGCATACGGTAGGCGGTCTTGAACTTTCCGTTATCGATCGCGCTATCGGCCACATGGGTGAGGGCGGCGATGATGGAACGGAAGACAATGCCGAGGAGCTGACCCAGGACGGCGACCGGGATGGCGATCGTCATGGCGGTCTCGGCGGAAGCATCGGTCAGGCATGCGAAGGCAGCGGCCACGATGCCGCCCAGGACCATATCGGGCGGAACGGCAGCGCCGACCTGCACCAGGCCCATGGACACGAGCTCGACGGCGGCACCGACGGCAAGGCCGGTGGGCACATCGCCCAGCAGCAGACCGACGAGCGTAGCGCCAACGAGGGGCTGCTCGAAGTTAAGACGACCGAGCAGGCGGGAGTCCCACATGCAGAACACGCCGACGAGGCCGACGAGCACCGCACTGATGAACGTATTCATACCCTTCTCCTTTCAGTCAGGCAAAAGCCTGGTTGATTACAGCTTGGCGTCGATGTCGACGCTCTGATACGTAGGGGTCTGCTGGACATAGAGCTTGATGCCCATGTCGAGCAGCTGGTTGACGTCGGCCTTCTGGGCGGCGTCGAAGAAGACGGAGCTGTCCTTGCCGCCGACCTGATCGGCACCGTCGTGGTTGGCGGTGGCGCCCAGGTTGATGGCGTCGAGCTTGTAGCCCTGGCAGAACTGCAGCATCTCGGCCGTGTTGCCAAAGACGAACATGACGCGCTCGCCGAGGGTGTTGAGCTTGTCCATCTTGGCGAGGGCACGCTCGACGGTGAAGACGTTCAGGCGCACGCCCTGGGGCTTGGCCAGCTTAAGAGCGCCCTTCTTGATGTCATCGTTGGCGGCAGCGTTGTCGACGACGATGATGCGCTCGGCCTGAACCTTGGTGGTCCAGGTAAAGACGACCTGGCCGTGCAGCAGACGGTAGTCAAGACGTGCGAGGACGATCTTGGCGGGACCGGAGCTGTGACGGGACGCCTTGGCCTTCTTGGCGGGAGCCGCGGCGGCCTCGACCGGTGCGTTGGGATTGGTCAGACCGGTGCGGGCCTCGTTGATGAGGGCCGCGAGCTCGGCGCCCTTGACGGGGGCGGGGCTCATAGCGAGCGTGAGAGCCAGCGGGATGTTGAAACCGCTGACAACCGTGAACTTCGTGCCGTTCTTGGAAAGCTCGACCATGTTGTTGTTGACCGAGCTGCCGAGCATATCGGTCAGCACATAGACGGTGTCGTCCGCGTTGAACGTGGCGATCATAGCCTCAACCTTATTGGTGATGGGCTCCTTGTCGTCACGAGCAAGCGACACGACGTGGACGTTCGACACGTCGCCGAGAACCATCTCGAGCGTGTCTTTGGCGCCTGCGGCCAGGCCGCCATGAGATGCGAGAATGATCTGATTCATCTTGCCTCCTCCTTTTCGTTATGGTCATTATAACGTCTTATACGTTGCTTATATTGCTAATTAGTATAAAGACCGTTCGCGGGTGAAAATCGACCGTTGACGGGTTTAACGTACTCGAAACGTTGGGCTGGGTAGGCCGGCGCTAGCTGGATAACCCCAGGTCAGACCCTGCGCGCAATCCCCTATCGCACGAAGTACCAGGGGCTTTCCTGTACGGTGGGTTCCAGCGCAATGCCGGTGCGTTCCTTAAACAGATCCATGTCCTGAGATTTTTCGGTCCACCACGCGTTGGGCTTAAAGGTCATGCTCTCAATGACATGACCGACAAACACACTGTTGCGCAGCTTGGAGAAGTCGGTGTTCATAATCAGGATGGACGCGAGCACCAGCACGATGCCCAGGACTTTAATCGCGCCGGCGGGCTCGGCGTAGACACCAATGCCCACCAGTACGGTGACGACCGTCTCGAAAGACATTACGACGGGAACTTTCGATGTCTCGAGCCCCATGGACAGACCCTGCATATATAAGATGTAAGCAACGGCTGTGGGGATGAGTCCAAAGCCAAGGAACAGCAGCAGCAGCTGTGGCGACATTGCCGCGGCGACATCCGGCCACGGAGCCGCGATAGCTGCCATAACCGCACCGCCAAAAACAAAGCCCCAAAACGTGACAGCCAGCGGGTGGACCGTCTTGGTTGCTATTCGGCTAAACACCGCGAGCGACGCACCACAAAGGCCTGCAATCACGCCCGACGTGACGCCCCAAACCGAAAAATGAAAACCGGAAAGGTCGCCATTGGTCACTGCAAGCACGCAGCCTACGATGTTAAAGACAATGGCAACGAGCTTGTTGGGGGTCACGTCCTCGCGATAAAGCACGCGGCCGAGCATGACGCCAAACACCGGCGAGGTGTAGAGCAGCACCGAGGCCGTGGACATGCCCACCTCGCCCATGCACTCGTAATAGCAGGTGTTAGCGGCGGCCAAACCGACGATGCCAACAAGCGCACAAGGAACAAGCTCTTTAGGGCTTGCCTTGAACAGGGCCAGCGGACCCTGAGCCACGGTAGACCCCTCACCCGGACGGCAGCCCATAAACATCAGGACCGGCGCCAAGATAAGCGCTCCGACCAACAAGCGAAAGGCAGCCATGCTCTGGGACGAAACGCCCATGGCCGAGATGCCGTTTACAAAGATTCCGATGCTGCCCCACATAAGCGCGGCGATCAGCACCAGCACATAGCCCAGATTGCTCTTCTTCAACGCAGCCTCCTCGGTATTGTTTCCAATATGTTTCGTACTACGTTATAGTCGTTATATACATTTTTCAAGACACAAATCGGCGAGCGGATAAGTGATCCGTTTTCCTCCGCCCCCAGCGGATTACTGGGCGGTTGCGGTGAAATAGTTCCTAAATAGAGGCTTCAAGCCCCCAAGCAGGAACTATTCCACCGCAACTTATGAGGACATCGAGCTGTTAGGCCGCTCTATCCCCTAGTAGTCCAGCTTCCACATGTAGCGGCGCGTCATGTAGTCCTTGTGGGTAACGGCAGAGAGCGCGCGCATGTACACATTGTTGAGGATCGGGGCAAAGATCAGGTGGTTGAAGTACTCGCTCACGCTGTCCTTGATGTCGTTGAGGCCGAGCTCCTTGGCGTCGAGCTGATAGACGCGCTCGCCACCGTACTGGTTGACGAAGCGGATGCCGCGCTCGTCGTTGCAGCGGCTGCGGCCGACGCTGATGAGCTGGAACAGCGAGGTGCGCTTGTCCAGGATCTCGAAGGGGCCGTGGAAGAAGTCGCAGGTGTTGATGGTACAGGAGTCGATCTGCAGCATCTCCTGCACGTTGCAGATGCTAAAGACGTAAGCGGCACCAAAAAGCGGACCCTGAGCCATGACATTAATGCAGGGCTTGTCGGCGTTCTGCTCGGCCCACTTGGCAGCGAGCGGACGGGTGTACTCGACGGCCTTGCGATAGATGGGGTCGACCAAGTCGAAGGCGGCCATAGCGGTCTCGTACTCGGCATAGCCCTCGGTCTGCTGCGTAAGCTCCATGGCGATCATGGTCACGACGGCGGAGTTGGTACGGCCCATGCAGGACTCATCGACGGCCAGGCTGTCATACTGGATCTTGTAGTCGCAGACCTCGGTGAGGCCGGACTCGTCGACATAGATGGCGATGGTGCTGGCGCCGTGGTCCTTGGCGACCTGGGCGGCGACGATGGTCTCCTTGGTGCCGCGCATGGACACGACGACGGCCAGGGTATTCTCGTTGACGTAGGCAGGGGTTGCGTGCACGAACTCGTTGCTGGTGTAGCTGGAGCTCACGACCTGCGTGGCCTCGTGCTCCATAAAGTACTGGGCAGGATAGTTGCCGCCGTTGGATCCGCCGGCGCCAATCCACACGACGCGCTTGATACCGCCCTTGTCCGCCTTGTCAGCCAAAACCTGGGAGACGACGTCCTTAACCTGTTCCTGAGTGGTCATCGTGCATCAGCCTTTCTTCTCGTTTGATGCTCTCGATGGCATGCAAGTTACATACATGTTTTGGTTATGTCGACTAGTTGTATGCTATATTTGTCTTAGAAATTTTGCTGATGCGGTTTTCGATAACTGGATACCAGCGGTTTTGTTGTTGTATTGAATACATGCTTGATTAGATACGTATACAAGTTAGATACAGGTTGATCGCATGAACGCTTCATCTAAAAAGAGACTGACCCAATACGAGCGCTTGGCGGGCATACTGCGCGACCGCATCGCCTCCGGCACCTACGCACGTGGAGACAAGCTGCCGTCCGAGATGGAACTCATGGACGAATCGGGTCTGTCGCGCAGCACCGTGCGCCATGCCCTTAAGGTACTAGCTGATGAGGGCCTGGTTCGCACCGAGCGCGGGCGCGGCGCCTTTGTGGCCGACACGCCGGCGCTCCACGAGAACAACCTGGTGTTTTCGAGCTATACGGCACAGGTCCAGGGTCAGGGCATGAAGCCCACCACGCGCACGGTGGACTCGGGCTTTGCCAAGGCCGCGGGCAATGCTGCCAAGTTCTTCGATGTCACCGTGGGCAGCAAGCTCGTCAAACTTGTCCGTCTGCGTTATCTGGACGATGCGCCGCTGTGCCTGGAGACTACCTATCTACCACCGAGCTTTGAAGCACTCATCGATCGCGATATCAATGGTTCGCTCTACGCGACGCTGCGCCAAGAATTCCATCGCGCGCCGGCACAGGGGCATAAGACCTTTGAGGTGTGCTACGCCTCGCAAAACGAGGCGTTTTTGCTCAACGTCAAGCGCGGGCAGGCGCTGATCCTGATCACCGACTACGTCTACGACACCGACGGCCGCCCGCTCCACGTCTCCAAGCGCATCCAGCGCACCGACCGCGCCAAATACACCGAGCCCATCGGCTAACCTGCCAAAATAAACCTGTCCCTAAATGGTAGGTTTGGGGAGGTCGGGGAACCAGGTTGGCTTAGGTTGGTTGGGCGTGCGCTCGGCCAGGACCAGCTCCATCCAGCACATGTCGTACCAGCGGCCGAACTTTTGGGCGCAGCGGTCGAAAGCACCCACCAAGCGATATCCCATATGGGCATGGAAGTCCTGACTGTTGTGCGTCAGGTACTCGTCGTCCTTATCGTGCGGCACGGCGATGAGCGCGCACATGTTGGTGATGCCCATCGCGACCAGGCATTGTTTGAGCGCATCGTGCAGCTTGCGGCCCAGCCCGCCGTGACGCACGTCGCGCGCCAGGTAGATCGACGTCTCGACCGACCAGTCGTATGCCTCGCGGCTGTTGAGCGAACTCACATAGGCATAGCCAACCGGACGCCCGTCCAGCTCCATCACCAGATACGGATAGCGCTTGAGTGTACGCTCGATGCGCCCGGCGAACTCCTCAACGCTCGGCACCTCGTATTCGCAGGTAATCGCCGTCTGGCGCACATACGGCTCATAGATGGCAAGCAACGCCGGCGCATCATCGGGCGTCGCCAGACGAATCGTCGGCTCGGACATCTCGGTCATACAACCCTTCTCCCCAAAAGCAAAGGCCGCCCTGCGCCAAGCCCAGGCGCAGGGCGGCCCCTTGTCATTACATCAGGCTACAGGACAGCCGCCAGCGCGTCGATATCCTCCTGCGTTGTGGCCCAGCTGGTGCAAAAACGCACTACCGTGTGGGTATCGTCGTACTTTTCCCAGTACTCGATCGCCGCATGCTCGCGAATGCGGGCCATGTCCTCGTTGGGCAGAATCACGAACTGCTGGTTGGTCGGCGTCTCCAAGAAGAACTGGTAGCCGCGCTCGTGCAGCACGCGACGCAGCGCCTGAGCGGTCTCAATCGCCTGGCGACCAATCTCAAAATACAGGCCGTCGGTAAAAAGAGCCTCGAACTGCACACCCGTCAGGCGGCCCTTGGCAAGCAGTGCGCCATGCTGCTTAATACGCGGAATGGGATGCGCCGGGGCGTGCACGCCGCAGAACACCACGGCCTCGCCGCAAAGCGCGCCGCACTTGGTGCCGCCGATGTAGAACACGTCGCACAGTCGCGCCAGCTCGGGCAGGGCAATGTCGCACTCATCGGCCGCCAGCGCATAGGCCAGGCGAGCACCGTCCACAAACAGCGGAATCTCGCGCTTCTGGCACACCGCGTGAATCGCCTCGAGCTCGGCCTTGGAGTACAGCGTGCCGTACTCGGTCGATAGGCTCACGTACACGGCACCCGGAAACACCGTGTGCTCGTAGCTCTCGTTTTCGTAGAACACCTGGATATAGTTCTCCAGATCCTCGGCGTGCATCTTGCCCTCGTAGCCGGGGATGGTGAGCACCTTGTGGCCGCCAAACTCGATGGCGCCCGCCTCGTGGCAGGCGACGTGGCCAGTCTCAGCAGCAACGACGCCCTCGTACGGCGCGAGCAGCATGTCGATCACCGTCGCGTTGGCCTGCGTGCCGCCCACCAGAAAAAACACGTCGGCATCGGGGACCTGACAGGCCTCGCGGATAAGCTGCTTGGCACGCTCGGTGTGTGCATCGGTACCATAGCCGGGCTGCGGCTCCATGTTGGTATCGACGAGCGCCTGCAGCACCGCCGGGTGTGCGCCGTGGGAATAATCGTTGTTGAACGCGAGCATGGCAATCCTCTCTTACCGGGTATCGGCAGATGATTCAAACGGAGCTATTGTACGCCGTTGGGATAGGCAATGCGCGCGGCAAGACACTCAAGTGCCAGCACCAGAGCAAAACCGCAGCTCACGTCACTCAAAAAGTGTGCTCCAATCACGATGCGCCCAAAGGCGACGAGCGCCGCGACGGCCGCTGCCGCCCAAAAGAGCACGCGGCGACGCGAAGGCTTTTCCTTAAAGGCTGCTGCGGGAAGCCCAGCGAGCATCAGGCCGATCGCCGCGTGCGCCGTGTGTCCACTCGCAAACGACTTAAAGCCGTCCTTGACGACACCGGCGGCAATATAGGCCCACTTGTCGGGGTTGCCGATCACCCACCACGGCTGAAACTCGAGCCCTTGCGTCACCTCGATCACGCGCATGCGCGGGCGCGACCACAGCGGCTTGACGATCACGTTGAGGATGATGGCCTGAGCGACCCACACGGCAAGCACCATCAACGCCCAGCGTGTGAGCTCGTCGGGCTCGGTCGTGCGCGTGAGGCGATAGACGATAAGGTTGGCGACGATGACCAGCACAAACGTCAGCACCAACTGAGCCGCGATGAGTTTGCCGCCAACCCGGAGCGATCCAATGATCTCATAGCCGACCAGGGCCACGTTGATCAGAACGCCCAGCGCGGCAAGCCACTTGCTCGTCTTAGAATCGGGGCGTGCCGAGCGCACGAGCATAACGCCCGCAACGCTCGCCGTCAGCTCAAACGGCAGCTCGCCGGCCGCCTCGATAAAGCGGCCGTACATGCTGCCGATGTTGAACAGCGCGCTCGAGATCTGATAATCGAAGAAACTGCCCACGCCCAGGCAGAGGGCAAGGATAACCGCGATAGCAGCGGCGTCTTTCTTGTAGATGTACCCGAACATACTTTCCTTTCAATGGAACCAGATTGCCCAAATGGGGCGTTTACGGCGTCGACCCGTTAGTCATCGTCGGACGCGCCCAGCTGCTGCAGCAGCATGAGTGCCACGGCAACGGGGCCGGTGCCGTCGTTGGCGTCGAGACCGCGACCCAGGCCGCTGCCCGCGCCGGCGCCCGCCTTGTAGGGCACCGACAGCTTGCGGCTCTTGGGGAAGTTCACCGCGCCATAGCGGGTCTTAAGCTCATAGGCCACCTTCTTGGGCACGTCGACGCCCAAAAACGTGATGCGTCCGCCGCTGAGCGTGACGCTCTCGAGTCCCAGGCGCTCGCCGCGGATACGGATGCGCGCGCGGTTGAACAGGTTGAGCCCCGCCAACGGCAGTTCACCGTGCGCAGCCTCGGTCTCTTCCTGCACCTCGTCGATGCTCTCCAGGTCCTCGGCCGCCGCGAGCTTGCGGTACACGAGCACGCGCTGGTCCACCGCCGGCAGGTACTCCTCGGACAAGAAGTAATCGGCCGGCAGGTTAATGCCCACGCTCGCCGCCTCCACGCCGGCGTCGTCATCGCCGCGCGCCTCGGCCACGGCCTGGCCCAGCATCTGCGTAAACAGGTCAAAGCCCACGCTCGACAGGTTGCCGTGCTGCTCGGCGCCCATGAGCGAGCCGGCACCGCGAATCTCCAGGTCGCGCATGGCGATGTGCATGCCGCTGCCCAAGTCCTGGAACTCGGAAAGTGCGGTCAGGCGCGCCGTGGCCTCCTCGGTGAGCGGCAGCTCACCCGGGAACATAAAGTACGCATAGGCCTGCGTGGCCGAGCGGCCCACACGGCCCTTAAGCTGGTAGAGCTGTGCCAGGCCCAGGCGCTGCGAATCCTCGATGATCAGCGTGTTGGCGGTCGCGTTGTCGATGCCGCTCTCCACGATGGTCGTGGCGATGAGCACGTCGATCTTTTTGGTCGCGAACTCAATCATCACGTCCTCGACCTCGCGCGGGCTCATCTTGCCGTGCGCCACGCCCACGCGCGCCTCGGGCGCGGCCTCGTGCACGCGCGCCACGGCATCGTCGATGGTCTTGACGCGGTTGGACACGTAATACACCTGACCGCCGCGGCCCACCTCCAGGCGAATCGCCGCGCTCACCACGTCGGGGTCGTACTCCCCCACGTGCACGATCACGGGACGACGCCCGGTGGGCGGTGTGGTGATCAGGCTCATGTCGCGCACGCCGCTCGTTGCCATCTGCATGGTTCGCGGAATCGGCGTTGCCGAGAGCGTGAGCACGTCGATTTGCTCGCGCAGGTTTTTGAGCTGCTCCTTGTGCTGCACACCAAAGCGCTGCTCCTCGTCGATGATCACCATGCCCAGGTTCTTGGGGTTCACATCGGCAGAAAGCAAGCGGTGCGTGCCGATGAGTACATCAATCGTGCCCTCGGCAAACGCCTTGAGCGCGCGCTTTTGCTGCGCCGGGGTGCGGAAGCGGCTGAGCACCTCGACCTCCAGGCCAAACGGGGCAAAGCGCTCAAAGAATGTCTCGTAGTGCTGTTGGGCCAGAATGGTCGTGGGGCAGAGCACCATGACCTGACGGCCGGAGTCCACGCACTTAAAGGCCGCGCGCAGGGCGACCTCGGTCTTGCCAAAGCCCACGTCACCGCACAGCAGGCGGTCCATGGGCTTGGGCGCCTCCATGTCGGCCTTGATGTCGGCGATAGCCTCCAGCTGGTCGCGTGTCTCGTCGTAGGGGAAGCTCTGCTCCATCTCGATCTGCTCGGGCGTGTCGGGCGGGCAGGCGATACCGGTGATCGACGAGCGGCGCGTATACAGATCGACCAGGTCAAACGCCAGCTTTTTAGCGTTCTTGCGCGCCTTGTTGGTGGCCCGCGTCCAGTCTGCGGTGTTGAGCCTGGTCAGGCGCGGCTTGTCGCCGTCGGGGCCAACATAGCGCGTGATACGGTCGACCTGCTCGAGCGGCACGTAGAGCTTGTCGCCGTCGGCATATTCCAGCAAGAAGTAGTCGCGCTCTTTGCCGCCCACTTCCTGGCGCGCGATCTCGCTAAAGAGCGCGATGCCGTGAGTGGCGTGCACCACGTAGTCGCCCGGCTTAAACGGGAACGTGATCTGCGTAATGTCCACCTTGCGGCGGCTGCGCGCGCGGTTGGCGTCCATGCGGGCGTTGAGGTCGGCGATCGAGAACACGGCCAGGTTGGCATCGGGCACCACCACGCCCTGCGGCAGGGCGGCATCGACAAAGGTCACGCGTCCGCGCGAGATGGTGGGCACGGCGGCACCGGCGGCAGCCTGGGCCGCGCCCGCGCGCGAGTCGATGGAGCTCAC
>CABUCA010000027.1 GCA_902489965.1 uncultured Collinsella sp.
CCACAATGCCGCCGTTGCCGGGCAGCCCAAAGCGACGAACGCGCTCGTCGTGGGCGCCTGCCGCAAGGTCGGCAACCGCATCCCATTCAGGTGAGGCATCCATAAGGAGCAATTCCCAGTTGTCATAGCTCTGGGCTAGCACCGAGTCCAGCAGCTCGCGCAGGTAGACTCGATCGGTCTTGTAGCACGGCACCACAATGCTCACGAGCGGCCTATAGGCAAAGGCCGCCGAAGCGACACGCTGGCACGCCAAATCGCCCGGCTTTGCGCGATGCTGCTCAAACCAACGTCGATAAGCTGCGTCGTCTGCACGCGCGTCCTTCATACGGTTCCAGCTGTCGTCGACCATGCCGTTGTACAGGCGACCATCCATGGCGCAAAACCCGCTCTGGATCTGCTCTGTGGGATCGCTCACAATCGCGACAAAATCTCGTATATCCTGAGGCATCTCAACGCTCAGAAACGTTTTATTGACGCGGCATCCGTCCTGCTGCGGCACATCGATCTGCGATTCAAACACATGCACGGTGACATCGATGGCATTCATATGCGTATCGAAAATCTGGAGCTCAGGTGCGCACTGAGGGTCTCCAGCCCAGGTAACCTCATAGCGCCACGCCGCGCCGGCGTCTGTCGGCAAATAGCGAATGGCATCGATCTCGTAGCGACCGCAGCATTCGCCACGCTGCGCATCGCGGATAAGCGCGCACAGCGCAGGCTTTGCTTTGTAGTTAATCTTAGATTCCAGCTTGTCCACGCGGCTATCGAGGCGAATGGCGCCAAGCTTTTGGCCACCGGACACAAATGCAGCGTCGATCGCAGAGCCATCCAAAAACGGAAGCACCAAGACGGCGAGCTCGCGCTCGTAATCGGAAACGGAAGGGCAAAGCGCCAACACACGGCCATGATCGACTGGGAGCACCAGCGACGGCACACAAGAACCGCTCGTTGTCGCGTGGGCAAACGCTTGAGAACCCTCCCGTTCAATAAGCGCGGCGACATCCTGACCGGCAAAACGAAGCAGCACAAACAGACGGCCCTGACTGCGGCAAAGTGCCAAACGCTTGATACTCATCTACACTTCTCGCTTTCCCAGGGCGTTCGCTGCCATGCGTTTGCAGGCACCCAGGCGCCCAAACCTCAAGACGTCGTAATCGAACATGAGCTTTTTGCACAAACGAGCAGCAGGGGCCTTACCGATAAGTGCCGCGCGCACCATGGCGGCAACCGAAGGAGCACATTGTGCGAGCGCAGCATCGTTGTCCACGGCAGAACCGTTAAGCGCCGCGGCAACTGCAGCAAACACTTTGCCGCAGTCCGAACCCAGCAGCCTGAGCGCGTCGTACAGCACCAGATCACACAGGAAGTACGCCAGGTCATCAGCATGCTGTGCGTCGAGACCGTCGCGCTGCCAGTCAGCCAGCATAGCGGAGTAAATCTTCACGTGCTCCAGCAGACGTGTCTCGTCGTCGTAGCGCATGGTGTCCATGAGCGAACCCTTGCGAGCCACGCGATAGTCGTACAACTTGTTCGAGATAAGCGCGGTCTTGTGCGAACGACCGTACACGGCAAAGTCGAAGACCTGGTCCTCGCCATACTTAACGGTTTCGTCGAACACGATCCCGTTGCCCAGCAAGAAGTCGCGCTTGCAGGCGGTGCGCCATGCAAAGGGACGAGACGCTTCCTTAAACAGCAGGTCAGAGCTATAGCCCTCAAACGACACATCGCGCGGGCTAAGCACATAGTTAAGCCACGGATACCCCGCCTCCAGCGGATACGGATTCGCGCCAAAGGTCAAAACGTCGCAGTCCTCGCGCTCAAAGGTATCGACGATCACGCGGCATGCATCGGGCGTAAAGCGGTCGTCGGAATCCAAAAACGCGACGATAGACGCCGTGGACGCAGCGATGCCTGCATTACGTGCACTCGACAGGCCGCCGTTCTCCTTATCAACCAGCCTAAAGCGCGCGTCCTTATCGCAATAGGCAGCCGCAATATCGCGCGAACCGTCCGGCGAGCCATCGTTGACCAGCACACCTTCCCAATCGGGCATGTCCTGCGCAAGCAGGGAGTCCAAGCACCAGGCCAGGCACTCCTCCACCTTATAGACGGGAACGACAACAGAAATCTTGGGGTTAGCCATAGTCACTCGCTCCTACTGTGCGGCCGGAACGTCATCAGGGTGCGGGTTGTCGCCGTAGGTGCGCTGATACGTCAGCACGCGCCACACCAGCGGCAGGCCGCCAATCTTAAAGTAATGCTTAAACGTATTGAGCTTGCACGGCTTCTTAAAGCCAAAGCGCGAATCGATATAGGCGCGGGACGACTTGACCATCAGGCGCAAGTCGGTCTCGCCACGCGGGTCGAACAGCGACAGATCAAAGCGACCGGCATCCCAATCGGCCTTGAGCTCAGACGAGGCTTTCTTCCAAAACTGCTCACGCAGTTCATCGACCAAACGCTCGTCATTCCAGCGGTACGTATCGACCTTCATGCGCATTAAAATCCCCTGGAGCTGAGCCTTGAGCTCGGGGCGCTCATCCAAAAAGCGCTGCATCTCGGCATATTCGTCGCATACGCAAAACACCTTGTTGGGCGAATTAACGGAGCTCTTCTCGTTATCCTGGCGATAGCACAAAATGGGGTCCGTAATAAACGCGGCACGCTCGGCGCAAGCCCAAACCTTAAAGTTAAAGCCTGCGTCCTGATACGAGGCGCCCGGCGTGGGAAGGAACCGAACCTGATTGTCGTTGAGGAACTCGCGTCGATAAATAGCCGACCATATGGAAGGTTTGCGGTAGAAAATTCCCGGGCGATCGACGGGGCGATACGCGGCGCCCGTCATATGCTCGTCGATAATCCCAAACAGCTCACGGCGTTCGCTGGGCGTGGACCAATACAGGTAAAAGTCGCCCTTTACCACATCGGCAAGCTCAGCATCGGCCTTGGCGACCAGCTTTTGGAGTGAATCCTCAAACATAAAGTCGTCGGACTCAAGGATGCCCACGTACTCGCCACGCGCCATCTCCAGGCCGCGGTTCATCGAGTCGCCGTAGCCGCTGTTGGCTTTGTCGATCATCTTTACACGGGGATCGCGCTCCATGTACTCGCGGATGATATCTGGCGAGCTATCGGTGGAGCCGTCGTTGATGCAGATGATCTCGATGTCCTTGAGCGTCTGCGCCACGGCGGAATCGAGGCACTCGCGCAGATAGCGCTCGACATTGCAAATGGGGACAAGCAGCGAAACTTTAGGGGTATCAGAGTTCTGCAAGAGAACCTCCTGTTGAGTAGCGTGTAACAGGGTTATTTTAACAGCCGAGTTGCGGCGAGCGGCAGCGCTTGGAATTAGATAAAGCGCTCCAGGCAGGCTTTGAGACCGCGAGTCGAAAGATAGAACAGCGTGGCGTCTGCCATCGAAACGCCCGAGGTCGCCGCAACGAGCTTGTGGGCAACACGGCGAACGGCGCCCTTAGCAGGCATATCTGCCCAGTCCGTTCCCAAAAACGTCGCGAGGTCCATGTTGACGCGAGCCGCCACGCGATGGAAGTCATCGGCATCCAAGCGCGCCAGGTCGAACACAGTTAGGTCCAAAAACCAAGTTATCAGCTCGCCGGGGCACAGGTCTAAAAGACCGTAGGCCGCCCAGTCCTCCAAGACCTCCTCGAGCATCCTCATGTGGGCGTCAAGCTTTTTGGCGCGAGCCTCGGCACTGTTGAACTCGTGCGTCGCCGATTCACTCTCCATCACGTAGTGGTAGAACTTGTCCGGCATGACGACGGTCTTGCGGGCAAGCGCATAAGCCGCAAATTGGAAGACGACGTCCTCGCCCAAAGCCAAACCGGGGGCGAAGCGAATGCCTTCGCGATTGAGCAGCTCGCGCGAAAAAGCCGCACGGCAGGCATAGGGCTGCGCATTCGAATGGAACAGTAGTTGGGGATCACGGGCGCCGAAGGTACCAGCTTTGGGGCTCATGAGTTGCTGGACGCGTTTGGGGGCAGCATCGGCAGGTTCACAGACGCCGCCAAAAACGGCGGCCTCGGCATCCGCAGACTCCATGACATGCAACACGCGCTCGACCGTCTGGGCATCGATGTAATCGTCGGCGTCCACAAAAAAGACGGTCTCGCCCTCGGCGGCATCGATGCCGGCGTTTCGAGCGCACGAGACACCCTCGTTTTTCTGGTCAATCACCAGCACACGTCCGTCGGTCTGTGCCATTTGATGCAAGACGCTCAGGGAATCATCAGTCGATCCGTCATTGACACAAACGACCTGAATCGAGCGCTCGGACTGTGCCAACAGCGAGTCGAGGCATCGCTGAATCGAGCGTGCCGAGTTGTATACGGGAACGACGATGGTCGCTTTGGGGGTCGAAGCCTCTCCCATGTCGACCTACCCCCTCAGCGATTCGATGAGGAAGGCGGCGACCACGCCTGGGCCTCCAACCGAGGCGTAGTATTTGGCGCGTCCCAGGGCGCCGTCCGTCGCAAAGTGCGGGTGCTCGTCCACCCAAGCTTCAGGGTCTTTGAGGATCGCAGCAAGATTCGCGCGCTTCCACGGCTTAAGGTCGTCCAGCGAAAAGTCTCCTGCGTCCAAGGAGGCCTGGAACTCCTTGGTCATCTGGACCAGGAACTCTTTATAGAACTTAGGCGCCAGGCGCACGTAGTTCCACATGTACGAATCGTACTTAATAAGTTGATTGAACTTGAGCATGCGCGCGACGTCATCACTTGCGTGATTGCGAGCGTAATCCTCTCGGATCCAGCGCTCGATCTCGGCATATTCGGCATTGACGCAAAAGACCTTGGCCGAAGAATTGACCGAGGAGTTCTCGTTGTCCTGGCGATACGAAAGTACGGCATCGTGCAGGTAAACGGCCTTGTCGGCGCACGCGATCACCTTAAAGGCAAACGACGTGTCCTGGAAAGAGGCACCCGGGGTCGGCAAGAACTTGATGCCGTTGCGCTCAAGAAAATCGCGACGGTAGACGGCCGACCAAATCGAGGGCTTTTGCTTAAAGAACTGTGTCGTGTCGCTTGGGTGCACCGGTTTGCCGCAGTCTTTGGGCTTAAACATCTCGTGCAGCGAGCGGCGCTCCTCGGGCTTGGACCAGTAGAAGTCAAAGTTCGCCTTCGCAAAGTCGGCATTGCAGCCCTCGGCCGCCGACACAAGCTTCTCCAGCGCGTCGGGCGCCATAAAGTCATCGGACTCCAAGATACCCACGTACTCGCCGCGTGCCATCTCCAGGCCGCGGTTCATCGAGTCGCCGTAGCCGCTGTTGGCCTTGTCGATCATCTTGACGCGCCCATCGCGCTCCATATACTCGCGGATAATCGCCGGCGAGTTATCGGTCGACCCGTCGTTAATGCAGATGATCTCAATATCCTTGAGCGTCTGCGCCAGGGCGGAATCAAGACACTCGCGCAGGTAGCGCTGAACATTGTAAATGGGAATAAGCAGCGACAGAACAGGGCTGCCAGAGGCGTTAGTAGACAAATGTGCTCCTTAGGAAATACCTGTCGTTTCATGGTATCAAAGGGCCAGCGCGCCAGCGGGCGTTTATATAATCTATGGAGCTCGCAGAGGCAAACCGATAAGAAAGGACTTCATGCAGCCCAAAGCCGCACGCAACATACCCATCGAAGCACTGCGTTTGGTTGCGGTCGCCGGCATCGCGGTGTTCCACACCTTTCAGTGGACCTTCCAAGCCGCCTGCGTCGGCGCCGTAGAATATGCCCCACTTGCGATGTCCCCCTATTCCGGCGTGCTCGGTTTTATTAACTTGCTGGGCTGCTGGGCCAACGAGGTCTTCTTTATGATCTCGGGCTATTTTCTCATCGCTTCGGCCGCGCGTGCTTGGGACGGTGGAGCAACGTGGAAGTCGCAAATGCAACGGGCGGCGCAGCGCCTTGGCAAGGTCATCTTGCCTACTGCGTTTTATTGCCTCATGGCGCTCGCGTGGTCCACGGTCGTCTCACCCATTCCCGATGTCTCCCTGCACGCGCACTATTGGTACACGCTGGGGCTTGAGTTTATCTGGGTCTATGCCGCCACGGTCTTCATGGCGCCGCTGTTTGGCCTGGCCAAGAGTCGACTCTCTAAGAGGAGCTACACGGCAGCGGTCATCGTCGTTGGAATCCTCGCATTTGTTGTTAACGGGTATTTAGCCGCCATGAGTGCGACAAGCGCCGGCGAGTTTTCTTGGCTCCAGAAGTCCATGAGCGCTACCACGTACGTAGTCGCATTTTTGATCGGCGGGCTGCTCCGCGACATTACCGATGTCATGGATTCGGACAGGGCGGGCGCCTTAGGCATGCGGTCGCTCGCAGCGGTTTTGGTGCTCACCACCATCCTGGAAGGCGAACTCTCCTTCACCGGCAACCTCACAGCAATGGCAGCCCTCTCCTACAAATCGACCTCGTTGATCTCGTTTGTCCTCGCTGCCACCTCCCTGCTCTTTGCGGCTACCCGACGCAGCGCCTCGGACAATCCACGAGCCGCAGGCGTCATCGTCACCCTTTCGACCGCCACGCTCGGTTTCTATGTGATGCAGTCGCTCACCAGTAGCCTGTGGCGTCCCGTCTTCAATACGTTGCTCGCAAACATACTGGTCAGCCAAAACAGCCCGGCAGCTATATGCATCGTCACGGGTACCGTCATTAGCATCGTCTTTGCCTTAGTGCTCCTCATCATCGACGCAGCTAGAAGCCTTATCGCTCGCAAGCTCAAGCGACAATAGACACGCTGCCGTAAGACGCTAAAGCCGCTACAGCCGTGGCAGGTTCCTGCGTTTTATTCAAAGCTTGCCGCCAAGGTGCGCCGAGCCTTTACAATAGGACAGTCCCAAGGACGTATTCGATAGCTTCCGCGCAGCACTCGCCCGCCGCGCGTGAAAGGATATATTGCCCCATGCCTTCAACCCTCCCCGCTCCCATCGATAAGCTCGCCATCGTCGTCGTTACGTACAAGCGCCAGGAACTCCTGGCCAACTTGTTCGACTCCATGACCGAGCTCACGGCAACGCCCTGGCGCATCGTGATTGTCGATAACGAGAATTCGCGCGAGACCGAGGCCATGTGCACCGCATTCAACGAGCGCTTGGCCAACCTGTGGGGCATCGACACCGAGCAGCCCGACGCGCAGGGCGGCACCGACCGCGTCATCTACGCACCGCAGCTCGAAAACGGCGGCGGTGCGGGCGGCTTCTCCGCCGGCACTAAATGCGCCTACGACCTGGGCGCCCAGTGGTTCTGGGTGATGGACGACGACGTGCTCGTCATCCCCGAAGGCATCGAGCGCTTGGCCAAGTGGACCGACCGCTACGATGTCATCCAGGGTTCGCGCCTGGACTTCGACGGCGGCGCGTTCTTTTGGCAGTACCAACTGATCCTTTCGCTCGGCATTCCAAACCCTGTCGCCAAGTGGGATCTGGGTCCCGAGGGCTACCGCACCATGAACCAGCTGTGCTTTGAGGGCGGCATGTTCTCGCGCCGCGTGGTCGACAAGATTGGCCTGCCCGACGCGCGCTTCTTTATCTACGGCGACGATGCCTGCTATGGCTACGTGGCCAGCCAGCACTTCCCCGCCGCCGTTGTTGCCGACGTGGTTCTCAAGCGCGCCCGCGCTGTCTCTAACTGGGATATCGCCGGCAAGCGCCAGCTCAACTCTACGAGCGACACCAACCGTTACTACATCATGCGCAACCGCGGTTATCTGGCCCGCTACATGCAGATCTACGGCGACTATCACCCCGTGCTGTTCCGTCTGGGCAACGCCGCGACCTTCTGCAAGGAATTTATTCGCCTGGCCGCCGTTGACAAGTGCTTTAAGACCGGAATTCCGGCGCTGCGCCGCGGCATGAAGGACGCCCGCAAGATCATCAAGGACCCCAACTGGAAGCCCATGCCGCCCATGAAGGACACCGAGTAACGGAAGTCGGAAACACCTCGGCGCTTAAAGCCGCTGGCACACCGTAGCCACATGCTGCCCATCAAAACCGAACCCCCAGCGCATGCGACCCACGCCGGGGCGTGGCACACGGATTTCGTCGATGCCGTCGCGCTCTATGTCGAGTAGCGACTGCACGGCCAGCAATTCCAGGCCCAGCGCATCCACATCGGGGTCATACATCAAGTTAATCGTTATCAGCGGGCGCTCGTCCAGCATGCCAATCGTGTCTGCTACGTCGAACACGGCACCCGTAGGGAAAACCTGGATGTCCCAGCGACCCGCGCCACACTTTCGCCTCGAGGCAGGATTGGCATAGCCCGGCAATCCAAAGCAGAGTCCTTGCAAGAGTAGGTGATATGGCAGCGGTGTATCTGGGTCGGTCGCACCGATTCCCGCATCTCCCAAGATGCGGCTTAGCGCCCGCCTCACGGTATCCTCGTTCCCATGGCACAGCCCGTCGCGAAACGCATCGACGTCTCGAATGTCTTCTGCAGCGCACTCAAACCACTCAATAATCACTAGACGCAAGGCCTGGCGAAGCTCGTTATTGGGCAATCGCAAAGCACGGAAGCGATCGCCATGCTCTGGCTCCTCAGTCATATCCGTCGTGAGAAAACCGGACAGATACAGCGCTGTCCACATGCCATCGTCAGGCGAGACATCTGGCTCTGCAGTGCCCAAACAAAGCGGGGCCTCAGCGCACCCATGGGCCTCGAGCAAATCAAACAAGACCGAAAGGCGGTCGAGATTCCACCCGGCAACTACCCTACTCAGGCAATCGGCATATCCATACAGATCGGCACGCACAGGCGCCGTGCAGCCTCGGCCCAGAAAACCGATCACACGCTCTGGACTCGAGCAATAGGCCCTGCCAAACCGATACCCCTCAAGCCATTCACGCGCATCATTCAGGTATTCCTCGCGCCCAGCATGATTCAAAAGAGCCTCGACCTCGGCATCCGAAAAACCGAACCAACGGTCACACCACGCCGACAGCGGCGTCGTCAGACAATACGAGCAGCCGCGCGAAGAAAGCGCCGCTTCGGCAGGACCGGGACACTCCCCCATCAGACACGTCAGCCGCAACGAATCGCGCGCAGTGGCAATGGCGTCAAACAGCGCACGGTCAAGTAGTTCTGCCGGATCGGCGTCGGAAGCGTCCCTCGCGCTCGCACGGCGAGACCACGCCGCATCGTACCCATCAACGAGCAATACAACCTGCTCATCGCAGGCAATCTCCAGCAGCTCTATGAGCACACCGAGCACCGAGTCAACCTCGTCCGCGCTCGCCACGCCACGCGCGACACGTTCGATGTGACGCACCTTATCTCGAGCTAAATCCGGAGCCTCCAAGAGCGCCAACAAGCGAGCGCACTCGCCCGAAAGGGCATCGCGCACGACGTCGGCAACAGCGGGGCCACGCCTCGCAGCGCCAGAAAAGTCCAGCGATATCACCGGATAGCAAGCGTACTCATCCCGATAGCGCCCGCCGTTCGCATCCCAAATCTGAGCATCGGCAAACAAACGCTGACCAGAGCGACCGACCGCTGGACGCTCCAGAAAAGCCCTGAGCATCGACAAGTTCATGCTCTTGCCAAAACCCTCGGGTCGACAGCACACCACAACGGACGCGTCGCAGTCCAACACATCGGCAATAAACATGGTCTTGTCAACCAGCATGCAACGACCAATGGCATCGGCAAAATCATGCACACCGACCGGCAAAACCGCATCATCGACATGGTTGACAAGCCGTACGCCAAAAGTATCGGCACTGTTGCAATACTCCTGTTCAGACACCGTAACTTCTCCCTAAAACGCAGCACGAAGCCCATTGTAGCGAGCAGTTCAAGTGCAACACTGGGTCCGTGCAAAGGCATCGGGCAACGGTAGGAACAAAGGCCTTGAGGGGGCATAACAAATCGTTGTGCAACAAAATGGGGCCCGATGCAACTGCACCGGCCCCCATTGCGAATCTTTAGTTGTCGGGCAACCGAAAGGGACTACTCCTCGGAGTCGTTCTGCCCAGCAGCCTTCTTTTGCTGATCGAGCTTATGCTTGCCACTCACAATAGACGTGGCACCCAGCGTGGCCAAGCTTGCACTGGCAAGGCTCGCCATAACGATAAGGTCGCCCGTCTTGGGCATGTTACCGCCAGATGACTTGGTCGTTGTAGTCGTCGTGGTTGTAGTGGTCACCGTCTTGGAGTCATTTTGCTCTTGGACTTGGTTGTCAGCACCGCTCTTGTCGTCGTCTTCGGGCTGTTTCTTTTCGCCCTCGGTCTTGCTCTCGTCCTTCTTCTGACCGGACTTGTCGCCCTTCTCATCAGAGCTAGGACCCTTATCGGATTCAGCCTTCTCGGAAGCCTTGTCCTTGGAGTCGCCCTTTGCGGCTTCGGTCTTTTCCGTGGAAACCTGATCAGAGTTGTCCTTGTTCTGGGCCGAGCCGTTATTGACGCCAGCCATCAGCGAAGAGCTCAGCGTAGAACCAAGCTGCTCGGAGAAAGAAGGCTTCTTGTCCGGCGAAGCAACGGGAGCGTCCGGCGCCTTATTCGAGTCGTCCTTGGAAGCATCGGAATCAGGGGTCGTGTCAGAGCCGGAGCCGTTGTTAGAGCCGGTGTCAACGGACGAATCGCTCGAGCCGGTAGATGAGTTAGAGGTGCCAGCGTCGGTCGAACCAGAAGCGTCGCTGTCCGTATTGCCGGCAGAGCTTGAAGGCGAATCGCTCGCAGCAGAGCCGTTCGAATCGGAGCCGTTCGAGGTAGAGCCGTCGTTGGTAGTGCCACCAGCAGAGCCATTACCGTCAGCATCGGTCGAGGGCGCATCCATCCTGTCATCGTTGGCATCGTCACTCGAGCCGTCATTCGAATCAGGTGTCGGCGAGGGCGCCGGCGCAGGCTCGGGCTGCACGGGCGTCGCAGCGGCAGCGGCCTCGTCCTCGGCGATATAAACCAAGCAGTCCTTCAGCTCGTTGCGGTAGCGGTTCTTCCAGCCCTCATGATACTGGGGCTGACTTGAAAACTTGGTGGCGACATTGTTGACCACGCTATTGGAGAGCGCCGTCGCAAACTCGCGGTCGGACATATCGTTGGAAAGATTCGCCCAGCGGAAGAAGTCTCTGCAGCCACCGGTACCGCACATGTTGGTGATGCTCCACACCATACCCTTGACGCAATCGGCGCGGCCGGAGATGTCAATGCCAAGAGCGCTCTTAAGCCACGCCTCGGTCACCGCATAGTACGAGTTGTACGCATAGGCATCTTGAAGTGCTGAGAACTCAACAGGATCGGTGTTATAAGCACCTTGGAAGGCATCCTGCGCGATATGGCCCAGCTCGGTGAGCTGGCCGTTCTCGTACATGGCATTGCTCGTGTTGGAAATCTCGCTGCCGCGATCAATCGCATCCTTGAGCATGCAGTATTTTTCGGGGTTGTAGTTGTAGGCCTGCTTCATAAACGGGATGAGCGACCAACGACGGTCGAACTGGTAATAGCCCAGCGCGTTATAACCGTCGCCATACGAAAAGCCTTGGTTGTAGTTGCCATGGCTCTCGTACTTGGTAAAGTACTTCATCTCGGGAGTCGCGTTGACAAACGAAACGCCCTGGACCGACCTCAGCACGCCCGAGAAGGACTGCTGGGTGTAGAGGCCTTTGTCGATATCGGTGGCATCCGAGGCAACGCCCGGCGTGGGTTCCTCGGCAGCGGCGGGCGCGGGCGCGGTAACGGCGCTAAACGAAAGCGCCAGCGTCAGGCCCGCAACAATCGCGGAATGCTTGGGCTGCATAAGATCCTCCCTGCATTGGTATAGTTAAAGTGCAGTTTGCAAAGATAGAAATAAGTATTGCAGCTCGCCCGTTGTTGCACAACAACCCCTCGGTAAACGGCAACAACCCTCCGCGAAATCTTAAGGAATTAAACAAACTGGTCGTCGGGCGCCATCAGAAGCTCGCCGTATCGCTCCATCAGCCCGTCCCTCAACTGACAGAAAGCGGGGATATAGACGTTCAAGATGCGCTGAATCAAATCTTGAGCGAGCTTGTTGTCGTAGATATGGACGTTCGTATTGCGGTCTCTGAGCATGTCTAGCCAGGCCGCCTCATCAATAAAGTCGTAGAATCGGTACGACTCCTTCACGATGGCACGAGGAGACCCCGACGCGGCAAGCGTGGCGCCCTCATACTCGAGCAGACGCTTAAGGAGCTTCCAGCTCAGTTCAAATTGAAGATTGAACTTATTAATCAATCCACTCTGAACAAAATCATTGTTGAGATCCTGATTGGGCGCATCCTCAAGATTCGCCAAGGCGCTAACAAAGTTCTCATATTTTTTCATACAGAATCACACCATCCCTGGCAATCTCATCGAGCAATTGCTGCGAGAGGGACTCGTCGAGATTGACGACATCTACATCTAAAAGAGTATCAAGATGTTCCTCGATCAAATATGAGAAACGGCCGAAATCCCGGCAACCTGCTACGGCGATGTCAATATCGCTCTTGGGCAAGTTGTCGCCTCGAGCACGAGAACCAAACAACACGACCTTCTCGGCGTCACATTCCCGAGCAAAAACTTCGATTTGCTTGTACACCTTGTCGAGAGATGCCATTTGCACCCCTACAGCTTAATGTCAAAGTTGATTTCGGGGACGGCGGCCAGGTCGGCCAACGTCACGCCGTCGACGTACTTTTCGATCACGTCGTCCAAACCGCGCCAGAACTTGACGGTCGAGCACAAATCGCTGCGGGCGCAGCTGTTGTCGATGCCATCGCACGCCACCGGAGCCGTGCTGCCCTCGACGGCACGCAGGATGTCGCCGGCGCGCACCTCGGCCGGGTCCTTGGCCATCATGTAGCCGCCGCCCTTGCCGCGCACGCTCTTAAGCAGGTCCGCCTTCATGAGCGGACGAACCAGCTGCTCCAGATACTTTTGCGAGATATGCTCGCGGTCAGCGACCTCGCGCAGGGCAATCTTGCCCTCGGCGTCGCCCAGCGCCGCGATATAGATCATTAGCCGGAGGGCATAGCGGCCCTTAGAAGAAATGAGCATACCTACCCTCCCGTTGTTCCTGGGACAAAATCAGGCTTGTTAGTCCCAAATCCTATGCACGCGGGGCAAACAAACCTGATTATTATGTCCCACATCTAAAAAGTCGAGTGGATTAGTCGGGTTTTCCCTTGACTAACGCCGAACCCATAGTAACTTTATTCCGAGAAGATTCCTAGGGTTTAGTACACCTATGAGTACACCATATACAGAGAGGGACAGCATGAGCGCAAATCCGCTGCTTTCCATCGAAGGTCTGACCGCCTCCGTGGACGAGAAGACCATCCTCCACAACGTCAACCTCAACGTCGCCGCCGGCGAGACCCACGTTCTGATGGGACCCAACGGTGCCGGCAAGTCCACCCTCGGCCACCTGGTCATGGGCGACCCCGTTTACACGGTCAACGACGGCCGCATCGTCTTTGACGGCCAGGACATCACTGAACTCACCACCGACAAGCGCTCGCGCGCCGGCCTGTTCCTGAGCTTCCAGGCCCCGGTCGAGATTCCGGGCGTGCCGCTGTCGAGCTTTTTGCGCGCCAGCATCGCCGGCCGCCCCGGCCTGGAGATGAAGGGCAAGGAGTTCCGCCGTCGCGTCAAGGAGCTCGCGGCAGAGCTCAACATGGATACCGCCTACCTCAACCGCGAGCTGGGCGTGGGCTTCTCGGGCGGCGAGAAGAAGAAGGTCGAGATGCTCCAGCTCCTGTTGCTGCAGCCCAAGCTCGCCATCCTCGACGAGACCGACTCGGGCCTAGACGTCGACGCCCTGTCCACCGTCAGCCACGGCATGGACGCCTACCGCAAGAGCTGCGACGGCTCCATGCTCATCATCACACACAACACGCGCATCTTGGAGCACCTGGATGTCGACCGCGTCCACGTTATGGTCAAGGGCCACATCGTGCGCGAGGACGACGCCTCGCTCATCCCCTGGATCGACAAGAACGGTTTTGAGACCTTCGAGCGCGAGGCCGCCGAGCAGCGCGCCCAGGCCGAGGCCGCCGCTGCCGAGCAGCAGGCGTAAAGGGGCGACGCAATGACCAAGAACCGCACCGAGGTCGCGGACATCGACCGCAGCCTCTACGACTTCACCTATGGCGAGGAGGGATTCGAGCGCCTCGACGCCGGCATCACGCCCGACATCGTGCGCGAGATCAGCGCCAAAAAGGACGAGCCGCAGTGGATGCTCGACCTGCGCTTAAAGTCCCTCGAGATCTTCAACCGCTTCCCGGATCCGACGTGGGGCCCCTCCATCGAGGGCCTGGACATGGACAACATCGTCACCTACGTCAAGCCCAACACCGACCAAAAGCACGACTGGCAGTCGGTGCCCGACGACATCAAGAACACCTTTGAGCGCCTGGGCATCCCCGAGGCCGAGCGTAGCTACCTGGCGGGTGTCGGCGCGCAGTACGACTCCGAGCTCGTCTACCACAACATGCAGGACACCGCGTCCAAGATGGGCATCGTCTACTCCGGTATTGAGGAAGCCCTGCACGATCCGCAGTGGGAGCCGCTCATCCACGAGAAGTTTATGACGCTCATCCCGCCCACCGACCACAAGTTTGCGGCCCTGCACGGCGCCGTGTGGTCCGGCGGCTCGTTTGTCTACGTGCCCAAGGGCACCAAGCTCGATTTCCCGCTGCAGAGCTACTTCCGCCTCAACGCCAAGGGTGCCGGCCAGTTTGAGCACACGCTCATCATCGTCGAGGACGATGCCGACCTGCACTTTATCGAGGGTTGCTCCGCGCCCAAGTACAACGTTGCCAACCTCCACGCCGGCGCTGTGGAGCTCTTTGTGGGCAAACGCGCACACCTGCGCTACTCGACCATCGAGAACTGGTCCAAGAACATGTACAACCTCAACACCAAGCGCGCGCGCGTGGACGAGGACGGCGACATCGAGTGGATCAGCGGCTCCTTCGGCAGCCACGTGGGCTACCTCTACCCCATGAGCGTGCTCAACGGCCGCCGCGCCCGCTCGAGCTTTACCGGCATCACCTTTGCCGGCGCCGGTCAGAACCTCGACACCGGCTGCAAGGTCGTGCTCAACGCGCCCGATACCTCGGCAACCGTCGAGACCAAGGGCATCTCCAAGAGCGGCGGCATCCAGACGTTCCGCAGCTCCATCGTGGCCACGCCTAAGGCCGAGGGCTCCAAGGCAACCGTGAGCTGCCAGTCGCTCATGCTCGACGACCAGAGCCGCTCCGACACCATCCCCGCCATGGACATCCGCGCCAAGAACGTCGACATCGGCCACGAGGCCACCATCGGCCGCATCGGCGACGATAAGGTGTTCTACCTGATGAGCCGCGGTATCTCGGAGGAAGAGGCCCGTACCATGATCGTCAACGGCTTTGCCAACCCGGTCTCCAAGGAGCTGCCGCTGGAGTACGCCGTCGAGATGAACAACCTGATCAAGCTCGAGATGGAAGGAGCGATCGGATAATGAAACAGACCACCAACACCGCTGCTACCATCCTTGAGCAGGTTAATGCGATGCCGGCTGCCACTTGGGGTTGGCTCAAGATGAACCAGACCAAGCTCGAGCTCTCTGACGAGCTTGCCGCCGCTCCCACCGAGGCCGTTGAGGTCGAGGGCTTGGACGAGCAGTTTACCGGCGTGGCAGACGCGTTTGAAGCCGCCATGGACGCTATGGCCGAGCGTTTCCCCGAGCGCCGCGCCTCCGCCCCCGGCGATGCCGCCGACCGCGCCCGTATCACGCCCGAGACCGAGCTCGACGTGCCTGCGACCTCCGTCTACCAGGCCGGCGCCATCAAGCTCGAGGAGGAGCTCTCCCCTGCCGAGGCCTTCGAGACTGGCATGGGCGAGGCTGCCTACACCTACCTGGCCGACCACGCTACCAAGCGCATCGTCATCGATGTGCCCGCATACAAGCACGCCACGGTTACCGTGCGCGTGAGCGCTGTCGATGCCGCCGCGGCCATCGCCGCCATCGACGTCGTCGCCCGTCCCCAGTCGACGCTCGATCTACATATTGCCCTAGACTCCCCCGTTACCGGCGAGGGTGTCGTGGGCTCCGTGCTACGCGTGTGCGCCCACGAGTACGCCACCGTCAACGTGACCTGCACGCAGACGCTCGACGATAGCTGGATCGCGCTCGACGACACCGGCCTGTTCCTGGACGAGGGCGCGCGCGTCAACGTGCAGCACACCGTCCTGGGTGCCGGTGCCAGCGCCACCGGCCTCGCCGGCGACCTGTTGGGCGATACCGCCAAGGTCACCATCGATACTGACTACCTGGGCGCCCGAGAGCAGGTGCGCGACTTTAACTACGAGCTGCGCCACCGCGGTCGCAAGACCGAGTGCGAGATCGACGCCAACGGCGTGCTGACCGGCACGTCCAAGAAGGTCTACCGCGGCACCATCGACCTCGTGCACGGCTGCAAGGGTGCAACCGGCACCGAGCGCGAGACGGTGCTTTTGGCCAACAAGGGGGTCGACAACAAGACCGTCCCCGTCATCCTGTGCGACGAGGACGACGTCGCCGGCAACCACGGAGCCACCATCGGCCACGTCCGCGACGAGCAGCTGTTCTACCTCGCCTGCCGCGGCCTTGACCAAAACGCCGCCGAGGACCTGTTCGTCCGTGCCAAGCTGGAGGACGCCGCGCTTTCCGCCACCGACGAGCGCACCCGCGCCGCCGTCGTCCGCCTGGGCAACAACCTGATCGACAACTTTGAAGAGGAGCTCGCATGATCGACACCGAGCACGTTAAATGCGATACCTGTACCGCACCGGAGCCTATGGAGCTCGACGCCAGCGACGAGGCCTCGCGCGGCTGGCCTACCGTCGACATCGAGACCAATCCCTACAAGGCACAGTTCCCGCTGTTCCAGCAACACCCCGAGATCGCCTTCCTCGATAGTGCCGCCACCGCGCAGCGCCCTGCCTGCGTGCTCGACGCCGAGCGCGACTTCTATCAGCGCATGAACGCCAACCCCCTGCGTGGCCTGTACTCGCTGTCCGTCGAGGCCACCGACGCCATCGCGAAAGTCCGCCAGCAGATCGCCGACCTCATCGGTGCCTCACAGGCCAACGAGGTCGTCTTCACCCGCAACACGAGCGAGTCGCTCAACCTGGTCGCCAAGAGCTTTGCACCCACGGTGCTCGAGCCCGGTGACGAGGTCGTCATCACCATCATGGAGCACCACTCCAACCTGATTCCGTGGCAGCAGGTCTGCCGCGAGACCGGCGCCAAGCTCGTCTACCTCTATCCCACCAAGACCGGCCAGCTCACCACCGAGGAGGTTCTGGCCAAGGTGGGACCCAAGACCAAGATCCTGGCCGTGGGTCAGGTCTCCAACGTGCTAGGAGTCGAGAACCCGGTCAAGAACCTCGGCAAGCTCGTGCACAAGTACGGCGGCTATCTGGTCGTCGACGGCGCGCAGTCGCTGCCGCACATGCCGGTCGATGTGGCCGACCTGGGCGCCGACTTCTTTGCCTTTAGCGCGCACAAGGCCATGGGCCCCATGGGCATCGGCGTGCTGTGGGGCAAGATGGACCTGCTCAACGCCATGCCGCCAGTGCTTACCGGCGGTGAGATGATCGATTCGGTCACCGAGCAGGACGCCGTCTGGGCGACCGTTCCCGAGAAATTCGAGGCCGGCACGCAGGACGCCGCCGGCATCTTCGCCACGGGTGCGGCACTCGACTACCTGGTCAACACCGTGGGTTACGAGAACATCCAGGCCCGCGAGCAGGCACTCGTCCACTATCTGATGGGCGAGCTCATGCAGCTCGACTTTGTCCAGATCATCGGCTCCATCTATTGGGACAACCACCACGGCGTTGTGAGCTTTAACGTCAAGGGCATCCACCCGCACGACGTCGCGAGCATCATGGACATGGACGGCGTCTGCATACGCGCCGGCCACCACTGCGCGCAGCCGCTGCTCACCTGGCTGGGCGTCGAGAACCTTGCCTGCTGCCGCGCCAGCGTGGCCTTCTACAACGACAAGGCCGACATCGACAAGTTCATCGCCGGCCTGCATCACGTTTGGAGCACGTTCAATGGGTAATCTGTACACCTCCACCACATTTATGGAGCACAACTCGCACCCCGACTATAAGTATGAGATGGATGCTCCCACGCACGAGCACGACGGCATCAACCCCAGCTGCGGCGACGAGCTCACCTTGCAGCTGCGCGTCGAGAACGGCGTGATCGAGGAGGCCTCCTTTACCGGCCACGGCTGCGCCATCAGTCAGGCCAGCGCCGACATCATGGCCGACCTCATCACCGGCGAGACCGTCGAGGAAGCTCGCCGCCTAGCAGAGCTCTTCCTTGCCATGATCCGCGGCGAGCAGCTCTCCGAGGAGGACCTGGAAGACCTGGACGAAGCCGCCCAGCTCCAGGACATCTCGCACATGCCCGCCCGCGTCAAATGCGCCGAGCTCGCCTGGCGCACCCTCGACGGCATGCTCACGGGACAAAATAATCAGTAGAACTTGTCCCAAATCTTAAGATTTTTGTTGGCCGAATCGCTTGACAAGAGTGGTTCGGCCATTTTCTATTCCGAGAGCTCAGCCTGTGCCTTCACCCGCGCATAAGCGCGCACGATACGAGATACGGTACTCTTGCTGATTCCCGTATACCGTTCGACCTCGCGCACCGTGTAGCCGCCATCGTGCAGAGCGAAAATGATTCTGTCTCGCCGCGAGGGCGCAACGGTCTTGAGTTCGTTGAGCGGAACCCCGAGGCTCTTCGCCATCTTGTCGGCAAAGGCGTGGCGTTCCCACTCCGTCTCTTTCATATCGCACAGCGCTGGCTCACTGCCGTCGGGCGTCGAAAGCGAATAGGCAATAAAGCCCTCGGCAGAGCCAAAAAGCTCAAGCACACAAGAAGGATCAGAAAATCCCCTCGCGGCATCGGCCACATCACCGTCGTAAGCGCGTAGATGTTCCGGAAAGCTGCTCCAGGGATAACGCTCGATTAGGCTAACGCCCACCTCCTGCGGATCGGCGTGTACAGAGCGAATAGCCTCCATCACCTGCCAGTCGGTATCGAGCGAGCGCCGGTCAAAACGGTTTTGGAACAGATGGCCTGTGCGCCCCGTGCGCTTATTGAACCGCCGCGCGTACGTCAAAAGCAGCCGGTGCATTGCCGCGCTCATCCTGTCCTCGTAATCTGCAAGCACCAAATGCACGTGATTGCCCATAAGGCACCAGGCGATAACCGTCACGCCCTCCTCGCGACAGCACTCGCGCATCAGCTCCAAAAACTCCCACCGGTCGTCATCGCCCTCAAAGATGAGCCGCTTGCCCGTACCGCGGGCACAGACATGGTAAAAGCCGGTAACCGTTCTCCAAACGCGCTGCATGGCGCTCCCTTCACCGGGATCTGCTTGCCATCCAATACAGCACGATTGAAGCGTGCCATCAAAACATTCACGCAAAACAATACACTCGCGCGGCCAAAGGCAGTAATCAGGCGGCGAACGGCACCGTTGCAACAGGTCAACCCCTGCAACGCTTACAAGAGCTGACCAAAAGCTTGCCAAAGACGGACCCCCTCTACGGAAGTTCGCGACCACAGAACATAGCGTTAAACCGTTTCAATTAAAACTTCCGGACTTCTCGCTACGAAAACTGAGCCGTTCGCCGAATATTCCGTGCATTTCGCGGTATTATAGGGGCTGCATGTCATGTCCCTTTCGAAGGGTCGCCCGGCAATCGCCAGCCACGACCCCCAGACGGGACGCCAACACGATAGAGAGGAGAGGCATGCAGTACTCACAGGAAGTGGAGAACATGTGCCCCGTTGCCAAGGGTGCATACCACGGCCCCGCACCCATCCCCGAGGAGGGCAAGTGGGTCCAGGCTAAGGAGATTTCCGACATCTCCGGTCTTACGCACGGTGTGGGTTGGTGCGCACCTCAGCAGGGCGCCTGCAAGCTCACGCTGAACGTCAAGGACGGCATCATCGAGGAGGCCCTCGTTGAGACCATCGGCTGCTCGGGCATGACCCACTCTGCCGCCATGGCTTCCGAGATCCTTCCCGGTAAGACCATCCTCGAGGCCCTCAACACCGACCTCGTCTGCGACGCTATCAACGTTGCTATGCGCGAGATCTTCCTGCAAATCGTTTACGGCCGCAGCCAGACCGCGTTCTCCGAGGGCGGCCTGCCCGTGGGCGCCTCCCTCGACGACCTCGGCAAGGGCCTTCGCTCTCAGGTCGGCACCATGTTCGGCACCAAGGCCAAGGGCGCTCGTTACCTCGAGCTCGCTCAGGGCTACGTCACCCGCATGGCTCTCAACGACAAGAACGAGATCATCGCATTCGAGTTCCTGAACCTCGGCAAGTTCACCGACGCCGTCAAGGCCGGCAAGACCCCCGAGGAGGCCATCGCTGGCGCTATGGGCCACTATGGTCAGTGGGAGAACGCTGCCAAGTACATCGACCCGCGCACCGACGAGGAGACTCACTCCGTCGCCAGCGTGTTCCCGGTTCACGAGTAGAAAGGGAGGGAAATAACTATGACTGTTACGTTCGAAGGTTACGAGCGCCGCGCTGACAAGATCAACAAGTGCCTCGCCGACAACGGCATCGCCTCCCTCGAGGAAGCTCTGCAGATCTGCACCGACAAGGGCTTCAACCCGCGTGAGATCGTCAACAACACCCAGTCCATCGCCTTCCAGAACGCCGAGTGGGCCTACACCCTCGGTTGCGCTCTCGCTGTCAAGCGTGGCGCCAAGTCCGCTTCTGAGGCTGCCGCCATCATCGGCGAGGGCATCCAGGCCTTCACCGTTCCCGGCTCCGTCGCCGAGGACCGCAAGGTTGGTCTGGGCCACGGCAACCTGGGCGCTATGCTGCTCTCCGACGACACCGAGTGCTTCGCCTTCCTGGCCGGCCACGAGTCCTTCGCTGCCGCTGAGGGCGCTATCGGCCTGGCTCTGAACGCCAACAAGGCTCGCAAGAAGCCGCTGCGCGTTATCCTCAACGGTCTGGGCAAGGACGCCGCTCAGATCATCGCCCGCATCAACGGCTTCACCTATGTGAAGACCCAGTTCGACTACTACACGGGCGAGCTCAAGGTCGTCGAGACCATCCCCTACTCCGATGGTCCCCGCGCTGCCGTTAACTGCTACGGCTCCGACGACGTCCGCGAGGGCGTTGCCATCATGTGGCACGAGAACGTCGACATCTCGATCACCGGTAACTCCACCAACCCCACGCGCTTCCAGCACCCCGTCGCTGGCACCTACAAGAAGGAGCGCATCGAGGCTGGCAAGAAGTACTTCTCCGTCGCTTCTGGTGGCGGCACTGGCCGCACCCTGCACCCGGACAACATGGGCGCCGGCCCTGCCTCTTACGGCATGACCGACACCATGGGCCGTATGCACTCCGACGCCCAGTTCGCCGGTTCTTCCTCCGTGCCTGCGCACGTCGACATGATGGGTCTCATCGGCATGGGCAACAACCCCATGGTTGGTGCCACCGTCGCCTGCGCTGTCGCCGTCGAGGAGGCCCTCAAGGCCTAATCGCGCCCGCGCGATGCTCATATAGTTGAGCTTTGGAGCCGCTACCTTTCGAGGTAGCGGCTCTTTTTGTTTGCCCCGTCTCAAATTGGTTACTCTTATTAAAGGGTCCGATGTATCAGTTGTGGTGAAATACGGACTGAATTGCATCCATACAGGCCAAAACAGTCCGTATTCCACCGCAACTTATCAAATGGGCCGACCGAAGTGGCCGAGTCCACCTGACGCCCACCTGCCATATTTGCCCTTTACCGATTTGCCGGGTCTTTGCGGCCCCATTGCCGATCACCCGTGCGACAATGCGCCGGACGAGAAAGGAATCCGATGGAATCGACTGATGTACTGGTAATTGGATCTGGCATTGCGGGCCTTTGTGCCGCCATCGAAGCGGCACGCACGGGCGCAACCGTCGCTGTGGCAAGCGCCGGCAAGACCATGAGTGGATCGAGCTTCTTCCCTGGAACCTGGGGCCTAGGGCTTATCGGACCCGTTAACGAAGACGACGAACAAGACCTCATCGACACCATCCAGACCGTCGGCGGCGGTGTCGCCGACCCCGAGCTTGTCCAGACGTTTGTCCACGGCATTCCCCAGGCAATTGAATGGCTCGAGCAAGACCTGGGCGTTGAGCTCAAGCGTCCGCAAAACGCTGAGAGCGCTCAGCAAAAGCAGTTTATCCCCTGCTTTGACCACAAGACGCGCATGTGGCGCGGCCTCACCCGCAAGCCCCTTGAGGACGCTCTGACAGCCCGGATCGAGTCGCTCGGCATTCGCCTGCTCCCCCGCCATGAGCTTATCGACCTTATTGAGGACACGAACGGCAGAATCACCGGAACCGTGCTCTACAACCTCACCGAAGATCGAATCGTGCCCTTTGCTACCAAAGCCACGATCATCGCAGCCGGTGGCACGGGTGGCCTGTTCGAGCGAAGCCTCACTTCCGCCGACGTGCTCAGCTCATCACAGGCCATCGCGCTGGCGCACGGCGCATCGCTTACTAATATAGAGTTCATGCAGATGATGCCCGGCTTCATCGAGCCCAAGCGCAACCTTGTCTTTAACGAGAAGACCTGGCGCTACGTACATGTAGACCAGCCGGCAGATATTGCCGACGACAAGCTGGACGACCTGCTCGAGCAGCGCTCTGGATATGGTCCCTTCACGTCACGCTTGGCCTCCCGCGCTATCGATCTCGTCATCGATCAGGCAGGTGTCGAAGGCCTGGCACTCCACTACGACTTCCCCCGCGAGGATGTCCCAGAGTTTGTGCAGACCTTTGCCACCTGGCTGCAAGACGAGCACGGCATCGCCCCGACTGACGAGATGCGCGTTGCGATGTATGCCCACGCCGCTAACGGCGGCATCAAGATCGATAAGACCGCGCACACGGGCGTTGAGGGCCTCTACGCTTGCGGCGAGGCGACAGGCGGCATGCACGGCGCCGACCGCATTGGTGGCTTGTCAAGCGCCAACGGCATCGTATTCGGACGTATCGCGGGCGCATCGGCAGCCCTCACAGCGCAGAAAGAGCCTGAGGCGGCCCTGAAGGCGGATATCACCCTCCCCCAGTACGGCATTGCCACAACAGATGCCGAACGCCTGACACACAGCCTTAGGCACACGATGAGCACCTTTTGCATGATCAACAGGACCGAAACAGGCCTATCCGAGGCCCTGCAACAGCTTGAAAGCCTGCAAGACAAGGCCATGGCGCTGAGCAAGCCGCATACCGATGACAGCGAGATCGCAGCCCTCGCCCGCCTACAGTCGCAGATTCGACTAGCACAGGAAATGGTCAAAGCCATGCGCAAGCGAACTGAAAGTCTCGGGTCGCACTATCGAGCGGATTAAACCGGACACCTATCTAAAGCAGAACACAACCAATCGATATCCATGGGCCCCGTGAGCTCGAAGCAGCACGGGCCCATTCGTGTCCGCACGGCAGCGTATCCTTATTCTGAATACAGAGTGGGCAAAGCCCGCATAGACAATAGACCAGCGAGGAGGAGATATGGACAGTAGAGATATCGAGAAGTGGCGTGTCGAACTTGATAGCTACGCCAATGTGGAAGACGGCGTTGAATATTGGCTCGCACGCGATTTAATGGAACCCATGGGGTACACTCGATGGGAGAACTTCGCCGAAGTTGTTAAGAGGGCAAAAGTCTCGTGCGAAACAAACAAAACTCCAGTTGATTCCCATTTTCGTGACACCACGAAAATGGTAACTGCCGGTGTCGCCGCTCGCGCGGTTAAAGACTACAAACTTACGCGCTACGCATGCTATTTAATCGCCCAAAACGGAGATCCAAACAAGCCGGAGATCGCGCTCGCGCAGGCATACTTTGCCGTCCAGACGCGCCGCCAAGAGCTCATAGAGCAGCGCTTCGCAGAGATTCAGCGCTTGCAGGCGCGCCACTCGCTATCCGATTCAGAGAAACAGCTCTCGGGTATTGCGTTCAAACGCGGCGTTGACTCCAAAGGATTCGCGATCATCAAGTCGAAGGGCGATGAAGCGTTATTCGGCGGCAGAAGCACGGCGGAAATGAAGCAGCAGCTCGGCGTACCCAAGAGCGCGGCATTGGCGGACAGGTTAGCCGATGTCCTCATCAAAGCAAAGGACCTTACGAACTCGATGACGGCCTTCAACGCCGAGGAACACGACCTGTACGGTCTGGACCAGATCAAGCAAGAGCACGTCGAGAACAACACAAGCGTGCGTGGCAGCCTCATCGACCGCGGAATTGTCCCCGAGAACCTACCGCCTGCCGAGGATACAAAAAAGCTCGAGCGTCGTGTGAAGGCAGACGAGAAGAAACTCAAGGAGGGTACTGACGGTTTTACCGATCCCCAGGGTAGGCTCGATCTGTGAAAGCAGCTGTGCACCGACGGGTTCGACCCCATGCGAGGTCAGCAAAAAAGACGGCCAACTTTCGTTGACCGTCTTAACTTGCTTTGGCGGGCCCTCAGGGGGTCAGCCTGCTGCGCAGGCGACCGCTGCGGCGCCAAGGCGCCTTGCGCGCTGCGCTGGCAAATGCTTACGCATTTCCTCAGCTCCGCGCCCCGACGGGTTCGACCCCATGCGAGGTCAACAAAAAAGCGACCAGCCTGGGCCGGTCGCTTTAACAATCTTTGGGTGGGCCGTCAGGGGGTCGAACCCTGGACCTTGGGA
>CABUCA010000028.1 GCA_902489965.1 uncultured Collinsella sp.
AAACTTCCGAAACGCCTTGCGCGGCATAGTGCGTACGATTGCCAGGTTCGTCGGAGGAGATGTCCGATTCCGACTCTCTTGTAGGAAGAGCTTGAGATCGTATTGGCCCAAGGCAATCTTAAAGCAGTCTCATTGGCAAATCTTCGCTCCTGTTGTGTTGAGGTGTAAGGTATCAGTGATTGATGTTTTGTGGCGGGTAGATTGGGGCCTTCCTTGATTCGATGCGTTCTCTCGAGGTTCATCAGAGCAAAAGGGGCTTTCGTCTTCATTGCTATCACGGTGATTGGAACCGCTCTCTCCTATGCCATGCCATACGTGAACGGGAAATTCTTAGATTTTCTTCTCGGTAACCGCAGCGAAAGAGACGCCGTACTCTTCGCGCTCCTGGTTGCGTCAATAGGAGTTTTCTCCACCCTCTTTACTTATTTTGCAGGAACACTTTCCATTCGCATAACCACGAGACTTTCCTTTGATCTTCTCAGGGAGGCCGTCTTGCGTTTTGAAAGAGACGATTACTTGGTGAGTCGGACCATCGATCCAGCCTATACAACGCAACGGATTATTTCCGACTCCAGCGTGGTCTCATCCTTCGTTTTGGCGAATTTTATCAGTGCGCCGCTGTCCATTGTAGCCATTCCCATCGTATTGCTTATCATATGGTCAATTGATTCAACTCTCGCGGTGTTTTCCATCATTCTCCTCATCGTGTATTTCTGTGTAATTACTGGGTTGAGGAAACTTTTGTATAGGGTCACGTATGAGAAGAAAGAGGCGGACAGCGCCTTTTACGCCGCAATTGCATCGCAGCTTAATCAGATTCTCAACATTCAACTGACATCTTCGTACGGCAAGAGCGAACAAGCGCTCGACGCTGGGTTTAAGAGCTATTTTCCCAAAGTTTTGCGCTCCGGAAAGCTATCATATTCTCTGACATCGCTCGATGGTCTTTTCGCAGCGTTGTTTCAAGCGGTGATACTTGTTGTTTCCGGAGTACGAATCATTAACGGAACTATGTCAATAGGCGAGTACACTATCATCGGTACATACTTCGCGGTTCTCTTTAAGACTTTGAAAAGTATGATGTCATTGTTCAAATCCTATCAAGATGCCAAAGCATCATGGGATAGGACGGCTATCGCGACGAGAGAAAAGGAGAGATTGGGGTGGAATCGGACCGATTTAGCTAAACTCGATGAAATAAATGACATTTCGGTATCTGATTTGGAATTCTCGGTTGCCCTTCCAGACGGATCTGTCCGAGAGGTCCTCGGCGGGTTTTCTTTCAAGTTTTCCGGTCCTGGTACATATTGCATAGTTGGGGAAAACGGAAGAGGCAAGACGTCACTTCTTTACTTGATGCTCGGGCTATACTCATCGAAAGGCAAAGTAAAATACAACGGCGTGCCAATCGAAGAATGCGACTTGGATTACATACGTGCGAGAGAGATATCGTGCTGCCCACAGTCGTGCTTCGCGCCGGACGAAACGGTGAAAGAGCTGTTAGAGTATTTCGACACGCCCTTTTCTTCCTATCACCGGGGTGTAGATGGCCTACTTTCGCTGGAAAACAGCGTGAAGGAGTTGCTCGGGAAACGTTGCTCCGCGCTTTCGGGCGGTGAGCTGCGCCGAGTGTACTTATGGTCGGCGATTTCACGCAAGTCGTCAGTTTTGGTACTCGACGAGCCCACGACTGGGTTAGACGCTGTAAGCCGCGCCGAGCTTGCGGCCTATGTTAAGCGCAACAAGCAAAGCCAGCTGATCATCGTTGTCTCTCACGATGACGAGATGGTCGGCGCGGTAGAAGGGGTAGTGGATTTAGGCAGCATGTACCAGGGTAAATGATGACAAGTGTAGTGCTACCCAACTGGCAGAGATAACAAAAAGGCGATGCAGATGCACGTAGCATTCAGGCGGTTCGGACTCGGTGCCTTCACGCCACCGCAACGCTTTCAGATATAGTTCTCGTTCTCTTACTAAAGGAAACTTTAGTCTACGTCATCTTGTCGAGACAGAGGTGAAGCGAAGTGTTGTCGCGACGTATCTTATTCCAGGTGGCTCAGTATCAGCGTGAGAATCGCACCAAAGTGTACTTACGATTCTCGTGTCCCACGGACAACATGAGCTGAGCATTGAGGTTCCACCCTTTGCTGCAACTACACGGGGTTGGACGGCAATGAATATGCCGGGCCGCATACCACGCGCAGCGGGGGTCCATGTCCCAGTATGTTGCCTACAGCAGCCTCGATGTCCACGCACACATCATCTCTGCCTTCGCGTTCAATCCATTTGCCGGAGAGTGCGAGGGTTGCCAGGCCGTAGAATTCGAGCCGAACAAATGAAATGCGGTATCAGCGCATAGGATTAAACTGACGATTGCTTTGCACTGAGAATACGCTTGGAAAGCCGCTATGGGTGGCGGCCCGGGTTAAATAGAGAAGCCCGTCCGATCACTTTCATGTGGCGAACGGTCGGGCTTCTTATTCCACTTGCCAATGCTCGGCTCATATTGGAAGAAAGCTACGCTAATGTTTGCGTGACACTCCTATTTTCTCCGAAGAAAGAGTCGGATAATGAAGAATAGAACTAAAAAAGGTGCCAGATATAACGCAAGTATAAAGGCTAATCCAACGAGACCTTGCAATAATGGCATAACTCCTCCCAGACACGAGATTTTGGTATTTGTTCCCATCTTATTCTGAATTGGACCAAATAGTTCCTAGCCACAAAACTACTCGTCAACTGGATCGCACCAATCTGCTGGCAAAACACAGCTTGATTCTTTATCGACATAGCACCAATCCGCAACAGGGCACTCGGCGATGTCGTAAAAATTGCATATATCAACTCCAAGACAACAAGGCTCAACGGGAGGATGTTCATTTGAACCAACAGGATGGATATGCTTCATAACAGCTCCTCACCTTAATCCAATTAGAGACTACGTTTGATCAATGCCACAGTGATCTACAACGCAGATGCTGCCGCCATCCATGTCATAGTCGCAGTAATCGTATGCACCACAGCCATCTGCTTTATCATAAACAGTACAGATGTCAGTAATGCCCAAGAGGCAGTCAAAAGACATCGGCTTCACGCCTGCCTCGTCGCCACTTCCTGGATTAATCGGATGAATATGCTTCACGACTACCTCCCTTTGAGTGCAGAAAAACCTCAATATTGTGTATAACAAACCAAGATGTCTAGTTCACCATATTTCTAGAATGGTTTCGGCGAACGTAGCAATAAGCTTCGCAGACGGTAATCAGAAGAACGAACACCTCCACAATGGTGACAGCAATGCGCTGAACCGCTTATTCCGATACAGTAGCTTCTCGTTGATTTTTCTCCTGCGAAGATGAGTGGCGGGAAATAAGGTCAAAAGCCATCTCGTAGCACATTTTTCTATATTCACATGATGCAGGGTGTAGACTCTTGGGCAAGTAGCCGTGCTCGTCTGCAGCCTCCCAGCTACAGCCCCCACCACAGAAAGACCGAGCCCAACAGTCCGTACAGTCAATTCTTTTTTCGACACCCTGACTCCAGTTTTCAATATACCTAGTTTCGTCAATTCCGGTGACGATGTTGCCCATTTTGAATCGCATCATCCCGACAAACCTGTGACAGGGGTATACGTCCCCTTCGGGAGTCACGGAAATAAAACGCCTGCCAGCCCCGCATCCGACAAAGGCGATCCTGTTGCTCATAATCAAATCAACTGCAGTTTTCAATGTTCTAAACAAGGGCTTTTCCCCTTGATCAATCTGTTTGAGATATTGATCCGCCAAATCTATTAGGCCCGCCCTGATTTTGTTTAATGAGTGTTCGTCGAGTTTGATATTCTCATCGAATGAGCTCACGGGCGAGAAGTAAATCCTTCTGAAGCCCATCTCTTTAAACTGAAGATAGTCTTCAACAAGGTTACAGTTATTATTTGTTAAGGTCGCTCTTGCGCCGAAGGGGAACGACTCGGAAAAACGACGAACGTTTTTGTCGATATCGGAGAAAGAGCCGCCTCCCGTCTTGTACGGGCGCGATGCATCGTGCTTGCATCCTGTACCATCGAGACTAATCAGAACAGAAAACCCGTGCTCCTTGAAAGAATTCACAGCAGTGTCATTCAAAAGCGTTCCGTTGGTCGTAATAGAATAGGTAAAGTTTCTATTGGGGTATATTCTTTTTGAATAGTCGACCGTTTTCCATATCAGCGGCTCGTTAATCATGGGTTCCCCACCAAAAAAGACGATCGCAAGCGTTTCGTTTTCCGATGAACTTGCGACGAGGTAGTCGACCGCCTTGAAGGCTATCTCGTCTGTCATCAGCAGAGGAGACGTTCCATAATCTCCTTTACCGGCAAAACAGTAACTACAACCAAGGTTGCATGCATGTGAAACGTGGAGTTCGATGGATCTAAGTTTTCGAGGCGTGTCTTTTGTTAAGAAAGTCCGCTCAGACAATCGTTGATACTCATCAATGTCGTCTTCAAGTTCTGCTATGGTCGTTTGGTCGTAGCCTTTCGCAGCAAGTGACTTTGTTAGCAACTTCGAGTTGACCGTTCTTCCCGATGCTTCAAATATGCGAAGCGCATCTTCTGATGCTTGGTCAACCTGAAAGCAATTGCGAGTGACCTCATCGAAGCAGTAACGACGATCACTTACTGAGAAAAAATGCATACGTTCCTCAATTTCATGCTGGACTGGCACTAACCTTGTTTATTGTTGCGCAGCTATAAAAAACCACCAGCGGGGATTCGGTGTGCGGCCCAATCGGACTCCCAAAAGGTTCTATTTGAGACTGGCAAGCTTTGTGTTGTTGGCACTTCGACAGCGCTCTTTATTCCAACATGGAGCCTCGCAGTTTGAGTCGACTTGCCTCTGGAAGGTCCGATCTTAACTTGATTTAGGATGAAAACAGATTACAGGCGCGCTCCTCTAGAAAGAAAGGAAACCAATCGCCGCCTTTCACCAGGAAAGTTTTTATAGCCCACCTCGAGCAAAATGAAAGATGCGAGAGCGATTGGGGAACAACGCGAATCTCCCCTTTTGGGTGGGAGCGAGCCTTCGGCCACCGGCGAACGACTCGCCCTGGTCAGAATCTGGAAGTGGTGCCGGGCCGCTTGGGCCTCCCCGGTGACTTCGTGGGGCTTACCTGCCTGACGTCGAGGAGTACATCCGCAAGATTCGTTCCCTATGCCGTTTGCTCTCACGCCCGCCTTAGTTCCAAGTCGGGCGAGCCGCCGCGCTCATGCGACCCGTGGCGGCGACACGTCGACGCCGCGCTCGCTGAGCACATCTTCGGTCGCGGGCGAGCACGAGGTCGCGCCGGCGCATCCGCTGGGACTGCTGTGCGTGCAAAACGGCTACGTGGTGAGCGTCCCGCGCTGGATTCAGCCGAGTGAGGAGGGCGTTGAGATCGGCGCGCTGGCAACGGGGGAGGGCGGCATCACCGACGACGTCTCGGCCCGCCATGCCCATATCTGGTGCGACGAGTCTGGCGCATGGTTTGTCGAGGACCTGTCGTCCACTAACGGCACCATGGTGGTAAACGGGGCCACGAGTGTGTGTATTCAAGTAGAGCCCGGCCGCTCCGCCCAGCTCAACCCCGGCGACGAGCTCAAACTCGGCGAATCCACCACCTACGCCATCCTGCTCGGCGCCCTCTAGCCGGCAGTTAGGGACGTTCCTTTCCTGCCGGTACTTGGGGACACTCCTTGGCGCGTCAGAGCCAGTCGTCCGGGGATGGAGGGACCATTCTGGCCTTTGGCGGTCACCCGAGGTAAACCTTTACCGCCCGCCTATATTTGTCGAAATTACACTTAACGGCGGGGTACAATAAACCCGCATGCGGATTTCCGTTGCGGGCGCTTCCCATCGCCGGGGCGTGCCCGGGAGCATCCGGCATGCGGCCTTTGCGGCGCTCGGTCATGTGCAAGACGGGCGGTCGGGTCTGTGGGGCGCATCAGCTGCCCCTCGCCTCGGCATGTCTTCTCTCCACGCCACGTACCTGCTGCTGAGCCTGCCTGCCAGATGATTGGAAGCAACAGCGTAAATCCCATCACGCCAACATCCCGGCGATCGCCGGGGCCTGTATACCTATATGAGAGGAGAGGGGTATATGGCGCGTAAGTTTAAGTCTATGGACGGCAACGAGGCGGCCGCATATGTTTCGTATGCGTACACCGAGGTAGCGGGAATCTATCCCATTACGCCGTCCAGCCCGATGGCCGACCATGTCGACCAGTGGGCGGCCCAGGGTCGCAAGAACATCTTCGGCACCCCGGTCAAGGTCGTCGAGATGGAGTCCGAGGCAGGTGCAGCCGGTACCGTTCACGGTTCGCTGGGCGCCGGTGCTCTGACCACCACCTACACGGCTTCTCAGGGTTTGCTCCTGATGATCCCGAACATGTACAAGATCGCGGGCGAGCAGCTCCCGGGCGTCTTCCACGTCTCCGCGCGTTGCGTCGCTTCCCACGCCCTGAACATTTTTGGCGATCACTCCGACGTCATGGCCTGTCGTCAGACCGGCTTCGCCATGCTCGCCGAGGGCAACGTCCAGGAGGTCATGGACCTCTCGCCGGTGGCTCACCTTGCCGCCATCGAGGGCAAGACTCCGTTCCTTAACTTCTTCGACGGCTTCCGCACCAGCCACGAGATCCAGAAGGTCGCCATGTGGGACTACAAGGATCTGGCCGAGATGTGCGACATGGACGCCGTCCAGGCTTTCCGCGATCACGCGCTCAACCCTGAGCACCCGCACACCCGCGGCAGCCACGAGAACGGCGACATCTTCTTCCAGCACCGCGAGGCCTGCAACAAGGTCTACGACGAGCTTCCCGCCGTCGTCGAGGGCTACATGAAGAAGATCAACGAGAAGCTCGGCACCGATTACGGCCTGTTCAACTACTACGGCGCTCCCGATGCTGATCGCGTCGTCGTGTGCATGGGCTCCTTCTGCGACGTGCTCGAGGAAGTCATCGACTACCTCAACGCTCACGGCGAGAAGGTCGGCCTGGTCAAGGTCCGCCTGTTCCGTCCGTTCTCCATCAAGCACTTTGTCGACGTTCTCCCCGAGACCGTCAAGAAGATTGCCGTCATGGACCGCACCAAGGAGCCGGGTTCCATCGGTGAGCCGCTCTACCAGGACGTCGTCTCCGCTCTCTACGAGGCCGGCAAGACGGGCATCAAGGTCGTCGGTGGCCGTTACGGCCTGGGCAGCAAGGACACGCCTCCTGCGTCCGCGTTCGCTGTCTTCGAGGAGCTTAAGAAGGACGAGCCCAAGCGCGAGTTCACCATCGGCATTGTCGATGACGTGACCAACCTGAGCCTGCCCGAGGTCGAGGATGCGCCCAACACCGCAGCCCCCGGCACCATCGAGTGCAAGTTCTGGGGTCTGGGTGGCGACGGTACCGTCGGCGCCAACAAGAACTCGATCAAGATCATCGGCGACCACACCGACAAGTACGTCCAGGCCTACTTCCAGTACGACTCCAAGAAGACCGGCGGCGTCACCGTCTCGCACCTGCGCTTTGGTGATTCTCCGATCCGCTCGCCGTACTACGTGACCAAGGCCGACTTTGTCGCCTGCCATAACCCCAGCTACATCGTTAAGGGCTTCAAGATGGTCCGCGACGTCAAGCCGGGCGGCACCTTCCTGGTCAACTGCCAGTGGAGCGACGAGGAGTTCGCCGAGCACATGCCCGCCGTGGCCAAGCGCTACATCGCGAACAACAACGTCAACGTCTACCTGATCGACGCTATCGACCTGGCCGCTAAGGTCGGCATGGGCAAGCGCACCAACACGGTGCTCCAGTCCGCCTTCTTCGCGCTGGCCAAGGTCCTGCCCGCCGAGGACGCCCTGCAGTACATGAAGGACGCGGCTACCAAGTCCTACATGAAGAAGGGTCAGGCTATCGTCGACGCCAACCACAAGGCCATCGATGCCGGCGCTACCGCCTTCCGTAAGTTCGAGGTTCCGGCCGACTGGGCTACCGCCGAGGATGCCGCCCCCGTCGAGCTCTCCGAGGAGACCAAGTCCGCCATCGCCCAGCAGGTCAAGAACCTGCTCGAGCCCATCGATCGCATGGACGGCGACAGCCTGCCTGTTTCCGCCTTCGTCGATTGCGCCGACGGCCAGTTTGAGCTGGGCGCCTCCGCATACGAGAAGCGCGGCGTCGCTGTGGTCGTTCCCCACTGGGACGAGACCAAGTGCATCCAGTGCAACCAGTGCGCCTATGTGTGCCCGCATGCCACCATCCGTCCGTTCGCGATGACCGAGGACGAGGCTGCCGCCGCGCCCGAGGCTACCCGCACGCTCGACGCCATGGGCCCCAAGGCCAAGGGCATGAAGTTCACCATGGCCGTGTCCCCGCTCGACTGCATGGGCTGCACCAACTGCGTCAAGGTCTGCCCCAAGGGTGCCCTCGAGATGGTTCCCACCGAGCAGGAGATGGACCAGCAGCCCGTTTGGGACTACATGGTCGAGAACGTCTCCGAGAAGAAGGAACTCATCGCGGCCAACGTCAAGGGCAGCCAGTTTAAGCAGCCCTACCTGGAGTTCTCCGGCTCCTGCGCCGGCTGCGCCGAGACCGCCTATGCACGTCTGGTGACCCAGGTTGCCGGCGACCGCATGTTCATCTCCAACGCCACCGGCTGCTCCTCCATTTGGGGCAACCCCGCTGCCACCGCTCCTTACTGCAAGGACAAGGACGGTCACGGCCCGGCGTGGAACAACTCCCTGTTCGAGGACAATGCCGAGCACGGTCTGGGCATGGCCGTCGGTTATGAGGCCGTCCAGAAGAAGCTGATCGCCGCTACCCAGGACATCATCGCTGCCGATGGTCCGTCCGATGAGCTCAAGGCTGCCGGCCAGGCTTGGATCGACTCCGTCAACGACGCCGAGGCCTCCAAGACCGCTGCTGCTGCCTACGTTGCCGAGCTCGAGAAGTGCGGCTGCGACGCTTCCAAGGCGATCCTCGCCGACAAGGCTTACCTCACCAAGAAGTCCTTCTGGATCTTCGGCGGCGACGGCTGGGCCTACGACATCGGCTTCGGTGGCCTGGACCACGTCTTGGCTTCCGGCCACAACGTCAACGTCTTCGTCTTCGACACCGAGGTCTACTCCAACACCGGCGGTCAGGCCTCCAAGGCCTCGAACCTGGGCCAGGTTGCTCAGTTCGCCGCTGCCGGTAAGGTGACCAAGAAGAAGTCCCTGGCCGAGATCGCCATGAGCTACGGCTACGTCTACGTGGCGCAGGTCGCCATGGGCGCCAACCCGGCTCAGACCCTCAAGGCCATCCACGAGGCCGAGGCCTACGACGGCCCGTCCCTCATCATCGGCTACAGCCCCTGCGAGATGCACTCCATCAAGAAGGGTGGCATGCAGAACTGCCAGGCCGAGATGAAGAAGGCCGTCGAGTGCGGTTACTGGAACCTCTTCCGCTTCAACCCCGAGGCTGCTGCCGGCAAGAAGTTCTCGCTCGATTCCAAGGAGCCCGCGGGCGGTTATCAGGAGTTCCTGATGAACGAGGCCCGTTACGCTTCGCTGACGCGTTCCTTCCCCGAGCGCGCCGAGGAGCTCTTCAAGGAGAATGAGCAGGCCGCTATGGACCGCTATCAGCACCTGCTGAAGCTCAAGACGGTGTACAACGAGGCCTAGGTCTCCCACCGCAGGATCTGAGGGCTAACCTTCGCGGACGTCCTCGGACATGAAAGAACCCCCGCTGCGCACTACGTGCGGCGGGGGTTCTTTCGTCCTGCGGAGTGTCCGCGAAGGTTAGCCCTCAGATCCTGCTACGACTACGTCCTCGGATGTGATGGCGGATGAAGGACGTGGTTGTGGGGGGCTTTTGTCCCCTTCGCTGTTTCGCGGCTTTGCCGCGAAACCTCGCGCCACTTTGGGGATGGATGGGGGACTTGGCCGTTGCCGCTTTTTCGGAGCTCTTCTTTATTCCTTTTGTTGGATGAAAAGCCCCTTGTTTTTGCAGGGGTGCATACTCGACTTATATGTGCATAGAATCTCGTATAGTGCGAGTAAGATATTGCGCTGTCCGTTTTGTGTTTAGCAGAGATGTAGTTTGCATAATCCGACATAATCCTCGCTTCATTTAAATAAAGTCGCACGTAAATTACGTAGATATGTCTGAGCTGGAGTTCTGTACGCTGAGCGGACAAAAACGACCGTTCACCGTTCCGCTATTTTCAAAATGAATAAAATGAGCGATAAAGAGAATATAAACCTTAATAAACTCGCGTATCGCACGGACGCGGGTTATTAATGGGTTGTAGGCCTTTTACAGAAAGGATTCCAGCAATGTCTAAGCCTCTTGGCAAGCCCGATCGTATTGTCGTCGCCCTTGGCGGCAACGCCCTCGGCAACAACCCCGTCGAGCAGATCGAGGCCGTGAGCAACACCGCCCACGCTCTCCTCGGTCTCATCGAGCAGGGCAATGAGATCATCATCACCCACGGCAACGGCCCGCAGGTCGGCATGATCCAGAACGCCTTCGCCGCTGCCCACGATGCCATCGGTACCCCCGAGATGCCGCTGCCCGAGTGCGGCGCCATGTCCCAGGGCTACATTGGTTATCACCTGCAGCAGGGCATCGGCCGCGAGATGCACAAGCGCTATAAGCGTTGGCACGCCGCCACCGTCGTCACCCAGATCGAGTGCGATCCCGACGATCCCGCGTTCAAGAACCCGACCAAGCCGATCGGCCCCTTCTACACCGAGGAGCAGGCCAAGGAGTTCATGGCCGAGGATCCCTCCAAGGTCTTCGTCGAGGATTCCGGCCGCGGCTGGCGTCGCGTCGTCGCCTCCCCCGATCCCAAGAAGATCGTCGAGGCTGACTCCATCCTTAACCTGCTCGACAACGAGTTCATCGTCATCGCCTGCGGTGGCGGCGGCATCCCCGTCGTCCGCGACTACGAGAACAAGGGCTGCTACAAGGGCGTTCCCGCCGTCATCGACAAGGACCTGGGCGGCGAGCTGCTGGCCGAGGACTGCGACGCCGACGTCCTGTTCCTGCTGACCGCCGTTGAGCATGTCGCCATCAACTTCGGCAAGCCCAACCAGGAGGAGCTCGAGGACCTCACCGCCGACGAGGCCGAGCGCCTGGCCGACGAGGGCCAGTTCGGCAAGGGTTCCATGGAGCCCAAGGTCCGCGCTGCCATCAAGTTCGCCCGTTCCCGCAAGGGCCGCACCTGCATCATCGGCGCTCTGGACAAGGCCGCCGAGACCATGGCTGGCCTCTCCGGTACCCGCATCCACGAGTAGTCTCTACTCTGTTGCCTCTCTCGTGGGCGCCAGGCAAAGCGCCCACAAACTAGCCTCTCTTCATGAGCCCCGCAGTCCGCTCCGACTGCGGGGCTTTTGCTATTCACCTAGTCATTGGGGACGTTCTTAAATGACTAGTCAAACATGAACGTCCCCAATGACCACTCATTTAAGTCTGTCCCCAATGACTAGTAGTAGGCCCACATGGCTTCGACTTCGTTGAGGACCTCTACGACGCCCCAGCGGCGGGCGCTGCGGCTGGCCGAGTTGGGGTCGTAGACGCCAATCTGATTGGCATCGTCGATGCCGTAGAGCACGATGTAGTGGCCTACGTTGGTAAACGTACCAGGGCGCACTGCGGCGATGACGGGCGCACCCGAGCGAAGTGCTTGGGTAATCGATTCGCGATCGTTATAGAGCTGCGTTCCGTTGAGCCCCAGCTGCCACGCACCGCCTGTCATAAACGACCACTCGGTGGCACCGGTGGGGGCGTAGTTGCCGGCTTCGGCCAGTGCGCATATATCGACCGGCGTCTTATCGGTGTGGCCGGTCTTAAAGATATAGACCATGGTGAGGCAAGTGGGACCGCAAGCGTTTTCGCGAATAGTGCCGCCGGCATAGGGCAGCTCCGACCATGCGGGGTCAATTTGGTAGATGTGGGGCATGGCGCCGGCCTGCCATTGCGAGCGTGGGGTCGAGAACGCAAAGGAGTAACCGGGCGCGACGGGAGCTTTAAGCAGCTTGTCCTCGGCAGTGGGCTCAAGACCGGCTGATCCGTGGGAGATGCAGGATCCCAAAAACACAAAGACGAGGCAGGCGGCGATGGAGCAAAGCGCAAGGCGCAGGCGGCGGGCCGGAAGCGCGTGGCTTGTGGTGTGCGACGCGGGGTGAGGGGCGGAATTGCCGCGATCGCGTTGAGGTCGCGAAAAGGAGCGCTTGACGTAGTAGTCGGTCTTACGGCGATCGTAGCGGCGTGGCTGCAATGTGTCGGTCTGACGTTGGCGTGTGCTCGTACTCACGCGGTCTGACTGCTGCACGGTACGGCTTTGCTGCCGCGAAGAAGCCCCGGGCTGCTCTTGGGGGCGCTGCGGGTTGTCGTTGTCGGAGGTGCTTCTGGGCGTTGGCGTGGTGCGGCCGGCAAGGCGCACGCTTTGTGGCCGTTGGTCGCCGTCATTGTATCCGTATGCCATTCGAATCACCTTGCCTCATGTGTAACTTGTCTATCCTACATAAAAAGATGCACGACACATGGGTATGTGCGCCAAAAGCCTGACAAATGGTATGAACGTTGCCGCGCCGCGCGCCAAGCGTCACGGCAACAGGTATTCAAAAGCAGACAAGATGAAAGCGTCCAAGACGAATGACGTCTCCCGCCGTTCGTCCCAAAAACGGCGCCGCTCGTTTTGCAGTTCTGCCTTCGGTCGAGCTACAAGCGGCGCTGCTGTGCCAAGGCCGTATCTTAAAGCCGCGAAATAAAAGCGCGCGGCAAAACAGACCGCGCAAGGGGTGACGTCAAGGGGCGTCAAAAAGGAAAGGAGGGGAACAATGGCGGACAAGAACGCAGAGGTTGCAGTCGAGGATAACGGCGGCATGAAGAAAACGCTCTCGCTCTGGAACTTCTTCACCATCGGTTTCGGTGCCATCATCGGTACCGGTTGGGTTCTGCAGGTCGGCGACTGGATGGTCGTGGGCGGCGGTCCCGTTCCCGCTATGATCGCATTCCTCTTGGGTGCAATCTTCCTCGTGCCCGTCGGAGCTGTTTTCGGTGAGCTCACGGCTGCTATCCCCATCTCGGGCGGCATCGTCGAGTATGTCGATCGTAGCTTTGGCCGTACGCTGAGCTACATCACCGGATGGCTTTTGGCCCTGGGCAACGGCATCCTGTGCCCGTGGGAGGCCATTGCCATTTCGACCCTCGTGTCCGAGATGTTCGGTAGCCTGCCCGGTCTTGAGTGGCTGCGCGCCGTCAAGCTCTACACCATCCTGGGGGCCGACGTTTACCTGTTCCCGACGCTGATCGCGCTCGGCTTTGCAGTCTACGTCATCTTCCTCAACTTCCGCGGTGCCAGCTCGGCCGCCAAGCTCCAGGCCTTCCTGACCAAGGCCCTGCTCTGCGGCATGCTGCTCGCCATGGGCGTCTCGCTGTTCACCGGCTCGCCGGACAACGCCATGCCCGTGTTCTCCCAGGTCGCCGGCGCTGGCGGCGGCAAGGCCGCTACCGAGAGCACCAGCCTGTTCGCCGGCATCGTGTCGGTCCTGGTTCTGACTCCGTTCTTCTACGCCGGTTTCGACACCATTCCTCAGCAGGCTGAGGAAGCAGCCGAGGGCCTCAACTGGAACAAGTTCGGCAAGATCATCTCCCTGGCCCTGCTGGCCGCTGGCGGCTTCTACATGGTCTGCATCTACTCGTTCGGCACCATCCTCGACTGGCATGAGTTTGTTAAGAGCCCGGTTCCCGCGCTTGCCTGCCTCAAGGGCATCAACATGCTTCTGTACCTGGCCATGCTCGTCATCGCCACGCTTGGACCCATGGGTCCGATGAACTCCTTCTACGGCGCCACGAGCCGCATCATGCTCGCCATGGGCCGCAAGGGCCAGCTGCCCGAGCAGTTCGCCGAGGTCGACCCCAAGTCCGGCGCTCCCAAGCTCGCCTGCGTCGTTCTGGGCGTCATCACCGTCGTCGGTCCGTTCCTGGGCAAGAACATGCTCATCCCTCTGACCAACGTGTCGGCTCTCGCCTTCATCTTCTCCTGCGGCATGGTCGCCCTCGCTTGCCTGCGTATGCGCTTCACCGAGCCCGACCTGCCTCGTCCCTACGAGGTGCCCGGCGGCAAGTTTGGCATCTGCCTCGCCATCGCTGCCTGCGCCATCATCATCGGCCTGCTCGTGATTCCGTTCTCTCCCGCCTCCCTCAACATGGTGGAGTGGAGCATCGTGATCGGCTGGTTGGCTATTGGCCTGGCCCTCATGGCTTTCACCAATTCCCGCAAAAAGTAACGCCTAGCCGGGGCGGATTGGGTGCGCGGTGCCCTCTCTCCCGCGCACCGAGCCCGGCGCCACTTGGGTAGCTTTGTGAGGCCTTAACCCAACACGGCCTCGCCCACTATATGGATCCATAAGGAGGAACCATGTCCACTAAGTATGCAATCGTTGGCGGTAAGCTCATCGACGGTACCGGTGCCGAGCCGGTCGAGAACTCCCTCGTTCTCGTCGACGACAACGGCAAGATCGAGTACGCCGGTGTTATGCAGGACCTTCCTGAGGGCGTTGAGGTCATCGACGCCGCCGGCAAGACCGTCCTTCCCGGCCTGATCGACACCCACCTGCACTTCTCGGGCAACTTGACCGACGATGACACCGACTGGGTCATGCAGCCGCTCCTCGAGAAGCAGGCCGTCGCCGTCAAGCAGGCCTACGACTGCCTCACCCACGGCCTCACCACCGTCTGCGAGATCGGCCGCTTTGGTATCCAGATCCGTGACTGCATCGACAAGGGCGTCTTCAAGGGCCCGCGCGTTCTGGCCACCGGCCTTGGCTTCTGCCGCGTTGCCGGCCACGGCGACTCCCACCACTGCAGCCAGGAGCTCAACAAGGAATCGCACCCCTGGGGCGATCAGGTCGACGGTCCTTGGGATCTGCGCAAGGCCGTCCGCCGTCGCCTGCGTGAGAACCCCGATGCCATCAAGATCTGGGCTACCGGTGGCGGCATCTGGCGCTGGGACTCCGGCCGCGACCAGCACTACTGCTCCGAGGAGATCCAGGCCGTGGTCGAAGAGGCAAAGATGGTCGGCATCCCCGTGTGGAGCCACTGCTACAACAACCACGCCGCTGCCTACGATTCCGTTCGCTTTGGCTGCGAGCAGCTGATTCACGGCTTCGATATCGATGAGCGCACCATGGACCTCATGGCCGAGCAGGGCACCTTCTTCACCCCGACGATCGCTTTCCTGCCCACCTGGTACGCCACCTATCCGCCCGTCTACGTCCCCGAGCTGCACGACAAGTACGAGGGCACCCTGGTCGAGAAGGAGCTGCAGCGCAACTACGACTGCCTGCGCGAGGCCAAGAAGCGCGGCGTCGTCATGACGATCGGCTCCGACTCCTTCTCCTTCGTCACCCCGTACGGCACCTGCTCCATCGAGGAGATGTACGAGTTCGTCGACAAGATCGGCTTCACCCCGGTCGAGACCATCACCTGCGCCACCCTCAACGGTGCCAAGATGTGCCACATCGAGGACGAGACCGGTTCTATCGAGGCCGGCAAGTGCGCCGACCTGCTGGTCGTTAACGGTGACGTCGCCGCCGACATCCACGTGCTCAACACCGACAACATGGACGTCATCATGAAGGACGGCTGGATCGTCGAGGCAGGCACCTTTGGCGAGGCCAACAAATACAGCGCCTAAGATACCGTTTGTCGATGGCTGGATGTAAAACACAGTTTTTGATTGCATAATGCAATGGAGAGGGTCGCTTGCGGCCCTCTTTATTGCTATCGGTGCGGTAGATAAAAGGGGATGACGGTGGATTTAAACAGGCTGATTCTGGGCAAGAGCTACAACTCTACCAAGGTCTTTCGTACGGCTCAGCATGTGGTCCAGGCCATCCTGCTCGGTGTTGTCGTTCCGGCGCTTATCCTGCTGCTTATCTGGGATTTAACCGATAACCCCAATCCCGTTCCGGGCGTCGTCGTCATCGCCGGCATGGTCATGCTGTGCTTCTTCTTCTCGTATGTCTTTGTGGTTCCCGACGACCTCACATCGAGCGCAACCGACCGTACGCTCGCCATCGCTTCAAAAATATTCGCCTACACGTCGCGCGGCCTTACGCCCGAAGCTGCCCTGGGCGCCTCTAAGATCATCCTGTCCGAAACTATCGCCTCTGCCATCTGCTTTACCGACGGCAAGCAGGTGTTGGCAAGCTGGGGCGAGGACTCGGCAAAATGCCCCGCGGGCACCCCGGTGGTGCTGCGGACTACGCTCAACGTGATCAACAGCGGCGAGCAAAGCGTGTTCTCGCGCGATGCCTCGACCGAGACAGGTGGCTACTTTCCACGCCTGCGCGCCGGTATTGTCGCACCGCTTACCGTGCGCGGGCATTGCGTGGGCACGCTCGAGCTGTATTATCCCCGTCTGAGCAGCATCGATATGCGCCAGACGGCGCTTGCCTCGGGCTTTGCTGACCTCATTTCCACGCAGCTTGCGAGCTTTGAGCTCGAGCGCTAGGACGAGCTTACGGCCCGCGTGGAGCTGCGCGCCTTGCAATCGCAGGTCGATCCTCATTTTCTATTCAATACCATTAGCACGATCGTGTCGCTCGTTCGAACCGAGCCCGACAAGGCGCGATCGCTGCTGATCGACTTTTCCAATTACTACCGTCAGACGCTCTCTGATTCCGATACCCTCACAACGCTCGAGCACGAGGTGGAACAGGGCACTCGCTATATCAACCTTATGCAGGCTCGTTATGGCGACGGCCGTCTGCGCGTCTCGGTCGATATCGACTTTGAGGTGCGCGATTGCATGGTGCCGCCGTTTATCTTGCAGCCGTTGCTCGAAAACTGCATCAAGCACGCGCAGCGCGAGACCGAGCCGCTTTCTATTCATGTTAGGGCTTTCGAGACCGATGACGGTTTGGAGATCATCGTCGAGGACGACGGCATCGGTATGAGCGAAGAAGTCTGCGCGCATCTGTTTGAGCAGCATCGCCTGGAGGAGCCCGAGAGCATTACCGCCGACGGCTCCGTCAAGCGAGGTTGCGGCCTGGCGCTCTTCAACGTGCTTCAGCGCATCCATTTCTTTTACGGAGAAGATTCCGGCATGCGCGTGAAGTCTCAGGAGGGCGTGGGAACGCAGGTCATCGTCGAGCTGAACGGCGAGCCGCATGAGCCGGCGCCGTTGACGGCGTAGCACGCGGTTGGATTGAGAGAAAAAGAGGGGAAGCACATATGTCCGAAGGCTGGAACATCTTGGTGGTTGATGACGAGCCTCCCATTAGGGCTGAGCTACGCTATCTGTTGGAAAAGGATACGCGTGTGGGTCAGATTGCCGAGGCGGGCAATGTCACCGAAGCCGTGGAGTCGATTCTGTCGAACAAGCCCGACGTGTTGTTTTTAGACATTACCATGCCCGGTCGCTCGGGAATTGAGCTTGCCGAGACGCTGCAGAACCTAAAGACGCCGCCGGTGGTTGTGTTTGTGACGGCGTTTGCCGAATTTGCCGCTGATGCGTATAACCTCGATGCGGTCGACTATGTCGTCAAGCCGGTCGAGGACGCACGCCTGTCAAAGGCACTCGACAAGATCGAGGCAGCCTTGGGTGCCCGTCGTGTTATCCATGCTCCGCGCCAGCCTTTGCGTCTGACGGTGGACCGCGGGGGCAAAAAGGTGTTCATTCCCGCCGCAGACGTCTGCTACTTTGAGGCGCGCGCCGATTTTTGCAACGCCATCTGCGCCGAGGGAACGTACCTGATCAATGAGTCGATCTCTTCGCTCGAGCGTCGCTTGGTCTCCGAGGGCTTTATTCGCGTTCATCGCAGCTATCTGGTCAATTTGGAAGACGTGCACAATGTCGAGATCGGTTCCACGGGTCTTATGGAGCTCAGGCTCGATCGCGTAACCTCGACGGTGCCCGTGTCCCGCCGTCGCGCTGCCGAGGTTAAAGCACACTTGGGGCTTGCGTAGACGGTCTGCGTGCCGTCGTTTACCATCGCAGGTTTGGCATGGGCGCGCGGTGGGCATAATGGGTGGCATCGAATGAAATCGAAAGGATCATTATGCCCGCGCTTATCACCCATCATCTGTTTGGCGAGGAAAGCATCGACCGTCTTCCGCAGGGCGTCATCACGTCCGATGAAGAGCGCATTGCCTTTATCTTGGGCAACCAAGGCCCCGACCCGTTTTTCTTTCACATTCTGACACCGCGTGTTTCCGACTGCACGCTGCTGGCGCAGGTCATGCATCGGTCGCGCATGTCTCGCCAGTTCGCGTGCCTGCGCGACGGCGTGTCGCATCTGCTGCCGCGCGACGCCAGCTTGGGTCGCGCCTTTGCGCTGGGCCTGCTGTCTCATTACGTGCTCGACCGCAACGCCCATCCTTTTGTCTATGAGCAGCAGTTTGGCATCGTGGAGTCCGATTCAGAGCTTGAGAATTCGAGCAGTCAGGTCCATGCCGTGATTGAGAGCGACCTGGATGTGCTGATGCTGCAGCTTAAACGCGATGGCGCTACGGTCGACGATTATCCGCCGGCGGGCGAGATCGTCACCACCGATCGCATCAATCGCGTGGCCGGCGTGCTGATGAGCTATGTTGCCGGACGCGTGTACGGCATTGACATTCCGGCGGGGGAGTACGGTGCTGCCGTTGCCAATATGCAGCGACTTTACCGCGCGATTGAGCCGGCCGGCTCCGCAAAGACGCGCGCGATCTCGCTGGTTGAGGGCTTGGTGCACGACTACTCGCTGCTCGACGGCCTTGCCCATCGCGTGACGACGGAGCTGCCCGAGCGCACCGGTAACCTGGGCCATCTGACATGGAAGAATCCCTTTACCGACGAGGTCTCGAACGAGAGTTTCCCCGAGGTCTTTGATCGCGCGCTGGTCGATTACGAGTGCACGGTCGCACGTTTTATCGAGACCGGTGACATGGATGCCGTGACCAGTCACGTCAACTACAGCGGTCGCGTGCTCGAAGCCGATGAGGAGTTCGACCGCGAGGAATAGGGCCCGTGCGTGCCCCTTTGCCGAATCCTTACCGGCGGTTCTGGACAATTGGGGTACGATGAACTAACTGCATATCGGGCGAATACGAAGGGTCCCTGTCCATGAAATACACCAAGCTCGAGCGTAACTGGGTTATGTATGATGTGGGCAATTCGGCCCTTGTGCTGCTCAATACCTCGGTGGTGCCCATTTACTTTAACGCCATCAATACCGGCGCTTCCTCGGCCGACCTGGTGGTCGCCTGGGGCAATGCGCAGACGATCGCCTCGCTGGTCATTGCCATGCTCATGCCCATTCTGGGCGCGCTTGCTGACTACGCAGGCAACAAGATCAAGTTCTTCTTGGGCTTCTTCCTCACGGGCCTGGTGCTTTGCCTGGCGCAGGCTATCCCAATGTCCGCCATGGCATTTTTGACCGTGTACGTGCTGTGCACCATCGGCCTTAACTCTTCTATGACGTTCTACGACGCCATGCTGCCCGACATTACGACCGACGAGCGCATGGACGCCGTGTCCAGCTCGGGCTATGCCTGGGGCTATATCGGTTCCACCGTGCCGTTCGTCATCTGCCTGGCGCTCATCATGGGTGGCCCCGCTCTTGGCGTCCCTACCATGCTGGCAACGCGTCTGTCGTTTATCATCACTGGTGCCTGGTGGCTCATCTTTACCCTGCCGCTCATTCGCACCTATAAGCAAAAGTACGGTCGCGAGCGCGGTCCTGAGGACACTATCGGCCGCATCGTGGGCGGTGTGTTCTCCGAGGTCGGACACACCATGCGCGAGATCGCCCACAACAAGACCGTGCTGGTCTACATGATCGCGTTCTTCTTCTATATCGACGGTGTGCACACGGTCATTTCCATGGCAACCAGCTACGGATCGGCCTTGGGCATCGATTCGACCCAGTTGGTCCTGGCGCTGCTCGTTACGCAGTTCGTGGCCTTTCCGTCCGCCATCATCTACGGCAAGCTCGCCGGCCGCGTGGGCACGCTCAACATGATCTTGGTGGCAGTCGCCGCCTATATGGGCATTGTGCTGTTCGCCGCGTTCTTCCTAAAGACCGCCTTTGAGTTTTGGGTGCTTGCCATTATGGTCGGCCTGTTCCAGGGCGGCGTGCAGGCGCTCAGCCGTAGCTACTTTGGCCGCATTATCCCCAAGGAAAAGTCCAACGAGTACTACGGCTTCTTTGACATCTTTGGTCGTTATGCAAGCGTTATGGGCACCTTCCTGGTGTCGGTCGTCACCTCGCTGACCGGCAACCCGTCGCTGGGCGTCCTTTCCATTGGCGTGCTGCTGATCGTTGGCTTTATGCTGCTGGTCCGCCTGTCCCGCACGACTCGGGCGGCAGAGCATGCCGCATAGGAGCGAGCGGCTATTGTGCCTGTCCACGGTACTCTTTTGGGGTTATCCGCAATAAACATTGCGACTTGCGAGCAATGATTTGCCCAAGTGGGTATGATGGAATCAGCTAGGTCGCGGGGCGTCGCCTGTGTTTGGCGGCGCCCCGTTTTTGTGTTGCAGGGAGGGTAAGGCATGAACGCCACGGTCGTGATTCCAACGTATTGGGCGGGCGATGACGCTTGCGCAAACGCCCCTGGCACCTATGACCATTCGACGCGACTCAACGCCGACAATCCCGAACTCGACCGCTGCCTGGCCTCGCTTGAGCAGGTACGTGACATCCCGCGCATCATCCTTTTGGTGGTCTGTCCCGTTTCTGCCACAGCCGATGTGTCGCTGCGCGTGCACGAGATTGTCGACGCGCATCCCACGCTCAAGGTCACCGTTGTCACCAACACCCAGGCCTCGCGCATCGCAGACCGGGTTGCTCAGATCGCGCCCAAGGGTTCGGGCGAGTGCGTGAGCCTGCGAGGCTACGGTGCCATCCGCAATATGGGGCTAGCCTGCGCCGCTGTGCTGGGGCATGACGCGGTTATCTTTTTGGATGACGATGAGACTGTCATCGACGCCGACTTTATGAAGCGCGCGACCTATGCGTTGGGGCAGCAGACGCGTCAGGGCTTGCCGATCTTGGTCAAGAGCGGCTATTTCTACGATCGCGACGGCTCGCCGCTGGCTCCCACGGACAAGGCGGGCATCTGCCATCGTTGGTGGACCAAGCGCATCGAGTTCAACCGTTGGATGAAAAAGGCGCTCTCGGGCACCCGCATCTCGCGCTCCAACTACGTGTGCGGCGGCCTGATGGCCCTGCACGCCCGCGCCTTTACGCGTGTGGCCTTTGACCCGTTTATCACCCGCGGCGAGGACTTGGATTACCTCTTTAACATGCGCATGTTTGGCTACGACGTGTGGTTCGATAACGAGTGGACCGTGCGCCATCTGCCTCCGGAGTCCGAAAAGCGCTCACCGCGCTTTATGCAGGATGTATACCGTTGGTACTACGAACGGGCCAAGTTGACATTCGCCGCGCATCAAAAGGAGCTCATTCCCGTTACGGCGGCATCGCTCATGCCCTACCCGGGCCCGTGGATTTCGCGCGAGCTCGACGACCGCGTGCGCAAGACCGCTATGGTCCGCAGCGTGTTTACCCGCGAGCATGAGGGCTACCTGCGCATCTGGCGCCATGGTATCGACGAGGCAAAGGCCTATGCGCGCCAAAACGCTGCAAGCTACCTGCGTTTCCAGAGCTTTTGGCCCAAGATCATGGACGGGCTTTGGCGTGACGCACAACTGATCAGTATCCTGGAGGGGGCCGAATGATCGACCGCCGCGCCCAGCGCGATAGTTCAATATCAATCTTTCGCATCATTGCCGTTGCCTGCGCCATTTGCGTGCTGGTGTACTTTATTTTTGCCTTGGTGACCGGTATCGAGCCGATCGCCACGGTGATTGCCTGCGCGCTGCTGTGCATCTTTCTGTGCATCTTTATCTTTTTGACGCTCAATCCCGATTCGGTGCGCTCCCAGTACACCGAGGAGACGCTCTCGGTGGCCTCGGCCATGCTCGAGGACATTAAGGGCGGTCTGACGCAGGAGTCGGCGCGTTTGGTGTGCCGGCGCATTTTGCCCGAGACGCGCGCCATGACGGTGGCCATCACCGACGAGGACAACGTGCTTGCCTGCGCGGGCGAGTTTGAGGAAAAACTGCTGCCCGATACTCCCATCCACACGCTTGCCACACGCTACGTTATCGAACATGGCATCGTGCAGTCGTTCAACCGTATGGTGGATGTCGTGGGCTCGGACGGCTCGCACAACCAAGTCCCCGCCGGCATTATCGCCCCCATCAAGGTGGGCGATCGTACCGTCGGCACGCTCAAGTTCTACTACAAGACCCCGCGCGCCGTCGACCGTACCCAGTACGCGCTTGCCTCGGGCTTTGCCGAGATCTTGTCCACGCAGCTCGCCATCCACGAGCTCGAGGTGCAAAAGGAACTCACGGCGCGCGCCGAGGTGCGTGCGCTGCAGGCGCAGATTAACCCGCACTTCCTGTTCAACACGCTGAACACCATTGCATCGTTTACGCGCACCGACCCGCTGCGGGCCCGCGAACTGCTTCGTGAGTTCTCATCGTTCTATCGTGCCACGCTCGACAACTCGGGATCGCTTATTCCGGTCTCGCGCGAGGTCGCACAGACCAGGCGCTACCTTACCTTTGAGAAGGCCCGCTTTGGCGAGGACCGCGTGCTTGCGACGTTCGATGTGTCCGAGGACGTGGAAGATACGCTGGTGCCGGCGTTCGTGATCCAGCCGATTGTCGAGAACGCCGTACGTCATGGTATGGGCGATGACGACGCCCTGAGGATCGACGTGACCGTTCACCAAGACGGCGAGGATGCAATCTTGATTGCCGTGGCCGATAATGGCGTGGGCATGGATGAGGGTACCGCCGCCAGACTGTTTGACGAGCGTTCTGCCCGTCCCGACGCCAGCTCTCCCCAGGGTGGCGGCGCCGGTGTGGCCATGCACAATATTTCGGAGCGCATCCATCGCTTTTATGGGCCGCACTCCTATACGCGTGTCGAATCGGCGCCGGGCAAGGGCACCAAAGTGCTCCTTCATCTTGATTTGTCAGAGAGCATCTTCGACATTCAAGAGTAAAATAAAAGGCTACGGGCTCAACGTCATGCGACGGATGCCCGGCGTAGTTAGTTGACGAAAGGTTTTATCCCTATGCTGCGTGCGATGATTGTGGATGATGAGGCGCCGGCTCGCTCGGAGCTTCGCTTCCTGCTCGAGCAAACGGGCAAGATCGGCACGATCACGGAGGCGTCGAGCGTCCGCTCCGCCATCGAGATGCTTATGGAAAGTCGCGTGGATGTCGTGTTTCTCGATATCTCGATGCCCGGTGCCTCGGGCCTGCAACTTGCCGAGGCGCTGCATAAGCTCAAAAATCCGCCGGCGATCGTGTTTGTGACTGCGTATAGTGACCATGCGGTCGAGGCATTCGACGTGGATGCCGTCGATTATCTGATGAAGCCGGTCGAGGAAGCTCGCTTGGATCGCGCGATCGAGAAGGTCATGCAACGCACCAAGCCGGTTACGGACAGCAAGGTGACCATCGAGCGTATCCCGGTGGAAAAGGGCGGCCGCAAGGTGCTCATTCCCGTGGACGACATTCGCTTTATCATGGCCAAGGACGATTACTCCTGCATCTATACCGTCGATGATCGCTTTTTGTCGACGACCTCGCTGGCGCAGTTTGAGGCCAAACTCTGCGACTTTGGCTTCTTCCGTGTTCACCGCCGCTATATCGTCAACTTGGCGTGCGTCACGGATGTGGAGACGGTGCCCTCGGGCGCCATCCAGCTGGGCATTACGGGCGTCGACGAACGCGTTCCGGTTTCGCGCCGCCGCGTCGTGCCGCTCAAGAAGGCTCTGAGTCTCTAGGACACTGGCCCCGCAGCCCTGTAGACCCATCGTCTGCGGAGCCGTGGGGCCTTTTTTGTATGTATCTGCCGAATCGTTTTTTGCGGAAGGATCCCATGAACAGCGCAAGCGCCAAGCGCATCGACATCATCTCGGACACCCACGGCTATTTATCGCCTGCGCTCTTGGATGAGCTTGAGGGCGCAGATCTGATTATCCACGCCGGCGACCTCACGTCAGAGATGGACTACGAGCGCCTATGCACCATCGCCCCCGTGCGGGCCGTACTGGGCAACAACGATTACTACCGCGACTACGGCCCCGATGTAGACCGTCTTGCGCTTTTTACCTACGAAGGCCTCAAATTCGCCGTAGCCCACTACCGCGAAGACCTTCCGGTGGGATCCGTAGACGTAGCCATCAACGGCCACACCCACGTAACCAAAGAAGCCCAAGTGGGCCGTTGCTTAGTCCTCAACCCGGGCAGCGCCAGCTACCCCAGAGGCACCAGAGGCCCCACCATGGCCAGAATGCTAGTAAAAGACGGCAAGATCCTAAGTACCAAGTTTATTGACCTAGACTAACCGCAACAAAAACGGGGGATGCAGATGCGTCCCCCGTTTCCATTTGAGCCAAAGGCGGAAGTTCAACAAGATCCATCAGTCCAACCCCGCCGAGGAGCATGCGGGCTAGCCGCGCAGCGGCGCACGCCCGCAAAACT
>CABUCA010000029.1 GCA_902489965.1 uncultured Collinsella sp.
ATCGGGCCTATCTGGTCTTGCGGCTTTGTGGTGCGATGCGGCTTGTGGGGCGGGCGGGGGTCGGTCCGTGGTAGACTATCGAACAACGTTTATTAATCGCGCGGTATCGTTGCCGCGAGAAGGGGTTGCGCCATGCAGGAGCTTGAGGATCGTATTCGCCATGACGGCATCGTAAAGGCCGGTAACGTCCTTAAGGTTGATGCCTTCCTCAACCACCAATGCGACGTTGAGCTGTTCGACCACATGGGCGCCGAGTGGGCCCGTCTGTTCGAGGGTGTCGAGATCAACAAGATCCTGACGATCGAGGCTTCGGGCATTGGCATGGCTTGCATTGCAGCCCAGCATTTTGGCGGCGTGCCGGTGGTCTTTGCCAAGAAGGCCCAGTCCATCAACCTTGACGGCGAGCAGTATGCCACGACCATCTACTCCTTTACCAAGCAGAAGGAGTACCCGGTCATCGTCGGCAAGCGCTTCCTGTCCGAGGGCGACAAGGTCCTGATCATCGACGACTTTTTGGCCAACGGCTGCGCGCTCGAGGGTCTTATCAAGATCTGCGAGGCTGCAGGTGCCGAGGTATCCGGCATTGGCATTGCGGTGGAGAAGGGCTTCCAGGGCGGTGGCGATAAGCTCCGTGAGCGCGGATTCCGCGTTGAGAGCCTGGCCCGTATCGCCGATATGGACTGCGAGACCGGCGAGATCACCTTCGCCTAAGCGCGCAACACAAGCGATTGGTATGCGATGTGACAAAGGGACTGTCCCTTTGTCACATTTTTTGTATGAGGGGAGGTGTTGATATGGATGAGACCAAGATGGGATGGCGCGAGTATGCGCGCTATGCCGAGATGTCGGTCGAGGAGTTGGCGCGCGATTGCGAGGTGCAGGTGTTTCGCGCGACGGGCCCGGGTGGGCAGGGCGTGAACACGACGGACTCGGCGGTGCGCATGAAGCATGGGCCCACGGGGATTACCGTGACGGCGCGCGAGAGCCGTAGCCAGTTTCAGAATCGCAGCTGCTGTTTGCGTAAGCTGAGGGCAGAACTTGAGCGTCGTGGCCGTCCGCCGCGCCGACGCGTAAAGACCAAGGTGCCTCAGCGCTCTCGCCAGCGCAGGCTCAATGACAAGCACTTCAACGCCATTAAAAAGGCCAACCGTCGCAAGCCGGGCAGCGACGAATAGCTTCCTCATAAGTTGCGGTGAAATAGGGATTGTTTTGCGGCTTTAGCTGCATAAACAGTCCCTATTTCACCGCAACTTAGGTGGGGTTAGCGGGTGGGGTGCCAGACGTGGAGGGCTCCGCTGAGGATGTCGACCTCGATGCGCGAGGCGACGATGGGCTCACCGTCGGCCTGGATGGGGTAGTCGGGCTCCTCAAAGGTAAGCTCGGCATGGCGACAGCGTCGCATGCGAACCGGTGGCAGCTTGGTGTGGTGGCCATCTTTGGCCGAAAGGAACATGGGAAGCGCGACCGCGCGCGGAACGGGGCCGCAGGCGTAGCAGATGTCGAATATACCGTCACAGGGGTCGGCGTCTGGACAGATGCGATAGCCCGAGCCATAGGTGGGGCCCAGCTGAATTGCCATGATGATCGCCCTCACGCGCTCGGCGGGCGCGCCGTCAAAGCTGGCTGTCATGGGGTAGTTGCGATAGCGTAGGCCAAACTGCTCAAGTCCCGAGAGGGTGTAGAGCGGCGCGCCCGTCAAGCCCGTCTTTTTGCGCAGTTCGGTGGTGCCCAGGCCGATGGCGGCATCGATGCCGACCGAAAGCGTCTGGTCGTAGTACTCAACGGTAGCCTCGCCGCTGCCGCTCGCAGGGCTCCACGAGCGAATGCGCCCGATGTCCTGACGCTGCAGCTTGCAGGTGAGCAACGCGCCAAAATCCTTGCCGGAGAAATCGTCGATGCCGAGCGTCTGGGCAAAATCGTTGCCGGAGCCCACGGGCAGGACGGCGAGGGCGGGGCGGGCGTCTTCCTCTTGCTTCATAAGCCCGTTGACGACCTCGTGGATCACGCCGTCGCCGCCGAGCGCGATAACGGTGCGATAGCCCGTTGCCTGGGCGGCCAGCTCGTTGGCGTGCCCCATGCGCTCGGTCAGCACCAGGTCAAACTGGGATGCGCGTGCGGTCATGTCCAAAAAGCGCTGCAGGCGCTCGGCAACTTCGCGCGCCGCACCCGACTGGGCGGCTGGGTTGGCGATGATGAGCGTGCGACCAAAATCAGTTGCGTGCATGGAACGACTCCCGGCGTATGACGTGACGGTGCGGTCGCGCTCAGGTCGAATTGCCCCCGATTGTGGCTGCACGGCGAATACTAACGTCTACTCTATCAGGTCGTTGTGGCGCTCGATAGCATCCGCTACCGTACCGCCCTCATCCACAATAAGCGAACGGCGCTTGGGCGAGATGATGCGCTGGGCGGGGTACACGCCGCGGTGTCCGGCGGTTAGGTAGCTGATAAAGGCCACGATGACAAAGAACCCGGCTGCCGTGCCGTGGAACAGGTCGATGGCCATCATACAGGTGGTGATGGGCACGTTAAGGCCGGCGCAGAACACGCCGAGCATGCCCAGCGCTGCCAGAAAGCTGGGATCGATTCCGACGAGGCAACCTATCCAGCCGCCGAGCGCCGTACCGATACCAAACAGGGGCGTGACCTCGCCGCCTTGGAAGCCGGCGCCCAGGGTGAGCGCTGTGACGACCAACTTGATGGCTGCGTCCGCCAGGGTGGTGTTGCCGGCAAATCCAGCGTCGGAAAGCCACGTGGAAAGGCCGGCGTAGTCCCAGGCGTCGAGGAGGGCATAGGCGGCCAAAACCACGAGTGCGCCTATAAGTGCGCGAACGAGGTAATTGGTGATAAAGCGACCGTACAGGCTCTTGACGGTTCGAACCGACCAGGCAAAGAGGCGTGCCGCCAGACCGAAGATGATGGCGCTGATAACAACGATGACGACCGTTTTGGGCGTCATAGCGGGAACGCTGGCGATGACATTCGCCTCGTACTCGGTTCCCAGAGCGAGTGATGTAAAGTAGCCGGTAAACGAGGCGACCAGGCAGTAGATGCCCGCAGTGTAGTCGATCTTGCCGATAAAGCACATCTCCATGCCAAAGAAAGCTCCGGCAAGGGGCGAACCGAATACGGCGCCAAAGGCCGACGAGATGCCGGCGAGCATGAGGTCGTGGTGGTCGTGCTTTTTGAGGTGGGCGAGGCTCGAGATGTTGCTGGCGATGGTGCCGCCAATCTGCACCGCGGCTCCCTCGCGGCCGGCCGATCCGCCCGTTAGGTGCGTGAGCGTGGAGCAGACGAAGGTGAGGACGGCCATGCGCATATGGATGAGGCGTGTGCCCAGAGCGGAGTCGATGACCAGGTTGTTACCGCGTTTGGCGGCAAGGCCGTGGTTTTTGTACACCCATGCGGTGGCAACGCCCACAACGGGAAGCAGCGCGTAGACCCACGCATGGTGCTCGCGATAGTCGGTCGCGATATTCAGCGAGGCCAAAAACGCCCAAGCGGCAACGCCCATGGCGAGCGAGACGATGACGACGAGCACGAGCAACTTGGAGCTCGCGAGTAGGTTGCGGGCGTTGCGGCGCGTGTCGGCAGCCAAAAGATGCTCGGAGCGGGTGAGCTGATGCCTACCTGCCATGATGACGTCGTTCAGGGAGAAAAAGCCGCCGCCGTCGAGCGGCTGGGAATGATCCTGCGCGTCGTTTGCGCTTTCGGGTTTGTCGGTAAAAGCCATACGTTCCTCTTTTAGGTTGCAACACGAGCATTATAGAACGTGCCAAACGTGACAAACCGGCAGGTTGCTTTTCGGTTCTGTTTCGCGGCTTGCGGCCGACAGGTGTATTTGCGGGTACAGGCCGAGTCGCGGTCGTGCGTCGGGGGATTATACTGAGACAAGCATAAAGAATCGGCGCCCCTGTTGTGCGCCGTGGCATTAAGAGGTGCATATGGCAGAGAAACTCATTCCGCTGGATGACGCACAGTCGATTGTCCTGTCGCACGTTGCTCCGACCGATCTCGTCGAGATTCCCGTGTGGCAGGTCGCCGGTCTTCCCTTGGCCGAGGACGCGGTGGCCGATATCGACATCTCGCCGTTTGCCAACAGCGCTATGGACGGATATGCCGTGCGCTCGGCGGACTTGGCGCAGGCGTCTGGCGAGGCGCCGGTGACGCTCGACGTTATCGGACACGAGGCCGCGGGCCATGTGTTTGAGGGCACAATCGGCGCGGGCGAGACGGTCCGCATCATGACGGGCGCTCCGGTACCCGAAGGTGCCGATGCCGTGGTGAAGTATGAGATCGTCGATGTGCTCGACGGTGACGGCAACGAGGGCTCGCGTGTGAGGTTCTCGGCGCCGGCAAAGGTGGGGGAGAATGTTCGCTCGGCAGCTGAGGAAGCGCATGCTGGCGATGCCGTGATGCGTGCTGGAGAGATTGTGGCTCCGGCGGGCGCGGGTTTGCTGGCAAGCGCCGGATACGCGAGCGTGAAGGTGCACGCTGCCCCACGTGTGGGCATCATCTCGCTGGGCACGGAACTGGTCGCACCGAGTAACGTGCCGGCGCGCGGTCAGATTCGCGACTCCAACTCCTCGGCGCTGATGGCCGAGGCACTCGATGCCGGCGCCGAGCCCGTGTTCTACGGCATTGCACCCGATGATGAGGAGGCGATTGCCGAGTTGGTGCATCGTGCCGTGCAGGAGTGCGATTTTGTCATTACGAGCGGCGGTGCCTCGGCGGGCGACTACGACTATGTGACGGCGCTCGTCCGGCGCGAGGGCGAAGTGCTGTTTGACCGCATCTCGATGCGTCCGGGCAAGGCCATCACGTTTGGCTTGCTCGCAGGTAAGCCCTACCTAGGGCTTTCAGGCAATCCGGCCGCGGCGTATGTAGGCTTTGAGATGCTTGCCCGTCCGGCGATCCGCAAGATGCGCGGCTTTGCCGAGGGCGTGCGTCCCGTGCAGCAGGCGACGCTCACGCACGGCGTGAAGAAGCGCCAGGACCGACGCTTCTTCGATCGCGCCACGGTTTTGCGCGACCCCGAGACCGGTGAGCTGTTGGTGACCGAGGCCAAGACGCAGAATTCGGCGCTGCTTGGAACTATGCAGCGTGCGAACTGCCTGTTGCGTATTGACGAGGGTCCGTGCGACCTTGCGGCGGGCGATGTCGTGGACGTTGTTCGCGTCGACCTGCCCGAGGGCGCCGTGTTGTAGGAGGAATGCTATGGAGCTGAAGATATCGATCGTGACGTGCTCGGATACGCGCGACCTTGTCCAGGACGAGGCGGGCGCTGCCCTCGAGGAGCTCATCGTGGCGCAGGGCTGGACGGTCGCCTCGCATGTGGTCGTGCGCGACGACGTCAGCGAGATCGGTGATGCCATTGTGGAAGCCGCCGATGAGTGTCACGCCAATGTCGTGCTCACCTGCGGCGGCACGGGTCTTTCGATGCGCGATGTAACGCCCGAGGCGACGCGTTCCGTCTGCGACCGCGATGTGCCGGGTATTGCCGAGGCAATTCGTGCCTACTCGATGACCAAGACGCGCCGCGCCATGCTCTCGCGCGCCGTGTGCATGCAGCGTGGGCATACGCTTGTCATCAACTTTCCAGGATCCACGAAAGCGGCCCGCGAAAGCTGGGAGGCCGTGAGCGATCAGCTGGAGCATGCGGCCCAAATGACGGCGGGCGGCGGACATACCAACTAAGCGGTTTACCTGCGGCGGGGCGACCTGAACGGCTGCTCCGCTTTTGTTTTCCGCCGAAGCGACGCCAAGGTGCACGGCAACTCGAAACTATATTCTCTGGCGAGAATAATTTCTCACTATCATTATTCTCGTAGAAGTATAATCTGATTGCAGTTTAAAGCCCGCGGTGGGGTACCCGGGCACAAGGTCCGAAAGGGTTGAATATGTTCGATATGGTTTCACGCCGCGGTTTTGTCTCGCTTTCTGCTGCCGCTGCCGCCGGCTTTGGCCTTGCTGGCTGCTCGGGCAACAAGACGTCCGAGCCCGCTGGTTCCGATGCCGGCTCCGCCAAGTCTTCCTCTAAGAAGAAGGCTGTCGAGCTGCAGGTCTTTGCCGCCAACTCGCTCGAGAAGGCCCTGCCCGAGGTTCAGGGGCTCTACACCAAGCAGACCGGCACTACGTTTGCCGACACGCAGTTTAAGGCGTCTGGCGACCTTGTCGAGCAGATGCGCGCTGGTGCCGCCGTCGACGTGCTCATCACGGCCTCCAAGGGCACCATGGACGACGCCGAGGCCGCCGAGCTCGTCGATACCGATACCCGCGAGGACATGTTCGTCAACGACCTCGTGATCATTCGCGCCGAGGGCTCCGACACCAAGGTCGAGGCCATCGCCGACATCGCGAATCTGGACGGCAAGATCGCCATTGGCGACGCCAAGACCGTTCCCGCCGGCAAGTACGCCAACCAGGCCCTGGCCTCCGTGGGCCTCTACACCGGCACCGAGGGCGACGATGGCGAGTATGCTCCCGAGATCGCCGACAAGGTGGCCCTGGCCGACAAAGTTGGTACCGCCGCCGCCTATGTGTCCACAGGCGACTGCGTGGCCGGTTTTGTCTACAGCTCCGATATCTTCCGCTACGACGGCATCGAGGAGGCCTTCGTGTGCCCCGAGGATTCGCACAAGCCCATCGTGTACCCGGGTGCCGTTGCCGAGAGCTCCGAGCACGCCGACGAGGCCAAGGCGTTTATCGACTTTTGCCTGACCAACAAGAAGGCTCAGAAGATTTGGGCTAAGTACGGCTTTGAGCTTTCCGCGTAGTGCGGCTTGGCGCGATAATTCCATCGTTTTGTGTTTCACTCCGTCCTTGTATTCGCTTGGAGCTTTTCGTGCTTAATAGATTCCGCATCCTTGTCGCCTGTGCTTTAACCTTCACGCTTTGCTGGGTGCCGGGATTTGCGTTTGCTGGAGACGCTGAGGATGGAGCTCAAGTTGCTGCGACCGCCCATGGGCTTTCCTATGGGATCGAGGGTTTTGAGCGGTTGGCCAAGGGGACCGCTCGTGCCATGGAGGGCCAGCCTGAGGGCTACCGGTTTCCCGTTGACGAGGACGTGGACCTTGTAGTGGCGCCTGCTGCCGATCGCGTTGTGGTGTGGATATCGCCCAAGGCGGTCGAGAAGTATGGATTGGATCCGCAGGACAACGAGTGCGTATCGGGTCTCAAGGCCCTCGTCTGTGAGCTCGACAGCGTAAACTGCATGGGAGGTGCGCAGCTAGGGGACGTGGATCTTCCTTGGTATGTCACGGCGGAAACAACGTTTGACGCCGGCGGGTATACCTATGGCTTTGACGAGCGCGGTGCGGATGGGGACCGCTATGTGGTGATTGCATCGGCCTCGGGTGATGCCAAGGGCGGCGCGCGTTGGCTTGATAGCGCTCAAATGGTAGAGGCATCGTCTGTCGTGTTGCGGGATGAGCAGGGGCCCTTGACCTCTCTGACTTCCTTTTTGGGCGACATCGACTATCGCCCGTTTTGGGTGTCTATCAAAACGAGCGGCCTCGCCCTAGTGATTGCCTTTGCGCTGGGCCTGTTCGCCGCGTGGAAGACTATGGGTACCTCGAGTCGCATCAAGGGCTTGCTCGACTCGGTCTTTACCATCCCCATGGTGCTGCCGCCTACGGTGTGCGGCTTTTTGCTGCTTATGCTGTTTGGTCGCTCGACCAGTGTTGGCCAGTGGCTTATCGCGCACGGCGTCTCGATTGTCTTTACGTGGCCTGCGGCGGTGATCTCTGCCGTGGTGGTGTCGTTTCCCCTGGTCTACCGCACGGCGCTCGGTGCCTTTGAGAGCCTCGACACGCAGATGCTCGACGCCGCGCGAACCCTGGGATGGTCCGAGCGTCGCATCTTTGCCAAGCTTATGATGCCGCTTGGGTGGCCTTCTATTGCCGCTGGTACGGTGCTTGCCTTTGCCCGCGCGATGGGCGAGTTTGGCTGCACGCTGTTCTTTGCGGGCAACTACGCCGGTATTACGCAGACCATTCCCATCGCCATCTACTTTGAGTGGATGGGCGGCAATACGTCGGTGGCCCTCTTTTGGGTTGCCGTTGTGATCGTGTTTAGTTTCCTAGTCATCCTGTTCATCAACATGTACACCGCCCATTCGCAAAAGTACCGCGAGCGGGGCCTTTCCCGTGCGGAGCGCAAACAGGCCAAAGAGCTTGCCGGACAGGGCGATTCGCTCGATCCGGCGGGCGGCGATGCCCTGCGAATCGATCGCGAGGCGCTGGCCGAGCTTATGCGCGATGACGCGGTCGCGAAGGGAGGTCGATAGGCCATGTCGCTCGTTCTGGATATCAAAAAGCGCTATCCCGGGTTTATGCTCGACATGCAGCTTGAGGCCGGCGAGGAGCGTGTGGCGCTGCTGGGCGCCTCGGGTTGCGGCAAGAGCTGCACGCTGCGCTGCATTGCCGGTGTGGAGACGCCCGACGAGGGCAAGATTGTCGTCAACGGCGTGACCTTTTTTGACTCGGAGGCGGGCATCAACCTGTCACCCCAGGAGCGAAAATGCGCCCTGTTGTTCCAAAACTATCAGCTGTTTCCCAACATGACGGTGGCCGATAACGTATGCGCCGGTGTAAAGGATGCGGGCGACGCCGCGGCGCGCAAGCAGCTTGCCGAGCGCTACCTGGGTATCTTTGGACTGGCCGACTTTGCCGACCGCTATCCCGCGCGACTCTCGGGCGGTCAGCAGCAACGCGTGGCGCTTGCCCGCATGGTGGCGGCGCATCCGGGCATCTTTATGTTCGACGAGCCCATGAGCGCACTCGATTCCTATCTTAAGAGCGCGCTCGAACAGAACATGCTCGACCTGTTCGATGTATGCAACCGCACCGTGCTCTACGTGAGCCACGACATCGACGAAGCGTGCCGCCTGTGCCAGCGTATCTGCGTGATGCACGACGGGCATGTTGAGGAGATCGGCTCCGTCGAGGACGTGGTCCGTCGCCCGCAGACGCTGGCGGCGCTGCGCCTGACGGGCTGCAAGAACACAAGCCGGGCGCGCAAGATCGGCGATGAAGAAGTCGAGGCCCTCGACTGGGGCATGACCTTTAACGTGGGTCGCGAAGTTCCCGATAATGTGGCGTACCTGGGCGTTCGCGCAAGTTACTTCCATGTTGACAATCGCGTTGAGCGGGGTCGTAACAGCTACGATTTGCACGTGGCCCGTGTGAGCGATTCGCGCTTTGAGCGGCTGGTGTTGCTGGACGTGCCGCGCGTCGATGCGCCCACGCGTCTGCAGTGGAAGGTCAACAAGGTGGGCGTGCCTGTCGACGAGCTGCCGCAAGCAGGCGAGACGCTGCGCATGCACTTCGATGCGAATAAGATTCATTTGGTTTGTCGGTAGCGCCGGGTAATGCCGTCGGGGATATAAGCCCCGGCGGCTTTGTTTTGCTGTTTGCCGAATGGGGGATGACAAACTCTTATCAATCAAGATAATTATTTATTAAACGACGGTACACGACGCTGTCGTACGAATGTCGGCGGTGTTCGTCTGGACGACAACCGTTGATATAGTTACCTTCGACGAGAAAAGGAGGGCGCGCCGATGCCGCATAAGACATATTCGCGTCGCGTTGCCGTGCGCGCCCTGTATATGGCTCGGAGCCGCATATGAGCAGGTATGTTCACGGCTCCGGGAGAGACGACGCACAACTAAATAATCAGCTGCAAAGCAGGTTCCCCAAAATTCCGGGTTTGAGCACGGCTGGGTTTTCGCCACCCACCGTGCAGCAATACCGTAGTTATCCGTATTTGGTTCGAGAGGGGAACCGTCATGGCTGAAGAATTCGATTTCCATCCGATGTGGGAGAGCCTCGGCATGAATCTTGCCGACCACGACATGCTGCTGGGCGCCGTGGGCCAGATGTACGGCGATATGTTCCTGACGCAGAACAATCGCCCCAAGTCCACGTCCTACCTGGATTTTGTCGCCACCAACATCCACAGCGGCCGTATTAAGGAGATGCTCGACAAGAAGGAGGCCGGCGAGGCCACCAAGATCGTCGGCTCATTCTGCGTGTACGTGCCCGAGGAGATCGTGCTTGCCTGTGACGGCATTCCCGTTGGTCTGTGCTCGGGTGCCGACTGGGCAACGGACAAGGTCGAGGAGCACTTGCCGCGCAACACCTGTCCGCTTATCAAGAGCTTTGCCGGCTTTAAGCTGGGCGAGGTCTGCCCCTACATTGAGTCGAGCGACCTGGTGGTGGGCGAGAACACCTGCGATGGCAAGAAGAAGGCCTACGAGTTCTTTGCCACGCAAAAGAACATGTACGTCATGGATATTCCCAACGTACACGACGAGTCGACGCTCGTGACCTGGAAGGCCGAGGTCAAGAAGCTCGCCGCCAAGATCGAGGAAGAGTGTGGCGTCAAGATTACGCCCGAGCGTCTGAAGGCCGCCATCCACGCCGTCAATGAGAAGCGCCGCGCCCTGCAGCGCCTCGCTGCCACGCGCGCTGCCGACCCGGCACCCATCAGCGGTCTCGACAGCCTGCTGACCGTTCAGGCCGCCTTTATGGACGACACGCCGCGTCTGACCGGCGCCATCAACGATATGGCGGCTGAGTGCGAGCAGCGTGTCGAGGCCAGCGAGGGCGTGGCGCCCAAGGGGACCAAGCGCATCCTGTACACCGGCACGCCCATGGCCGTGCCCAACTGGAAGCTGTTCAACCTCATCGAGAAGGCCGGCGGCGTTGTGGTCGGCGAGGAGTCCTGCACGGGCTCGCGCTACTACAAGGACCTGGTCGACGAGTCCGGCGAGACGGTCGACGAGATGCTCGACGCCATCGCCGAGCGCTACTTCAAGATCAACTGCGCCGTCTTTACGCCCAACGATCAGCGTATGAAGGACATTGTCCAGATGGCCAAGGACCTTCATGCCGACGGCATCGTCGACGTGGCTCTGCAGTTCTGCACGCTCTACGAGATGGAGTCGTTTGCCGTGGAGAAGGCCGCCGAGGAGGCAGGCATTCCGTTTATGCACATCACGACCGACTACGCCGGCGAGGACGCCGGTCAACTGCAAACCAGGATTGAGGCTTTCTTGGAAACCATTTAGGACTATCCGTCCCGGCGGCTTCTCCAGGCACCCGATCTTGCCGTTCAAACCGTCGCTTGCGTGCCAAAGTACGCGGCGCGTCTCTTTCACGGCAACCTCGGGCACCTGGGAAAGCCGTTTCCTTGGTTGGTTAAAAGGTTTAGGAGTTATATGTCGGAAAATATTGAGCAGCCGTTGCCCAGCACGTTTGAGGAGTTCAACGAGCAGCGCAAGGCGGCGTTTATTCGCGTTAAGGATTACAAGCAGGCGGGTAATCGCCTGGTCGGCTTTTTGTGCAGCTATACGCCGCTCGAGATTATCGATGCCGCGGGGGCTGCGAGTGTCGCTCTGTGCGGTACGTCCGATGAGGTGATTCCCGAGGCCGAGAAGGTGCTGCCGGCAAACCTCTGCCCGCTCATCAAGTCGACCTACGGCTTTGCCTACTCGCAAAAGTGCCCGTTTACGTACTTTAGCGACATGATCATCGGCGAGACCACCTGCGACGGCAAGAAGAAGATGTACGAACTGCTCAACGAGCTCAAGCGCACGCACATTCTGCATCTTCCGCAGGGTCGCGATCGCGCCTACGAGCGCGAGGGCTGGTACGAGGAGTGCCGTCTGCTCAAGGAGGAGCTCGAGGGCTTCTACGGCATCACGATTACCGATGACGATCTGCGCGCCGCCGTACGCCGTCGCAACCGTTTGCGTGCGGCCCAGCTCGAGATGTTTGCGCTGCAGGCCAACCAGCCGGCGGCCATGAGCGGCGTCGACCTGATGAGCACCATGTTTGCCGGTACGTTTAGTTTTGATATCGAGGCCTATACGCAGCAGCTGGAGCAAAAGGTTGCCAAGCTGCGCGAGGCCTACGACGCGGGCGAGCGCCCGGTCGCGGCAGACGCCAAGCGCATTCTGATCACCGGTTGCCCGGTGGGAGGCGTGATCAACAAGATCGGTCGCACCATCGAGTCCAACGGCGGCGTGGTCGTGTGCATGGACGACTGCTCGGGCGAGCGTACGGCGGCCATGATGATCGATCCGGAGGCTCCCGACATCCTGCGCGCCATCGCCGACCGTTATCTGGATATCAACTGCTCGGTCATGACGCCCAACGACGGTCGCATGGACAACACCCTGGCCATGTGCGAGAAATACCACGTCGACGGTGTGGTGGAGAATGTTCTCCAGGCGTGCCACACCTTTAACGTGGAGAGTGCGCGCATGCAGGAGGCTGTCGAGGGTGCGGGTATTCCGTACATGAAGATCGAGACCGATTACAGCAACGGCGACATGGGCCAGATCGAGACCCGCATCGCCGCCTTCATCGAAACCCTCTAGCTTCCTCAGGCGCCGGATCTTGCTCCTCAAACCGTCGCTTGCGTACCCAAAGTACGCTGCGCTCCTCTTTCGGGGCAATCTCCGGCACCTGAGAAACCTAGAGCTAAGGCGCCTGAACGCGCCGCTACCTTTGATGTTTAGATTGGAAGAGAGCCATGATAGGGATCGGGATCGATATCGGGTCTACGGCGGCTAAGGCTGCTGTGGTCGACGGGGAGGGTTCGGTGGCGTGGACGTGCGTGCAGCCAACCGGGTTCTCCTCGGTCGATGCTTCCGAGCGGCTGCGCGAGGCACTGGCAGCGGCCGGCTATGACGTGACGGCCGAAGATGCTCGCGTGGTCGCGACTGGCTACGGCCGTGTTGCCGTGCCCTATGCGCGCAAGGTCGTGACCGAGATCACCTGCCACGGTACCGGTGCCGTGCGCCTTTTTGGCGACCACGGCACCGTAATCGATGTTGGTGGTCAGGACACCAAGGTCATTCAGCTTAAAAGTGGCCGCGTGGCCAAGTTTGCCATGAACGACAAGTGCGCTGCCGGCACGGGGCGCTTTTTGGAGATCATGGCCGACCGCCTGGGCATTTCCCAGCAGCAGATGGCCGACCTGGCGCGTTCCGGCGAGCCCACAAAGATCAGTAGCATGTGTACGGTGTTTGCCGAGAGCGAGGTCATCAGCCTGATCGGTCGTGGCGAGCCGCGCGAGAACATTGCGCGTGGCGTGATCGACAGCGTGGTCTCGCGCGTGGCGACCATGGCCGGGCAGGCCGCGGGCGCTCCATACTACCTGACCGGTGGCCTGTGCGAGAATGCCTTCGTGGTGGAGCGGTTGGGCGAGCTGCTGGGGTCGCCGGTGACCACCTCGCCCCAGGCTCGCTTTGCCGGTGCCATCGGCGCGGCGATTCGCGCCGCCGCCTTGGCCTAGGGGTGTACCGCGACATGCGCATCCTCAATATCTCGGCACAAAAACCAGATAGCACCGGCAGCGGCACCTACCTTGCCGCGCTCGTGCGCGAACAGATCGAGACGGGGCATCGCGCCGCCGTGCTTTGCGGCGCGGCTCCGGGTGATACCCAAGGCGAGCTGGACCGACGTGCTGCCGTGTTTGCCGTACCGTTCGAGTCGCCCGAGCTGCCGTTTCCCATCTGCGGTATGTCCGATGTCATGCCCTATCCCTCTACACGCTATCGTGATCTGACGCCTTCGATGCTCAAGGCATTTGAGCGGGCATTTGCTGCTGCAATCGATCGGGCGGTGGCTGAGTTTCGGCCCGATCTGGTGCTCTGCCATCACCTGTATCTGGTGACCGCATTGGCGCGCGAGTGTGTCCGGGGCGTGCCAGTTGTTGCAGTGTGCCATTCGACCGACCTGCGCCAGCTGCGTTCGCATGCGCTCGAGCGCGATCGCATCGTAAGTGCGGTTCGTCGGCTCGATGCCGTCTTTGCGCTCCATGCTGAGCAGGCTGAGCAGATTAGCCTGGTGTGCGGCGTCGATACCGATCGCATCCACGTGATTGGGACGGGCTACGACCATCGCGTCTTCTGTCGCGACGCAAGCGTGGCGAGGCAGCCGGGATCGCTTGTGTACGTGGGCAAGATTTGCTTTAAAAAGGGCGTCGAGTCGCTGGTTCGAGCCGTGTCATTGCCGATTGACGATGGCGTCCGCCCATCTGGCTTGGTACTTGTGGGCGGCCGCGGGGACGATGCCGAGTACGCGCGTATCGAGCGCTTGACCGCGGCCTCGGATGTGCCGGTGACGCTGGCGGGGCGCCTGGATAGCGATGAGCTCGTGCGTGCCTACCGCAGTTCCGACGTTTTTGTGCTGCCTTCGTTTTACGAGGGTCTGCCGCTCGTGACGATTGAGGCCCTCGCGTGCGGCTGCAAAGTTGTGGCGACCGATTTGCCCGGCGTTCGTCCCTGGATGGAGGCGATGCTTCCCGGTGCTCCCGTGACGTGGGTGGCGTCGCCGCGTATGACGGATGTCGACACACCCGTGGCGGCCGACCTTCCGTTGTTTGAGCGCGCACTGGCAGATGCTATCGCGCAGGCGCTTGCGGCTCCGCCTTCGACGTTCGAGCCGTCGGCGGTCTCTTGGGAAGCGTGCCTGGCGCGTATACTTAAAGTCGTTGATTTGTTGGAAGGGAGGTTCGTATGGCTAAGGACACCATGAGGCTCACGTCTATGACGGCCGCGAGCGGTTGAGCCGCTAAGTTGGCTCCTGGAGCCCTCGCCCAGGTCCTGGGCGACTTGCCAAATGTGCATAACGACAACTTGCTCGTGGGGTTCGATACCTCCGACGATGCGAGCGTCTTTCGCGTAGGGGAGAACCTGGGGCTTGTGCAGTCCATCGACTTCTTCCCGCCGATGGTCGACGACCCGTTTCTGTTTGGCCAGATTGCCGCGGCCAACTCGCTGTCGGACATCTACGCCATGGGCGGGCGGCCGAGCCATGCCATGAACTTGCTGTGCATCCCGAGCTGTCTGGGCGTTGAGGTTGCCGGTCAGATTCTGGCGGGCGGCGCCGACAAGTGCGTCGAGGTGGGTTGCTCCATCGCGGGCGGCCATACCATCAACGACGACGAGCCCAAGTACGGCCTGTCCGTGAGCGGCTTTGTCGCGCTCGACCGCATGCTCGCCAACAGCGGCGCACGCGTGGGCGATGTTCTGCTGCTGACCAAGGCGATCGGCTCGGGCATCATCACCACGGCCATTAAGGGCGAGCTTATCGAGCAGGACGAGGCCGCAGCCATGTTTGACTCGATGCGCACCCTCAACGAGGCGCCGATTCGTCTGGCCGAGGGGCTCGAACTTCACGGCTGCACCGACATTACGGGCTTTGGCCTGATCGGGCACGCGTGCGAGATGGCCGAGGGCTCGGGCGTGCAAGTTGAGCTTGCGTCGGGATCGGTGCCGCTCTTTGATCAGGTGCTCGACATGGCGCGTCTGGGCATTATCCCCGCGGGCTCCTACCGCAACCAGGACTTCTTTGGCCCGCGTGTGGCTGCCGACGAGGATCTGGAGCCGGGCATGCTGGATGCGCTGTACGATCCACAGACGTCTGGTGGCCTACTCATCGCGGCACCTGCTGCCGATGTTGATGAGCTTGCGTGCCGTCTACATGCTGAAGGACGTATCGCCGCCGTCGTCGGTCGCGTGTGCGTGCCGGTGCCAGGTGGTCCTGCCGTTCGCGTTGTCCGTTAACGACACGTTTATTGAGCTCTGTACCGTTCTAAACCGATTTATTCGAAAGGAAAAACTATGTCTACCAAAATTGAAGTCAATGCCATGGGCGATGCCTGCCCGCTGCCCGTCGTCAAGACGCTTAAGGCACTCAAACAGCTTAATGGCGAGGGCGCCGTCGTGACTGCGGTCGATAACGAGACCGCCGTCAAGAACATCTCCAAGATGGCGCAGGAGAAGGGCTGCACGGCCTCGGTCGAGAAGATCTCGGACGCCGAGTGGCACGTGACTGTCGTGACCGCCGGTGCCGCGGCCGTTGCGGACCCCGAGCAGGACGGTGTTGCTTTTTGCGACGCCAGCGCCGGCAAGGGCAAACTCGTCATTTCCGTCTACACCGATTGCATGGGCCGTGGCGACGACGAGTTGGGCCACAAGCTCATGAAGGCGTTTATCTTTGCCGTGACGCAGCAGGAGGAGCTGCCCGCGACTATGCTGTTCTACAACGGCGGCGCCAAGCTCACCGTCGAGGGCTCGCCGGTGCTCGATGACCTGAAGGGCCTGGCCGAGCAGGGTGTCGAGATTCTCACCTGCGGTACCTGCCTCGACCACTATGGCATTAAAGACCAGCTTGCGGTGGGCGAGGTCACCAACATGTACGTGATCGTGGAGAAGATGGAGCAGGCCGTGCGCGTCGTGCGCCCGTAGCGTATTGGTTGGAGTTGCCATGAGGGAGAAGCGCCCGGCGCTTGTCATCACGTTTCCCACCACGGCGGCCGCCATGGGCTGCGAGTCCCTGTGTATCGAGCGCGGCCTTCCCGGGCGAACGATTCCCGTGCCCGGGGAGGTCGCCGCTGGCTGCGGTCTGGCGTGGAAAGCCCTGCCTGCAGATGAGGAGCTGCTACGCGGCGAGCTTGCCGCGGCAGGCGTTCCCACCGAGGGCTTTACCGTGATCGATATGTGGGAGGTCGTGCGGTGATCTACCTGGATAACGCGGCGACGACCATGCACAAGCCGCAGACGGTCATCGGCGCCGTGACGCAGGCGATGTGTTCGCTCGGCAATGCCGGGCGCGGCGCCACGTCAGGTGCCCTCGATGCCGCGCGTACGATTCATGGTTGCCGCGCCAAGCTTGCGCGCCTGCTGGGATGCCCGCGCGCTGACCATGTGTGCTTTGCACCTAACTCGACGGCGGCGCTCAACACCGCCATCAACGGCGTGGTGCGTCCCGGCGACCGCGTGGTCACGACGGTGCTTGAGCACAACTCAGTGCTGCGTCCGCTTAATCGTCTTGCGGCTGAGCGGGGTGTGACCGTTGAGCATGCGGGCTGCGACGCGAACGGCGCGCTCGACTACGACGAGCTCGGGCGGTTGGTCACGCCGGGCACGCGTGTCGTGGTTGTGACGCACGCCTCCAATGTGACCGGCAACGCGGTCGACATTGCGCGCGTGGCTGCCATCGCGCATGCGGCCGGCGCGCTGTTGATCGTCGATGCTTCGCAGTCTGCCGGCGCGATGCATGTCGATATGCGGGCTATGGGCCTCGACGTCGTGTGCTTTACCGGCCACAAGGGGCTCATGGGTCCACAGGGCACCGGCGGCTTGGCCGTGGCGGAGGGCGTTGACGTGGCTCCGTGGGCCATGGGCGGCACGGGCGTGCACAGCTTCGATGCACTGCAGCCGCTCGAGTGGCCCACGCGCCTTGAGGCGGGCACGCTCAACGGTCACGGCATCGCGGGACTTTCCGCAGGTCTCGACTTTATCGAGGCCCAGGGCGGGGTCGAGGCGATTGCGGCGCATGAGCGCGCGCTTGCCGAGCGCTTCCTCGCCGGCGTTCGCGAAATCCCCGGCATTGCGCTCTACGGTGCGTTTGACCAGCCTGTGCGCTCGGCGATCGTCTCGCTCAACGTGGGCGATATCGACTCTGCCGAGATCTCGGACGCGCTTATGCAAGGGTGGGGGATTGCGACGCGCCCCGGCGCCCATTGCGCTCCGCTCATGCACCGCGCGCTGGGGACCGAGCGCCAGGGCGTGGTTCGCTTCTCGTTTGGTTATTTCAACACGGATGAGGAAGTCGACACGGCGATTGAGGCTCTGCGCGATTTGAGCTGCGAGTAGACCAACCTTCTGCGCCCTTAGATAAACCGTTTGCGCAACCTTCCCGCATTGTCGCTTATACAGGGTATTGTGAGATGATGGCCCGCACTGGGTCCTCGGTATCTTTGCGAATTGCGGGAAGGTTCCTATGAACAGGATCACTGCTGCCCTCTATAGGTTTTTGGTCGTCTATCTTTCGGTCGCGATGGTCGTGACCTCGATACCCCTTGCGCCCAGCACGGCCTATGCCGATGATACCGAGGCGCTTGCTGTCGAAAACGAGGCCCAAGAGACCGACTCGGACTCTGACGCTGATGCCAAGGCGAGCTATAGCGCGTCGTCTTCGGACGAGGGTAGCTCATCCACGTCTTCCGACCAAACGAATAACGCTCAGGACAAATCGTCCAGCTCTGATACCAGCACTTCCACGTCGAGCCTGGCCCAAGATCTTTCGAGCTCCGCGACCGATTCCGATGCAGCAAAGACCTCGCCTGCAACGGCGGAGCCCCCGTCCGACGACAGCGAAGTCGATGCCCTCGTGTACGAGGACCCTGTGGTCTGTGAGTATGCCAAGCTTATGCCGAACGGCTATGTGTATCCGTGTGATGCTGGCGGAAGCGTTACGGTAGAGATTGATGAAAACGACCCGAATGAGAACTCTGTCGATGGTAAATTGGTGACCAACCTGATCGTTGATTACGGAGTGGATGGGGTCCCCGGATATATTTGTGAGTACTCCTCCAATCTGCGCTCGGTACGTTTTGAGAACAGCTCTATTTCTTCAATTGGACTACACGCCTTTTCTGGCTGCTCGAATCTTGCCGATATCAGCTTTTCCGGTATGACCATTGGGGGCATCGGAACAGAAGCGTTTTCTGGGTGCGGATCGCTTACGAGTCTGAACATTAATGACGTTGCTACCATCGGCTCTATGGACGATGCCGCGTTTGCCTGGAGCGGGCTGCGGTCTACGGGGCTTGACAAGGTCGTTGGTCTCAGTTCGATTCCTGAGAACGCTTATAATGGCTGCAGCGCTCTGACCGATACCGGTCTGGGAGGGAACACATCTATCACATCAATCGGCGTTAATGCGTTCAAAAACTGCTCTCGCCTTGCGACGACGGGACTCGAGAACAATACGACGATCAGGACGCTTCGCGAAGGCTGTTTCTCCGGGACCAATATGAGCGGCGGGCTGACGCTGCCCCTTTATTCCAAGATCGAGGAACTGCCGAGTCGTGCGTTCTATGGCTCTAAGCTTGAAACTGTGTACTTTGGATGCGACCATGTGGTGCTCATTAATTCCACCACGTTCCCCAAGCAAAACATGACTGTCATGGTCCCTGCCAAGATGGTTTCGCAATACGCAAGCGGTCGCCCCAAAGAGGTTTGGGAGAGTTGCAATGGTAGCCTGCCCGTCCCCGTGGGCAAGATGCTTCAAAAGATTAAGGTCTCGCGTGATCCCGACAAGATGGCCTATCAGCAGGGTGACACCATTTCGCTCGAGGGCATGAGCGTCACGTTTCAATATCCTCATTCGACGATGGATAGCGACTACGAAGCGCTCATAAAGGACGAACTCGGCGAATACCTTACGGCGACCCCCTGCGATGGTGATGTCTTCGACGAGTCGATGGACGGAGAACCCATACAGCTGGTGTATGACGATGGCTACACGCGCCTTGTTGCGTACAGCAAGGACAACCTGCAGCAGGCGGCCTACGAGTATGCCAAGCTCATGCCCAACTACTATCTGTATCCGTGTGATGCAAACGGAAATCTTACGGTAGAAATCGATGAGAACAGCCCGCGCGAGAACTCCGTCGACGGTCGAATGGTAACGAATTTGATTGTCGATTACGGGGTTGATGAAGTCGACGCACAGCTCTGCGCCGACTCTACCAATCTGCGTTCAGTGCGCTTTGAGAATAGCTCCATTTCTAAAATTGGACTGCACGCTTTCTATAACTGCCCGGATCTCACCGATATCAGCCTTTCCGGCATGACCATCGGTACCATCGGGAAAGAGGCATTCTATGGCTGCAAGTCGCTTACGAGCCTGAACATCAGCGAGACTACTACCATTAGCTCGATGGGCTATGCCGCATTTGCCGACAGTGGGCTGGTGGCCACGGGGCTCGACAAGGTTGTCGGCCTCACATCGATTCCCGACAGAGCCTACGAAGGCTGCAAGGCTCTGACCGATACCGGCCTGGACAAGAATACCTCCATTACAGCGATTGGCGTTTGCGCGTTCAGGTTCTGCTCGAACCTTGCCACCACAGGGCTCGAGAGCAACACAACGGTCGAAACGCTTGGCCACACCTGCTTCTACGGTACCGACTTGAGCGGCGGGCTGACGCTGCCATATAATTCCAAAATCGAGGAGTTGCCGGAAAAGGCGTTTGGCAGTACCAATCTCGAGACCGTGTTCTTTGGGTGCAACCATGCGGTGCTCATTAACACCGACACGTTCCCCAAATACAACATGACCGTCATGGTCCCCGCCAAGATGATTCCGAAGTATGCTAACGGACATCCCAAGGCTGTTTGGGAGAGATGCAATGGCTGCCTGCCCGTCCCGGTGGGCAAGGTGCTCGAGAACGTTGAGATATCATGCGACCCCAACAACATGACCTATGAGACGGGGGAGACCATTTCGCTCGAGGGCATGAACATCGAGCTCGATTACCCGCATTCGGTATCGATTTGGGACTACGAGGCCCTCATACAGGAAGAGCTCGGCGAGTACCTTACGGCCACCCCCCGCGACGGCGACGTCTTCGATGAGTCGATGGACGGACAGCCCGTAAAGCTCGTGTATGACGACGGATATTCGCATTTTGAAACCCAGACCAAGGGCACGCTACAGCTTAAGAAACCCACGCCGACATCGTTCCAGATCTCCTATGCCCAAAAAATCGATAAGGGCGAACGCAAGCTGATAGACGGCGTTGAGCTTCCCGATGTTTCCGGCACGATTACGATCGATGCAGGTGCCGAGGTCACGCTCGATGCCGGTGCTTTGGGGATGCTCAACGACAACATCACGTTTAAGGGCTGGTATGACACCGAGTCCGGCAAGTACATCTCCAAGGAGCCGGTTTACACGTTTACGCCAGATAAGGACCTGTCCCTCGAGGCTCGCTTTAAGCTCAAGGACTATGCGGTGCATATCAACGATGCACAGGCGACCGATTCGTCACAGGACTTTGCGCATCTGAGTGTTACCGCTCAAAACTGCTATCGCAATGCCGGCGAGACGGTCGACCTTTCCGCCGCCACGGATAACGCGTTGTTCCTGGGCTGGTATCTGGGCGAGGGCGATGATGCGTACGCCGTGAGCGATCAGCTCGACTTTACCTATACGGTGGACAAGGCGGACGCGATTGTGTCCGAGGACAAGACTGATGCTAGGATCGAGATCACGCCGCGCTACTGCGCTCCGCAGGCGAGCGTTGTGCTGAGTGTGGACGGGGTCGATGAGAACGGGCAGCCGCTCGGACAGTTTCTCTCTACCGGTCTTTACGGTATTGGGTCGCGCGTAACGGTCGTGGCGGTGCCAATGCCTGGCTATGTGTTTGACTACGCGACCGATGCCCTCGGCAATGTTGTCTTTACCGGCGACGATGGTCCGTCCTACACGTTTGTGCTCGAGGGGGATGTGCAGTATACCGCGCATTTCCGCGAGGCGACTGACCCCGACGAGTCACTCGCGGCGCTTAAGGCCGCGCTCATCGCCGCGATTACGGCTGCGGCCGTCCTCGCTACCATGTATGGGCTGGGCGAGATCGTCGACCCCATCGCGGCCGATGCGGTAATCGAGATCGGTATGGCCGACAACATCGAGGATGTTGCCGCTGTGGGCACCAAGGTGCTCAAGGAGATTAAAGACATCATCGACGACCACAAGAAGCCCAAGCCTCATGGTGACCACAAGATCGAAATTATTGCCACCGCGCAGCCCGAGGTTGGCGGCGTCGTTACCGGAGGCGGTATCCACTATCAGGGGACGGTCGCCACGCTCGAGGCTGTCGCAAATCCCGGCTATCGCTTCGTATGTTGGAAAGAGAACGGCGTCGAGGTCTCGACATCTCCTCTCAAGACGATGACGATCACGGACCTGACGCCCGAGGTCGTAAAAATGACAGCCGTCTTTGAGAAAAAAGTCGAGGTCACGGCGGTCGCCGAAGCCGATGGCATCCAGGCCGATTTTTCGACAGGCTGCACCGCAAGCCCTGTAAAGCAGAGCATTACGCGTGGCGACCAGGCCATGGTCACCGCGAGCGAGGGCCCCGACTATGCCTTTGTGGGATGGTTCGAGGACGGCGTCGAGGTTTCGCCCGAGCGTACGTATATCTTTAAGGCTGAGGTCGATCGCCATCTGGTTGCACGTTTCCGCAAGGCGGACAAGACCATTCTGGTAAACACCGATCCCTTCGACAGCGCCGAGGTCCTGTGCGATGGCTTGCCGGTCGTGGACGGCAAGGTTCGCGCGAAGGATGGAGACATTCTCACGTTTACGGTGCGGCCCAAGGTGCGCCCCGACAATCTGGAGAAGACGTACCGGTTTGTGGAGTGGCGCGAAACCGATGCACAGGGCATCACGATTGCCAACAAGCAGGAAGTTTGCGAATACCGCGTTAACGGCAATGCCCGGATCGAGGCCGTGATGGACGGCAGGGATACGCATACTGTGCGTGCCGAGGCCGACCCGCTCGAGGGCGGCACCGTTACGCTGAAGCGCGGCGAGACTGCCGGCATGGTGCTCGAGGTTCCCGAAGGCGAGCGCGTGACCGCGGAGGCCACGCCATCCGAGGGCTATATCTTTGACGGTTGGTATCTGAGCAACGGCGGTTCGGATGTTACCTCGACGCTGGTTTCGAGTGAGCGCTCCTATTCCTTTGAGCCCATTACCGACTGCGTGATCCAAGCAAAGTTTACGCGTGCCTGCAAGGTGGACGTTGTCGTTGAGCCTGCCGCGGCCATGGCGGGCAAGTATTTGGTGCACGGCGAGGGCTACTGCATGAAGGGCGAGCCTGCCACGCTGAGCATTGAGCTCACGGCCGAGGCGAACAAACAATTTGCCTTTAAGGGCTGGTACGACGCCAAGACGGACCTGCTTTTGGGCACCGACCCCAGCTACCTTGAGTTCTATCCCGAGGACGTGGAGTGCACCGTGCGCGCGGTGTTCGAGGAAAATACCTATACCGTAACGGCAAAAGCCAAGAAGACCTTCGTGGAGCGCGGTACGGTCGAGATCGAGGGGCATCCGGGGGCATCTTCGGTTACCTGCGGATACGGCGATACGGTGATACTCAAGGCGAAGCCCAACGACGGCTACCGCTTTGACCATTGGAAGGATGACTCCGGTGAGGAGTACGACACCGCCGAGCTGGTTGTTAAGGTTACCAAGAGCGATACCTATACCGCGATCTTTACCGACTCAAAGCCCGAGGTCATGGTCACGGCCGATTCGTGGCTCGGCGGTACCGTGACGTGCAACGGGACCGTGGTGAAGCCTACGACCGATAAGTTCAAGCTGGGGGAGACCCTTACCCTGACGGCCAAGGCCCATCCAGGCTTTTTGTTCTGGGGTTGGTACGTCAATGGTCGCCTGAAGAGCCTTAAGCACGAGACCTCGTTGGTCGCCAAAGCTCGCGGTAAAACCGGGCACTGCGTTATTACCGCGGCCTTTGTGCCTATTGATACCGTCTGCGTGCCCCTCGCCGATCCTGCGGAGGGCGGCACCGTCAAGGCGAGCCGAATCCTTGCCGACCGCGGCGCGGAGGTTGCCCTTAAGGCGACGCCCAATCCCGGTTACGTCTTTACTGGTTGGTATACGGCCGACGGCACGTTTGAGTCTGCCGATGCGGAGTTCACCTGCCATCAGGAGCGCACCCATGTGCACGTCGCTCGCTTTATGGCAAAAAGCTATGAAGTCGACGCCACGACGGTAGTCGATTCCGGCACCGGTTCGCTGGTCGAATCGAGCGTCGCCGGCTGGGTCGAGGGTACAGGTACCGTTGAGGCGGGGCACGCCGCCACGCTGACCGCGCATGCGCTTTCGGGCTATGCGTTTGAGTATTGGGCCGATGCCTCGGGCGCCGTGGTAAGCCGTGACAGCACCTATCACGTGGTGCCGACGTCTGACACGACGCTCCAAGCCGTGTTCTCGGCAAAACAATACACGGTGGACGTCTCGTGCGAAGAGAGCATGGGCTCGGTCGAGGGAGCGGGGACGTATGCCGCCGGACAGGTCGCAACCGTGCGTGCGGTCGCCGCCGAGGATACGGCTTTTGTGGGCTGGTTCCGTAACGGCACATGCGTGAGCTCCAAGAAAACCTATCGATTTACCGTGCGTGAGGATACGTCGCTCTATGCCGTCTTTGCGTCGGGTTCGTATGTCGTGCATACCGTTGCTTCGCCTGCCGAGGGCGGAGCCGTGAGCGGCTTTGGTGGCTATGAGGCCGGCGACCGCGCAACGCTTCGTGCGATCGCCAACACCGGGTATTCGTTTGCGGGTTGGACGG
>CABUCA010000030.1 GCA_902489965.1 uncultured Collinsella sp.
GAAACGGCGGTCGACGAAACTGGAGAGGAGGTATTACGAGCTCCTGTGCGAATTGAAGGGAGCGCTCCCGCAAACTGCCTATTGACAACTTATAGGAGCGTCGGTTTTATTGGCGGAAAATCGGGGGGTGCTCAAGGGTTCTGGAATTTGCCGCATACTTCCGCAAACGACGTCTCGGTGGCATAAAAATCGTCCTCGGAACCCTGAGATAATGAACAGATGTTGCCGTTCGCCGCAAATTACCGTCCGTTTATAGAACCCACCCCCAGCGCGCGTCATCCTTACGGTTGAATAAATACACATCTATGGAATTACGTAAGAGAGGACCGTTCCATGAGCTACAAGACCGTTTGTGTTGCCGGCGGCGGCGTGTTGGGAAGCCAGATTGCCTTTCAGGCTGCCTACTGCGGCTTTGATGTAACGATTTGGCTGCGCAGCGAGGGCAGCATCGGCCGCACTCAGCCCAAGATCGATCATGTGCGCGAGGAGTACATCGCGGCAATCGAGGGCATGGCGGATGGCACAGGCGAGTGGTGCGCCGGTATCGCCGATAGCGGCAGGCCCTTCGACAAAAAGGCGTCGCTCGCCGCCGTCGAGCGTGCCTACTCTACACTCAAGCTGGAGCTCGACCTCGCCAAGGCAGTGGCCGATGCCGACTTGGTCATCGAGTCTATGGCCGAGGACACCCAGGCAAAGATCGACTTCTACAAAAAGCTCGCCCCGGTTCTCCCGCAAAAGACCGTCGTCGTGACGAACTCCTCTACGCTGCTGCCGAGCACCTTTGCCAAGTACACTGGTCGCCCCGAGAAGTACCTGTCGCTGCACTTTGCCAACTCCATCTGGAAGAACAACATGACCGAGGTCATGGCGCAGGACCAAACCGACAAGCGCTACTTCGACGAGCTCGTCGACTTCGCCAACGACATTCGCATGCTTGCCCTGCCCGTCAACAAGGAAAAGAACGGCTACCTGCTTAATTCCATGCTGGTGCCATGGCTGCTTTCGGGCCTCGACCTGTATGTCTCGGGCGTGAGCGATCCCAAGAGCATCGACCTCGCATGGACGCGTGGCACCGGCGCCCCCAAGGGTCCGTTCCGCGTATTCGACACGGTTGGTATCCAGACGGCTTACAACATCGTTATGCAGTACCAGAAGGTGCCGGGCCTGGTGAGCCCGTTGCTCAAAAAGATGATGATGCCCTACAACTTTAAGGCCATGGCATCCGTCCTCAAGCAGATGCTCGACGAAGGCAAGCTGGGCGAAAGCTCGGGCGAGGGCTTCTTCAAGTACTAAAAAATGATCCCTCGGGGACGGAGGAAAACGGATCATTTTCGGCCGCCAACAGTGAGAAGATGGACCCAGAAATAGAAAGGAGTGGCAATGGACCGGCTCGGGCTTTGAGGACAAGTTGCTGCAGGCCCAAGGCGATTTTTCGCTCAATGCGGGCCAGCACAGTGTGACCTATCTGCCAAACGAAGAGACGGCCGTGACCGGTCGCTACCAGGTGCTGCTGTACGACAACAACTTTGGTGCGGCCGAGAGCTATCCCAAGTTCAACTGGGGCCAGCTGGGCGCTGCGGTGGTGACCGACTACAGTAAGGGAACGCATTCGTTTGGGCGCATCTTTACGGTGGACGAGACCGCGCGCACCTACGAGCTTGAGGACCAGATCGCCGTGCCGTTCTCGGGCTACGTCAGCAGCGCGCAGCGCGTCGGCGATTCGAGCAGCATGCTCGTGGCATCGGGTCAGGCCAAGACCTTCACCGAGTACGATCACTATGGACTGCCCATCGCCACCTACGAGATGGAAGCCGAAAAGTACATCTACCGCGTGTACAAGTACGAGCTGTAGGGCTGTGCTTAGGTTTGACCAATGGAGTATGAAAACACGCCGTTCGCCGATGCCCCCTCCGCGAGTGGCGGCCATATGGTTTGATGTCAGAAACATATAGTTGTCGCCAGCCTGCTGGCGACGTCCCCCCCCCTGATATCGGAGGTTCCGGGTATGTTTCGCGCTCCGTTAAACAACTATCGGTTGGGCTAACTATGGGTCGCAGTGCTATTTCGATAGCCCTTGCAGTGGTCTGCCTGGCTGTGCTCCTGGGCGCTACAGGGCTGTTTGCTATAAGCCGAGAAACGTCCTATATGCAGGAATGCGCTTCCGAAGGGTTTGCCATTGACGGTTACTATCGGGATGACAAAACGAGTCGGGAAACCCTGGCTTTTCTTGAGGAGGACAACTGTCGATGGCAGCTGGTCGACCAAGACGGAATCTGCACAGATGGGCAGTTTAAGCGTACGGATGACCCCAACATCCTGATATTAAAGAAGGAAAACGGCGAAGAATTCGGTACGGTCCACGTGGCGTATATGTCACGCCGACGCGAGCAGGGCCAGCTCTATCTATTTAGAGATACCAGGGTGACCCGTTTTTATCTGGTGAGTACCGGTCCGGCGTTTACAGTGGAGTCTGGCGATGTCGATCCGGACAGTTGATTCACGGCAATAAAACAGTGAGCGGGGTGCGGGTGTAAACTGCACCCCGCTATTTGCTCGTGTCCGTATCGCGTCTGCGCCTCGTCGTAGCTTGCGTCCGTACGAGCATTCATCCCGCCCCGCATCACTTCACATCAAACTCCACGCGATCGAGTTCGGGTACGTTGAGGTCAATGAGCTTGCGAGCGACGTGGCGGTCGTGTGCCCCGAGCGCCTCGCTTGTCGTCACATGGGCGACGATCTCGCGCTCGACGATGCCCTCCTCGTCGCCTTCGGTGGCCGAGGTCTCGACGGCGACGGTGTAATCCTTAAAGCCTGGCAGCACCGCCGCAAGCTCGCGCGTGGTTTCGGTGACGCCGTAGCCGTCCTGCACGCCGGCCTGCGCCGAGCCAATAGACCCCGCCGTCATAACGATGCAGGGGATGGCAAAGACTACCGTGCCCACAATGATGCGGCGGCGCACCTTGCGTGATAACTCGTTGACCTCGGCGTTTTCTTCAGCAGTCACAATACCGTCGCCGTTGAGGTCGCGCTTGAGCGGCACGCGCAAAAGAAGCAGTACGGCTTCGGCGGCCAGTGCGATAAAGACCACGTTGATGCCAAACTCATAAAACGCCGAGAGAAACAGCGACCCGCTTGCGGTGGCGATGCCATAGCCCGCCGCGCACAGGGGCGGCATGAGCGCAGTCGCCACAGCCACGCCGGCGATGAGCGTGGCGGGTTCCTGGTCGCGCGAGTTGCCCAGGCCACCCGCAAAGCCGCCTGCGAGTGCGACGGCAAGGTCCCACACAGTCGGTGTCGAATTGTCGATGATGGCGGCCGTGGTGGTGCCAAGGGGCGAGAGCTTAAAATACAACGTGGACGTGACCAGGCAAAAGGCCATCTGTAGAGCCAAGCTCGCGATGGCCTCGACGGTAATCTCGCGGTCGAGCGTGGCGATGCCGTATGCCATGGCAAGGACCGAGCCCATGAGCGGGCAGATGAGCATGGCGCCTACAATGGCGATATCTGAGTCGATATCGAGGCCGATGCTCGCAATCAACATGGCAATGATCAGGATGCATAAGTGCGAGCCAGTCAGGCGCGCCCCGTTTACAAAGCGCTTGCGAATCACGTGATAGGGCGCGCGTCCCTCGCGAATGTTGAATGCCTGCTTTAGAAAGCGGCTTGCGTTCTCCATGGCCTCGCTGTGGGCGGGGCGGATGCCATGGCGCCGATGATGGCGTTCGCGCAGTCGCTTGATCTGTTGTTTATCGAGTTCCATGTCCACCTCGTTCTGGCACGTGCCGCGTATCCCGCCCGTCGTCTTTACTCTACACCGCGTTGAGCGAGGTGTCAGACAGGGTTTGTTGACCTGGAAGTCAGGCCAATCGGCATGACTAAAAACGCCGTGAGGATCATAAGAGTCAAATAGACAAAAAGTGCGGGGCCGGATGGTCTCCGACCCCGCGCTCTGTACGGGTACGTTGTTGTTGGGTTTATCCCAGCAGGCTCAGACCGACGGAGACAAACGCCAGGATAACGCCGACGATGGACTCGCCGCCCAGCAGGCCGCTGGCAACAACCAGGCCCTGCTCCTGGAAGGCGGCATCCTTGGCGGCCTTCTCCTCGTCCGAAAGACCGGCGGCGGCGTCGCGGTGAGCGGCCCACTTGTCGTAGGCGAGCTTAACGCAGGAGCCCAGGAAAGCCGTGAGCGACATATAGAACGGCAGGTACACGCCCAGGCCGATCATCATGGCCGGAATGCCGAGCCAGTACATGACGATGCCGGCGATAAAGCCGCCTGCGAACCACGGCACGCTCGGGATGCCCGAGACCATGGTGGCGACCACGCTTGCCTGCGCGGCAACGAAGCTCTTGTCGGGGCCAAAGGCGTCCGGACCATAGGCAGTGACGAGCGCGACCATGACGGCGGCAGCGACCAGGGCGCCCACGATGCCGCCGATGGCCTGGCCGATCCACTGCGCACGCGGGTTGGTGCCCAGCACGGCGCCGGCCTTAAAGTCGTTCATGACGTCGCCCGCAAGGCCGCACGCCACGGCCACGATGCCGGCGATGAAGAACAGCTTGACCTGCGCGAGCTGCGCGAAGGCAGCCACGATGAGCATGACGATGAGGCCAAAGATCTCCATGGGGTCGATACCCGTCTGGCCGCAGCTCTGCGCGCTCATGATGGTGGTGACAAAGGTGAACAGCGTGACGATGACGGCCGGAACGGGGCCAAGATCGAGTACGATGGCAACGATCACGGCGATGGCGGCAGCGCCCAGGCCGATGATACCGGCGTCGAGCTTAAGGGAGCCCGAGATGAGCGACTGCTCGTCGGTGTCGGTGGAGCTGTCGGCAGCGAGGCCGCGGACGATACCGGCGACCTGCGGCAGGATGTCCTTGAGGACGACGGCGACGCCAAAGCCCATCATGAGGCCCATACCCAGGGACTTAACAATGCCCTGTGCGGTCATAACGTCAAACAGACCGGCAGCGGTGCCGCCGACGATGATGCCAAAGTTGCCCAGCAGCGCGCCGGCAAACCAGAACGCGACGGGGGCGAAGCCCACCAAAAAGCCGATGGACAGCAACATGGGCGAGTTGTAGATGGCAAAGGTCACGCCGGGGATATTGAGCGTGCACAGCATGCTGGGAACCACGCCCAGGGCGTCGCGCAGCACGCTGTATATGCCGGCGATGGCCATGGAGCCAAAGAGCTGCTTGCCGGTCTTGCCGCCGGCCTCGGTAGCACGCAGGGTTTGAGCTGCGGCGTTGCCGGTGGGGAACTCAAGCGCGGCGTCCACGATAAAGTGACGGTGGATGAGTGCTGTCGCCAGAAGGCCCAAGATGGTGCCGGCGAGTGCCACGATAAACATGTCGAGCCAGCTGATCTGGTCGGCATAGCCCAGCATCCAGGCGCCCGGGATGGTAAACGCCAGACCGCCGGCGACCATGGCGCCTGCGGACATGATGGTGTGGGTGACGTTTGCCTCGTTGAGGCTGGCGTTGCCCATGAGCTTAAGGAAGAACAGCGAAATGACGGCAGCGAAAATGATCGGCCAGGGGAGCGCACCCATCTTGAGGGCGGTATAGGCCGAGCTTGCCGTGATGATCACGCAGCCAAGGACGCCGATGACGACGCCGCGCAGCGTAAGTTGCCCGCGCATCGAAGCGCGGTTCGAGGGATTGCTCATATAAAACTCCTTTGCGTATATCCGCTTCCCCCGGGAGCGCCGTTACGGATACGGCGCGGGAAGTCGGGTTACCAAGGGCCGCCGCGTGAGCTCGCAAACGACCGCGCACCAGTATAGCCGCAAGCTAGTCATTTTGGGATGACTGGTTTAGGTAGGCGATATACTGCTGGGCAGACGAAAGGAGCGCCGACGATGCTTAATGGGTGCGCATATATATTGACGGTCGACGTGGGTAACACGTTCATTCGCTTTGGTCTGTTTGCCGAGGATTCGGCAGCGGCGCAGGAATGCCCGCTTGCGACGTGCGAGATCACGACGCCATCGAGCATTACGGCCGACGAAGCGCGCATGAGGCTCGCACAGGTCATGGCCGCACTGGCGGCCGATGCGGGCATGCCGGGTGCGCTTGTGTCCACGGCTGCTGTGCTGAGCTGCGTGGTCCCGGCGCTCGAGCGCCCGTGGAAGGCGGCACTTTCCCGTACCTGCACGGGGCGCGTGCTCACGGTGGGGCCGGGACTTAAGACCGGCATGCCCGTGCACTACGATGACCCGGCCGAGATCGGTCCCGACCGCATCGCCGACGCCGTGGCTGCCCGCGCCGTCTACGGCTCGCCGTGCATTGTGATCGACCTGGGCACGACGACCAATATCGAGGTCATCGACGCACACGGCACCTTTGTCGGCGGCGTTATCGCGCCGGGGCTGGCGCTCGGCGCCCGTTCGCTCTCGGCCGCTGCGGCGCGCCTGCCTCAAGTTGAGCCCTCGGCGCCGACACACGTCATCGGCCGTAACACGCGTGAGGCCATGCGCTCGGGCGTGGTTCTGGGCGAGGTGGCACGCATCGACGGCATGCTCGACATGGTGCTCGCCGAGATGCGTGCGACCAAGGCCGCGGGGGAGGGCGATGTGCCCATCGTCATTACCGGCGACGATGCCGAGGCGCTTGCGGCGCTGGTCGGCCATAGCCTGACGGTCGACGATGCGCTGACGCTGCGGGGCCTCGCCGAGCTCTACCACATCAACCAAAAGCCCCGCCGCGCGTAGCGATGGGGGCAATGGGACAAAAACGTCTCCACCTTCCACCTGCTACAATGGGTCAAACTATTGCGATTTCGGAGGTGTCTGCCATGTCGGACGATCTTCATCAAACCGCGTCGGGCAAGCGCCGCGACGTTATTAGCTGGGATGAGTTCTTTATGAGCGTGGCCATCGCCGCGCAGCGCCGCAGTAAGGACCCCAACACGCAGGTGGGCGCGTGCATCGCCAGCACCAACCACCGCATCCTTTCGGTGGGCTACAACGGTACGCCCTCGGCGCTCAACGACGACTTTTTCCCGTGGGGCACGAGCGATGACCCGCTGCAGGACAAGCATAACTACGTAGTCCATGCCGAGGCCAACGCCGTGCTCAACTATCGCGGCTCGCTCAAAGACCTTGAGGGTTCCACGGTCTACGTCACGCTGTTCCCGTGCCACGACTGCGCCAAGATCCTGGCACAGGTGGGTGTGGGCGAGGTCGTCTACCTGGACAATAAGTATGCCGACACCGATGACGGCCGTATCAGCCGCCGCATTCTCGACTCCTGCGGCATCAGCTACCGCCAGGTCATCGTCGATGTCCAGATTGGTACCGGGGGACAAGCTCAGCAGTAATATGCGTTGTCGCTATCTGGCGACGAACGCAGCTCAAAGAGCCCCGTCCCAAATTGACTACTCGTGAAAGTCACGTCTGCGCGCATGGACGGCTCGTGAGCGGGTACATGGCTGTAGTAACATAGCTTCTGTCCGCGGGCGTGCCCGCGTTATTGTGAGAAAGGAGCCCCTGTGGCTGTTAACGAAGAGCTGCTTAAGAAGGTTCTTGAAGAGATTCGCCCCAACCTGCAGGCCGACGGCGGCGATATGGAGTATGTGGGCGTCGACGACGAGGGCGTCGTTAAGCTGGAACTGCAGGGCGCTTGCGCCGGCTGTCCCATGAGCTCGCTGACCCTTTCCATGGGTATCGAGCGCATCCTGAAGGAGCACGTGCCCGGCGTTACCCGCGTCGAGCAGGTCAATGCTTCCGGCGAGGCCGAGGACCTGTACGACGAGTACGCGCCGTTCTAAGATGCGAAAGCTGCGGACGGTACGCTCCGCATAGACGTTACGTCCAAATATGCGGCTGCGAGCGCAAGGCCCGCGGCCGCATTTGTATGTAGGGAGCAGGGGGATCGATATGCTCAACGACCTCTACCATATGCTTGACCCCGTTGCGATCTCGGCGGGCCCCATCACGATCTACTGGTACGGTCTGGCCTATGTGGTCGGCGCCCTGCTCACGGCGGTCGTTATGTACCGCACGCAGCGTCGTTGGGGCTTCGACATCACGATCGATGACCTGACGAGCGTCGTGGTCGGTGCGGTCTTTGGCCTTATTATCGGCGCGCGCCTGTTTTACGTCGTCTTTTACGGTGATGGCTACTATTTGGCCCACCCGCTCGAGATCTTTGCCACCAACGAGGGAGGCATGAGCTTCCACGGTGGCCTGGTGGGCGGCATCTTGGGCGGCATCATCGTGTGCCGCATGTACAAGCTTGATGCATGGACCGTCGCCGACCTTGCCGTGATCGGCGCCCCGCTGGCCCTGTGCCTGGGCCGTTGCGCCAACTTCGTGAACGGTGAGCTGTGGGGTAAGCCGACCGATCTGCCCTGGGGTGTGGTCTTTGGCGGCACCGCGGGCGATATGCCGCGTCATCCTTCCCAGCTCTATGAGGCATTCCTAGAGGGCATCGTGCTCTTCTGTTTTTTGCAGGTGCTCAGCCGCAAAAAGCCACTACTGCCCCAGGGTACGTTTATGGGCGTGTTCGTGATGGGGTACGGCATCGTCCGCTTTCTCGTTGAGTTCGTGCGCGTGCCCGATGCCCAGCTGGGCTATCTGCTGGGCGGCGTCATCACCATGGGTCAGCTGCTGAGTTTGCCGCTCGTGATCGCCGGTCTGGCGCTCATCATCTTCGCCCGACACCGCAATCGCCCCCAGCGCATCTACCTCGACGCCTAACCAGGACCACCACAAAGGGGACAGGCACCTTTGTGGTGGTCTTGCCGAGTTTGACCGGTTTCTAGAAAGGCTTTCGGACTGTGAAGGATTCCGACCTCTCCACAACGGCTGCGCGCGACGCTGCCCGCATCGTCTGGTTTAAGCGCTACCCCGCCAAGCAGACGCTCATCGCATTTTTGCTCGCGCTGTTGGCGACCACGGCGTTTTCCATCGATCCCGCCCCGGTGTCGAGCAACGCAGTCTTGGCAATTGACCCTAAAGCCTCGGGCATGCTGTACGTGTGCTACGAGGTGCTCCTCTCGTTTGCCGGCCATACCGACGCGGTCATGCTGCTTGCGCTTGCCTGCCTGCTCACGCTGCCGTTTCGCTACGTATTCTTTGGCCGCGGCGACGCTTGGCGTCCCTCGGTGATCCTTCCGTCGCTGTTCTTTGCCGTCTGCATGGTGTTTGGCCGCAGCTACGACCTCACCGATTCGGCCGAGATCGTGCTCGGCGACAAGGCCCGCATCATCTGCGCCTGGATAGGCGGCGCGGGCTGGATGCTCTTGGCGGTCGTTGCCTTCTACCTCGCCTTTGAGTGTCTAGATTGGCTGAGCTCTCGGCGCATTCCGTTTTCCGAAGCGCACTTTGGCCGCGTATGGCGTGTGGCTCACGCCGTGCTCTCGGTCCATCCCTTTGCCGGGCCCTTCCTGGTGCTTATGGTCGCCTGGGCGCCCACGCTCATCGCTTCGCTGCCCGGCCTTTTTATGGGGGATACGGGTGCGCAGATTCGCCAGTGGTTCAACTACCCCAACGGCACGAGTGACTACCTGCGTTTGCTCAATCCCAATGTGTTGCTCAACGGACATCACCCCGTGGTGCACACGGCTATCATCGGTTCGTGCGTCCAGCTGGGGCTTTCACTGTTCAACAGCGCCAACGCAGGTCTTGTCATCTACACCTGCGCTCAGTTCGTCATTACGGCCGCTTGCATGGCCTATTCCATCTCGTCGCTGCGCAAGCTGGGCGTGAGCCTGCCGGTCCGCGGCGTGATCTTGCTGTTCTTTGTGTTTATGCCCATGTTCTCCAATTACGCGGCCCTGCTTACCAAAGATGTGCTGTTTGCCGACGCGTTTTTAGTGCTGTTGGTGCAGACCGTGAAGCTCGTGGCCTGCGGCCTGCCCCGTCGCGATGCCAATGCCGAGCGTGCGGGCGAACAGAGGCCCGTGCTCTTTGCGCGCCATGATTGGCTGCTGCTCGCTCTGGGCGCCATGGGTTCCACGTTTCTGCGCAACGGCGGCCTGGTGTTTCCCCTGGCGGCATGCGTAATCGCGGCGGCGTTTTGCGCATGGGACGCGCATGTGGCTCATCGTGCAGCCAAGCAGGCCGGTGCTGCGCCTTCGGGCGCCATCCCGCGTTTCCGCTGGGTGGGAGTTCTTGCGGTGCTTGCACTCTGCCTTGCCTCCAATATGTACTTCACCAAGGTCTTTATGCCGGCGCATGACATCACGCCTGGTTCCAAGCGCGAAATCCTCTCGATTCCGTTCCAGCAGACGGCTCGTTTCGTCCAAAAGCACGATGGCCTCAACTCGGGCGTCAACCCCACGGTTAAGGAGGACGGCACCATCGTGGAGGCTCCTTGCGACGGCTTGGTGACCGACGAAGAGCGTGCCGTGATCGACCGTGTGCTCAAGTACGAGAATCTGGGCCGTCGTTACAACCCGGATAAGTCGGACGCCGTCAAAAATTGCTTTAACGAGTACGCCTCGCAGGAGGACATCAAGGCCTATTTTGAGGTGTGGGCCCAGATGTTCAAAAAGGATCCCGAGTGCTATATCTCGGCACTCATCAATAACTACTACGGCTACTTTTATCCGAGTGCCCGCGATGCGTGGGTCTACAGCACGGCGCGCAGTGCCGAGATCATGGCGAAGCCCGATAATCTCAAGTACTTCGACTTCCATCCGGTCGATAGCAAGGTTGTGCGCTGGTGCGACCACCTGATCAACCTGTATCGCGTGGCGGTGCAGCGCATCCCGTTTATCTCGCTCGCCATGAGCTCGGCCACCTATGTGTGGATCATGATCGCCGTGGTGGCCTATCTGCTACGTCGTCATTCGTGGCGCGGGCTGGCCATTTGGGTGCCGCTTTTGGGCGTGCTCGCCGTGTGCCTGATCGGTCCCTGCAACGGCTCGACCTACATGCGCTACCTGTATCCGGTCATCGCCTGCATGCCCTTTGCCATCGGCGCCACCATCACCCGCAGCGACCTCCTCTGGTCCTAATTTGGTGCAAAGGGGGCAGGTTACTTTGCACCAAGGGGCTGCATCATCACGTCGCCTTCATTTTGGGGTTTATCTCGCAGGCCAGTAGGTATATCATAACGACGTTTGTTTATATTGCCCGAGCATCTGCGCTGGGCTTTAGGTCGAAACCGATAGGAGACACGTATGTCCGGACACTCTAAGTGGGCCACAACCAAGCATCGTAAGGGCGCGCAGGACGCCAAGCGTTCCGCCCTCTTCTCCAAGCTGAGCCGCAACATCACCGTTGCTGCCCGTCTCGGCGGCGACCCGCTGCCCGAGAACAACGCCAGCCTCGCCGCTGCCGTTGCCAAGGCCAAGGCTCAGTCCATGCCCAAGGACAAGATCAAGTCCGCTATCGACAAGGCCTTCGGTTCGGGTGCCGACGCCGCTGTCTACGAGAACATCGTGTACGAGGGCTATGGTCCCGCCGGTGTCGCCGTCTACGTCGACTGCCTGACCGATAACCGCAACCGCACTGCCGCCGATGTCCGTTCCGCCTTCTCCCACGCTGGTGGCAACCTGGGCACCTCTGGCTCCGTCGCCTTCCAGTTTGAGCGCAAGGGCCAGATCGTTGTTGCCAAGGAGGTCCTGGACGAGAACGCCAAGAAGGAGACCATGATCGCCAACGGTGCTGCCGGTGACGAGGATGAGTTTATGATGGCGATCGCCGAGGCCGGTGGCGAGGACTACGAGGACGCCGGCGAGGAGTGGATCGTCTGGACCGCTGCCAACGACGTCATGGCTGTCTCCAAGGCACTCGAGGAGCAGGGCATCCAGGTCAAGGGCTCCGAGACCACCATGGTCCCGACTACCCCGACGGAGGTCTCCGGTACCGACGCCAAGAAGGTTCAGCGCCTCATCGACCGTCTCGAGGAGCTCGACGACGTCCAGGACGTCTACAGCACCATGGACATGACCGACGAGGTCATCGCTGCCCTCGAGGAGGAGTAGCGCCTGCACGGGTTAAGCCGTGCATATCTGGGCATAATGAAACGAGCATGCAAGCCTCGTGGAATAGATGAGCCGGATCCGCGTGCGTACAGCACCGGACCCGGCTCTTTTATAATGATGCGAATCGTTTTGCATTCTGTGGACCGAAACCTGAAGGGAGCGCGCGTGCGCGTACTCAAACGAGCCCTAGCGATCGTGTATCTTGCCGCCGCCATCGTGGCGCTGGGCACGCTTGTCTGCCAGTTCTGGGGACCGTATACGTATCGCTTTATGCTGCTGTTGCGTGACACCATGCCTCGCGTCGTCGTTACGGTGTGTGCCGCCATCGTGGCACTTGGCGTGCTCATCGGTTTTTTCCGCCTGATGTTCGCGCGTCGCGAGCCGTCCTGCGTGCATCCGGCGGGGGAGCGCAATATCGAGGTTACGCTCGCAGCGCTTTCCTCGTGCGCCCGTGCCGCGGCGGAGTGCGATGATCGCGTGATGGTTGAGCATATCGAGGCGCGCGTTCAAGGCTCCGACGAGTCGCGCGTTCGTTTTAAGGTCGAGGCCATCGCGCTGGATGATAAAGACGTCGCCTCTCTTGCCACCGCGATGCAGCAGCGCATCGAGAAGGCCTGCGACACCATGCTCGGCACGCCGGGCACGACCGCGCGCGTCCGTTTTTTGCCGTCCAAGACTACCGTCCAGACCGTGGAGGTTTCCGGTGAGTGATACCAACCAAGACAAGACCGCCCGCACGCCGCGCCTGACGATCGACCAGAACGCTACGCCGGCAGGCGAGTCCGCCGACACCAAGCCCGAGGCCGGCGAGCAGCACGACAGCGCCGCCAACGACTTTGACGAGGCCATGGGGCTCATCAAAGGTACGGGTGCTGCTATCTGGAGCTACGCCGTGCGCCACCCCAATACTACGCTCGGCGCCTTGGCAGGCTTTATCCTCGCCGTGCTGGTACTTACGTTGGGCCTGTGGGACACGCTCGTCATCGCATTCTTTGTGCTGATCGGTGCCGTGATCGGCCAGATTCGCGATGGCGAGAACGGTATCGTCAACTTCTTCGGCCGTCTGTTTAGCGGCCGCTAATGTGTATTCGACTGTCGCATCTGCGGCAGGCATAAGGAGGAACCATGGCTTTTAACACGAAGGTCGATGTGGCCGATACCGAGCTCGAGGCGAATGAGGCCGTCGCCGCCGAGGCGGAGGACGTAACGCTCGAGGACGAGGCGCTCGTCGAGGCCGAGTCCGATACGGACGAGGACAACGAGGAGATGGACGAGGAGGCGGACGAGTCCGAGGACTCGCTGACCTATTCCAACGGCGTGATCGAGAAAATCGTCGCCATGGCCACCCGCGAGGTTCCGCACGTTCTGGGCATGAAGGGTAACCTTATGCACTTTGTGCAGGAACAGTTTGGTGCCGAGAACCTGACCAAGGGCGTGACGGTCGAAGTCACCGATGACAACCGCGTGGTCGTCAACATCTCGGTTATCATCGAGTACGGCGCCTATGCGCCTGCGATCTTTGACGACGTTAAGGCACGCGTCACCGAGCGCCTGGCTGCGATGACCGGCCTTGAGGTGGCAGGCGTCAACCTGCGCATCGAGGATGTCATCACCCCCGAGGAGTACGAGCACCGCACCAGCCAGCACGAGTAACCTACCAAAAAGGTACAGGTTTGTTTCGGCAGGTTTTATCTGCGTAAACGTCAAACGGCCGGTCGCGCATGCAAAAGCGCGGCCGGCCGTTTTCCATATAGCCTCGATCTAGGCATACCGCTCGTCTAACTAAGGGTTGCAATCTTCGCGTTCCGCGTTACCCTAATGGGCGCATTGTTTCCAAATTGTTAACGAGGGGTTGCCGTAATGGCCGACGAACACGAGACCGAAAGCAAGGCATGGGCGATTGAAGCCGCTGCGGCAGAGGCGGCATCGCGTGCTGCCGAGGAGGTGCATCGTCCTCCCGTGGTGCCGATGGAACGCGTTGTCGGTCGCGAGGATATCGAACGTGGCGAGCGCGCCGGCCGCAAGCGCAGTCAGGAGCCAGGCTTTCCGCGCTTTTTTGCCGAGCTCAATCTGGGCCTGATCCTCACGGCCTTTGCCATCGTGGCTTTCAAAACGCCCAATCACTTTGCCTTCGGCGGCACCTCGGGCGTGTCGGTCATTCTTTCCACGCTGTTCCCGACCCTGCCCGTCGGCGTCTTTATGTGGATTATCAACGCGGTCCTGGTCATCCTGGGTTTTATTTTTTTGGAGCGCAAGGCAATCCTTTGGAGCGTCTTTGCTTCGTTTGCGCTTTCGGCCTACGTCTCGCTGTTTGAGCTCTTCATTCCGACCGATGTTTCGATGACGGGCGATATGTGGCTCGACCTGTGTTTTGCCGTCATCTTGCCGGCGCTGGGCAGTGCCATTGTCTTTGACATTGGCGCCTCGACGGGCGGCACCGACATCCTTGCCATGATTCTCAAGCGCCGCACGACGCTCGAGATCGGACGCGCCTTGCTGCTGGTCGATATCGGCATCGTGACCATCGCGGCTTTCCTGTATGGCCCGCGCGTCGGCCTGTACTGCGTGCTTGGTCTGTTTGCCAAGACGCTCGTGGTCGATAAGGCCATCGAGAGCATTCACCTTCGTAAGGTCTGCACGATTATTTGCGCCGAACCGCGCAAAGTCGAGGAGTTTATCGTCAAGCATCTCAACCGCACAGCAACAATCAGCCGTGGTTACGGCGCCTTCTCGGGCAAGTGCGTCACGGTGATTATGAGCGTGCTGAGCCGTCGCGAGGCAGTGCAACTACGCCGCTATGCCCGCGAGATTGACCCCGACGCCTTCATCACCATCGTCGATAGCTCCGAGATCGTGGGCAAGGGCTTCCGCGGCACGAACTAGCGCGGATGTACCCTTCGAATCATTGGAATAAAGCCACCTACGTTGCAAATCGGTCATCTTGGGGTATTTGTCCCCACATTGGGCGATAATGTTGCCAAAGACATCGTTTGCGATCCAGGTGATTCGCTCTAGATACGAAGGGATGATTTCGATGTTCTGTTCGCAGTGTGGCGCCCCCATGGGCGATAACGACAAGTTCTGCGGCGTGTGCGGTGCCCCTAATACCGAGGTCAAGGCCGCCGGCCCCGCTCCGCAAGCTCAACCTCAGCCGCAGGGTCAGCCGTTTGCCCAACCGCAGCCGCAGCCGTTCGTTGCGCCCCAGCCGGCTATGAACGTGCTCAAGGGCTGCATGGCGCAGGCCTTCAACGACATGATTAAGGTTCCCGGCGCCCTGGTTCGCGTATGCCAGATTGCCTTTTTGCCGGCGCTGATCTGCGTCGTATCGGTGCTGGTGCTGTTTATCCCCGTTATCGGTGGCATCGCGGCGGCCATTGGCTTTTTGCTCGCTTACGTGGCAAGCGTGTGCGGTGCCGGCTTTGCTATCGAGTGGGGTCGCGACCTGTCGCTCAAGGACGATAACGGCATGGAGCGTCCGCTGCTGCGCTCGACCTCCTTTGGGCTGGGCATCTTCTCGTCTGTCATTACGAACGTGCTCGGGTTCGTGGCCATTATTCCGGTGATTGGCGTGGTGTTCTCGGTGCTTGAGAGCGCTGTGATCGGTGCCGTTGGTTCGTACTATTACTTCGGTTCGAGCGGCCTCGAGGGCGCACTCATCGGGTCGATGGGTCTGCTTGTCTTTGCCATGATCGTATCGGCGGTGTTGGGCATTTTCTTTAAGATGTTTGGTGACGCTGCCGTGATGCACTTTGCAGTCGCCGGCCGCGTGGAAAGCGCGTTTTCGCTCGAGAAGGTCTGGAAGTCCTATAAGGCCAACCTGGGCAAGCTGTTCTGCGCCTCGATTCTCCCCGAGTTTTTGACGGGCATTGTTTCCAATATCATCACCTGGGTTTTCACCGCCATCTTTGGCTTTGTTGCCGCGCTGGGCATTAGCAGCTATGGCTACTACGGCTACTATTCTCGTCCTTCGGGTCTTGAGGCTATCATCGAGGGTGGCGGCATTACGCTCATCCTGTTCCTGATGATCGTTGCCTTTGTCACCGTGTTCCTGAATGTGTTTGGCACGATGCTCAAATATCGTGCCGTTGGCTACTGGGCCGCGCGCCATGCCAGCGAGTGGGCCGATGAGGATACCGACGATGTCCTGACGTTCGTGCTCCCGGGTGAGAAGAAGCCTGCTCCTGCGGGGTTCAATCCCACGGCCGCCACTGGTGCTGCCCCTGCGCCTGCCCCTGCCCCGGCACCTGCGCCTGCCCCTGCCCCGGCACCCGCGCCTGCACCTGCTCCGGCACCTGCCCCTGGACCCGCACCGGCGCCCGAGGCGACGCCTGCGGAACCCGATTGGAATGCCGTTGCCACGCCGGCGGATGAGCCGGGCGATAATCCTGCTGCCGAAAACAATCAAACCGAATAGTCGGTCGAGGCGCCCTGGGCAACTGAGCCCGGGGTGCCTTTTTCTACTGCGGAAGCAAGAAAATGCCTGGGAAAACGGTTGCAGCAAAAAATCTCGGAAATTGGTCAATGTTGCGCAACAACGTCGCGGCTATTGTTGAGAACATAGACGTGTAAGGTTTGAAGGCGTGCAACGCCTTAGGAAAAGGAGAAGCTTATGTTCTGTCCCACTTGTGGTTCTCCCATTTCGGATGATGCCAAATTCTGCCCTGTCTGCGGTTCTGCCGTCGGTCCCGCTTCCGCTGCTCCTGCTCCGCAGCCTGCGCAGATTCAGCCCGCTCCGGTTCAGGCAGTTCAGCCCCAGCCTCAGCAGCAGTACACCGGGCAGCAGCAGTACGCCGGCCAGCAGCAGTATGCTCAGCAGCCCGCACCTGCCCCGATGGGCTATGCTCCGATTAAGACCGACCGTAGCGTGATCGGCTGGCTCCTGCTTTCCATCGTGACCTGCGGCATCTATTCGTATTACTTCCTCTATTGCCTCGCCCGCGACATCAATGTCATGTGCCAGGATGACGGCGATTCCACACCGGGTCTGGCAGCGCTCATCTTGCTGTCGTTTGTGACCTGCGGTTTCTATGCCCTCTACTGGTACTATAAGATCGGTAACCGCCTGCAGGCCAACGCTCCTCGCTATGGCCTGGTGTTCCAGGAGAACGGCACCACCATTCTTATGTGGCAGATTGTCGGTGCGCTCCTGTGCGGCCTTGGTCCCATCTTTGCCATGAATATCATCATCAAGAACACCAACGCCATGGCTACGGTCTACAACACCCGTCTCGGCGTGCGTGCCTAACGATTAAGGCATCGTGAGCAACCCTCGGGAACATAAGGGCGCGGCGGAGCTTATTCGCCGCGCCTTTTCTTGCATCGGCGTCCTCTTTATCGCCTGGCTTGCGCTCTACCTGCTCGACATCGGCTGCGTCTTTCGCCTGATGACGGGCATTCCCTGTCCGGGATGTGGTATGACGAGGGCCTGGCTGGCGGCGCTGCGACTCGATTTTGCGGCGGCAATTGCCTACCATCCGCTGTTTTGGGTGGTGCCGCTTGCGTTTGTGCTTGCATTTGTGCGCGATGAGGCGACGTCGGGCAAGGCAAAGCACGGCATCGATATCGCAATCGCAGTCCTGTGCGTGCTGGTCGTCGTCGTTTGGATCGTGCGCCTTATCAACCCGGTAGACGCGGGCCTGCTTTTTGGTGGGCACGCTCCCGCCGGAGTTCTCACCGATATCATCCACCTCGAACAACCACGATGGCTCACCTTCCTGCGCACTCACCTGTCGTGATGGGGGATGGGTTCGAAAATGCTGGCGAAACATAAGTGGGGTCGAACGCTGGAATAACGTTCGCCCCCACTTTGTTATAGCCAGATGGTTGTGGATGCGCGACGATTACTCGCTGTGCTTCTCTTCGTGGCGAGCAGCGGTACGGGCATCGTGGATGCCCTTGATGGCGGCATGGCGGGCGGTGCGGGCGTCGTGCACGGCGTCGCGGGCCTCGGCGGCCGTTGCCTTGGCAGAGCGCAGCTTGGCTGCCAGGTCGGGATTGGTCTCGGCAACTGCGGCGATCGTGGGGCCGTCGAGCTCTTCTTGCGTGGGCTCGGCCAAAAAGTCGATGGCATACTGAGCGGCTACCATGGAGCCCTTGGCGAGTACGCTCTCGTCGATCTTGTAGAAGCAGGAGTGCTGGGCATAGGTGGCGCCAATCTGGGGGTTGCGCGTGCCAACAAAGGCGAGCACGCCCGGCACACGGCGCAGGTACTCCGAGAAGTCTTCGCCCGAAAGCGTGCCGCGGTAATGGCCCTCGCCCGCGGGACCCAGGCACTTGAGCACGGCTTGGCGGCAGCGCTCGCTCGAGGCGGCATCGTTTTCGACCTTGTAGTTGGCGATGGTGTAGTCGGTGAGTTCGGCCTCGGCGCCCAGGGCCGCCGCAGTGTGCTCCACGATGCGGCGCATAAGCTCGGGCATCTCCTCATGCGTCTTGTCGCCATAGGTACGCACCGTGCCGGCGAGGTACGCCGTGCCGGCGATAACGTTGCGCGCGGTGCCGCCGTGCAGTTCGCCGACGGTGATGACGGCGGGTTCGTAGGGGCTAATCTCGCGCGAGACGATGGTCTGCAGGGCGTTGACGATCTCGGCGGCAACCATAACGGCGTCGTGGCCGCGCTGGGGCATGGCGCCATGGCACGAGGTGCCGCGGACGTCGATGCGGAACCAGTCGGTGTTTGCCATGCGCGGACCGGGCTCGCAGCTCACGGTGCCGGCGTCGACCTCGCTCCAGATGTGCGCGGCATAGGCACCGTCGACGCCATCGAGTACGCCCGTGTCGATCATGAGCTTGGCGCCCTGGCCGTTTTCCTCGCTGGGCTGGAAAACGATGCGAATCTCGCCGTGGATGTCATCGGTCATGTGGCGCAGGATCTGCAGTGTGCCGAGCATCATGGCGATGTGGCAGTCGTGACCGCAGGCGTGCATGCAGCCCTCGTTGACGCTGGCGAACTCCTCGCCGGTCTGCTCGGTGACAGGCAGGGCGTCGATATCGGCGCGCAGCAGGATACGGCGGCGCGGCGTGCCGTCCTCGCGGTAGGCATCGGGCGCGGTACCGCGGAGCGTCGCCACCAGGCCCGTCTTGAGCGGGCGCTCGTAGGGGATATTCATGGCGTCAAGCTGGTTGGCGATGTCGGAAGTCGTGCGCTCCTCGGCAAGGCTCAGCTCCGGGTGCTTATGGAAGTGCCGGCGCTGCTTGATGATATAGGGTTCAAACTCGGCGGCGATATCCTGGATGGCCGCGGTAACGTCGTCTGCCGCGCGAACCTCGGTTGCCGCCATAATCTGCTGTGCCTTGGTCTTCGTCATGGTCGATTTGCTCCTTGCTGGCTCGATCGCAAAATCGTACAGGCTCTCTCCAGTATGCCACCTGCCGCTAGGGCTGGTAAAGTTGCCGTTTGCCGCTTGGGGTTTTGTTACAAGGGCGGGGGAGTACACTCGGGGGTGTTGAATTTCCTGCCAGAGATGGGGACGCCCATGCAACATATCGATCGGATTATCCGCTCCAAGAACGTCTTTACCGCCCAAGACGGCATCGATACCGCTCGCGAGCTGGCGATTGCCATTGCAGGCGATCGCATCGTCGCGGTCGGCGCGCCCGATGACGTGATTGCCGCCGCACCTGCCGCCACGCCGGTGGTCGATTACGGCGAGCGGTTCATCTGTCCCGGTTTCCATGACGCTCATCTGCACTTCTTCCATACCTCGGTCGGTTCCTCGCCGTATATGCTTATGGATATGGGCACGTCAGAGGCGGCACTGGTGCAGCATGCGCTCGAGTTTTCCCAGGGCCTGCCCGATGACGCCTGGGTCGTGACCCAGGGCTGGCGCGATTACCGCTGGGATCCGCCCGAGCACCCTACCAAGGCCTCCCTCGACGCCGCCTTCCCCGATCGCCCCTGTGTTATGTATTCGGGCGATGGACATACCCTGTGGCTCAACAGCCGCGCACTCGAAGCCCTCGGCGTGACGCGCGACAGCGAGCCTCCGGCGGGTGGAAGTTACGACAAAGACTCAAACGGTGAGCTTACGGGTATCGCCCACGAGGCAGCTGCTATGCAGCTGCTGCCGCGCTGCCTGGAGTGGCTGGGCGAGGACCGCATCGCGAGCGCTTACGCCGACCAGATGAAGCGTATGGCCGAGCAAGGCATCACCTCAATCTGCGATATGTCGCTCATGCCCATGCCGGGCTGCGACTTTATTCGCGACGATGTTTACGACAAGCTGCAAGCCGCCGGCAAGCTGGGCATCCGCGCCCATCTGTTTCCCACGCTGCTGGATGACCAATCGCGCTTGGAAGAACTCCAGACCCGCTATGCGAACAACGCGCTGCTCTCGGCGCCAGGCTTTAAACAGTTCTTCGACGGCGTGTCGAGCGAACATACCGCATACCTCACTGAGCCCTATACCAACCCGCGCTTCCCGGGCGACCAGGGTCGCCTGACGGTTCCTGTCGAGCGCATGCGCAAGTTGGTTCTGGCGGCAGCCGAGCGCGGCCACACCGTGCGCATCCACGTTATCGGCGACGGTGCCATCCATGCTGCGCTCGATATCTTTGAGGAGGCGGCAGAGCTCTACGGCCTGCCCCAGCACGGCCATAACACGCTCGAGCATCTGGAGAATTTGCTGCCCGAGGACATCGATCGTCTGCGCAAGCTCAACGTCATTGCCTCGAGCCAGCCTTGCCACATCACGCTCGACCCGGGTGGCCCGGAGCGCGACCTGGGCCTGGAACGCAGCCGCATCATGTGGCCATTTGCGACCTATAAGCAGCGCGGCATCCGCCAAGCCTTCGGCACCGATAGCCCCATCACGGCCGTTACCAGCATGAACGTGCTCTACACGGCTATCACGCGCCAAGACCCCCGCAGTCACTGGCCCGAGGGCGGCTGGCTCCCCAGCGAGCGTATCGACGCGGCAACTGCCCTGCGCAACTACACGCTTGGTAGCGCGTACGCAGCGGGCGACGAGCAAAACCTCGGCAGCCTAGAGCCCGGCAAATACGCCGACCTGGTAGTCCTGGACCAAAACCCGCTCACCATCGACCCCCAAGAGCTCCAGGCTACCAAGGTTCAAGCCACCTACCTGGCAGGCAACTTAATCTACGAGCGCTAATATTCATGCCGTACCGTTAAACGCGGCTCGGGCAGCCTATTTTGGGATGGCGCTCGGGCCGCGTTTGTTTGCCGATCGGGTCCGTTAGGAGCGTTCCCGCTCTGCTTGATTTGGGCGCGGGGCGGAGGCGCAGCTGCTCCGTGCACTCAATTTGGACATCAGTAATGCCGTCTCTTGGTGTTTTGCATACTTTCCATTGCAGATTGCAAAAATAGGATGGGATGTTCTTTCTGGTCCTTATGTACCCCCGCCTGGGCCGTGCAAAAAACGGAGTATTCAGCAACGCAAGTTCCGCCGGTGCCGCTGCAGTTGGCTAACATTGCGGAGATCAACGTCATTTTGGGGTCCGGTGCGACGCGAGACATGTTTATTCGTCTCGACGAAGTCTGTCTGCCGACCCAAATCGCCGGTCGAAGGCGTCTTTGGGGCCAATAAGGGGTGTCCGGCGCGTATGCAGCCGTTCTGGCCTGCTGAATACTCCCAAAAATGCACGGTGCTCCCCGGGGGACCCGTGCGCGCGGCGAAAACCATGCCCATGTCGCCATCCGCATCGCCATTTTGCTGCACAGACTTTTCTGAATGCCGGGCCCGATAACGTTGACTCAGCTCCCGTGTGGCGCCGGAGGGGCGGGATATAAGGTTTATCGCGAGTTCCGCACGAGCCGAAGGCCACTTAATGTGGCCTTCGTGCGAGCAGGACTGCCCGAGCAGGAAACCTTATATCCCGCCCCTCCGGCGCCACACGGGAGCTGCGCACAAGTTATCCCCCGGCATTCAGAAAATCTAAGTGCCAAAAAATAAGATTTTTTGACTCCGTGTTGTATAACCCGCCATTCGTGGGTACCATTCAACGCGTACGCAAACAAAAAGGGTTAACCCGCGCGGCATGACCGCGCGGCCCACAAAGGAGGAAACAAGCATGTCGTCTTTGAAGCCGCTTGCAGATCGTGTTCTGGTCAAGCCCGACGAGGCCGAGCAGAAGACCGCTTCTGGTCTGTACATCGCCAGCAACGCCCAGGAGAAGCCGCAGCGCGGTACCATCGTTGCCGTTGGCGCCGGCAAGGTCAACGACAAGGGTGAGCGCATCCCCATGGACGTCAAGGTCGGTGACGTTGTCATCTACGGTAAGTTCGGTGGCAACGAGGTCAAGGTCGACGGCGAGAAGTATCTGCTGATGCGCGCCGACGACATCTACGCTGTCGTCGAGGCCTAGTCTCGTCAGAATCTCTGATTCGTCTTTGAACGCGCCCGCCGCATAGGACTCGGAAGCGGCGACGCGAGTCACATTTCTTTTGGAGGATTACCTACCATGGCAAAGAACATTACGTTCAACACCGATGCCCGCGCTAAGCTTGCCAAGGGCGTCAACACTCTGGCCGACGCCGTTACCGTCACCATGGGCCCCAAGGGTCGCTACGTTGCGCTGCAGCGCACGTTCGGTGCTCCGACCATCACCAACGACGGCGTTTCCGTCGCCAAGGAGATCGAGCTCGAGGACAACATCGAGAACATGGGCGCTCAGCTGGTGAAGGAGGTCGCCACCAAGACCAACGACACCGTGGGTGACGGCACTACCACCGCAACCCTGCTCGCCCAGGCCATCGTCAACGACGGTCTGCGCAACGTCGCCGCTGGCGCCAACCCGCTGGCCATCCGTCGCGGCATCGACAAGGCCGTCAACGCCGCCGTCGCCGAGATGAAGAAGCAGGCCAAGCCGGTCGAGACCAAGGAGCAGATCGCTTCCGTCGGTACCATCTCCGCCGGTGACCCCGAGGTCGGCGAGAAGATCGCTGAGGCCATGGAGGTCGTGGGCAAGGACGGCGTCATCACCGTCGAGGATTCCCAGACGTTCGACATCACCATCGACACCGTCGAGGGCATGCAGTTCGACAAGGGCTATGTCTCCGCTTACTTCGTCACGGACAACGACCGCATGGAGGCCGTGATGAAGGATCCGTACATCCTCATCACCGACCAGAAGATCTCCAGCGTTCAGGACATCATGCCTGTTCTCGAGGCTGTCCAGCGCGCCGGCCGTGGCCTGCTCATCATTGCTGAGGACATCGACGGCGAGGCTCTGCCGACCCTGGTCCTCAACAAGATCCGTGGCGCCCTCAACGTCTGCGCCGTCAAGGCTCCGGGCTACGGCGATCGCCGCAAGCGCATCCTCGAGGACATCGCCGTCCTCACCGGTGGCCAGGCCGCTCTGGACGAGCTGGGCGTGAAGGTCGCTGACATCACCGCCGATATGCTCGGTACTGCTAAGTCCGTCACCATCTCCAAGGACAACACCGTCGTCGTCGGCGGCGCTGGCTCCAAGGAGGCCATCGACGCCCGCATCGCTCAGATCAAGGGCGAGATGGAGAACACCACCTCTGACTTCGACCGCGAGAAGCTCCAGGAGCGCTTGGCCAAGCTCTCCGGTGGCGTTGCCGTCATCAAGGTCGGCGCTGCTACCGAGTCCGAGCTCAAGGAGATCAAGCACCGCGTCGAGGATGCCCTGCAGGCTACCCGCGCTGCTGTCGAGGAGGGCATCGTCGCCGGCGGCGGCGTCGCCTTCATGGACGCTGCTCCTGCGCTCGATGCTGTCGAGATCGACGACCCCGAGGAGAAGATCGGCGTCGACATCGTCAAGAAGGCTCTGACCGCTCCGGTCGCTACCATTGCCAAGAACGCTGGCTTTGAGGGCGCTGTCGTGGTCGACAAGGTTGCCGAGCTGCCCGCCGGCCAGGGTCTCAACTCTGCCAACGGCGAGTGGGGCGACATGATCGAGATGGGCGTCCTCGACCCCGTCAAGGTCAGCCGCGTCACCCTGCAGAACGCTGCTTCTGTCGCCAGCCTGATTCTCATCACCGAGGCCACCGTCTCCGATGTGCCCAAGAACACTCAGCTTGAGGACGCTATCGCTGCTGCCACCGCTGGTCAGCAGGGCGGCGGTATGTACTAAGGCCGACAAGGTCTAGAACTCCCACCGGGAATCCGGGGGCGTGACGGGGCTTCTCTCCGGAACGTCCTCGGACATGCAAAGAGGCTCCGCATCGCGCTTCGCGCTGCGGAGCCTCTTTGCGTCCTGCGGAATGTTCCGGAGAG
>CABUCA010000031.1 GCA_902489965.1 uncultured Collinsella sp.
GACGGCCGAGGCGGATGGCGAGGTGCCTCGGTGCCCTTGGGCTCCGGTGCGGCAACAGGCGCCTGCGCGGCGGGTTCCGGTGCGGCAGGCGCGACTGTGGGAGCTGCAACTGGAGCGGCCATAGCGCTCGGCATGGGCATGGGCACGGCAACCGGCTGTGCGGCGCTCGCGCGCTCGAGTTCGACCGCGGTGCCATCGGGCTCCTCAACGCGTACGCGCGTGAGGCCGCGGTCCTCCATAACATCGGCTATCTCGGCAAGTCTTTTGGAATCCATGCTCTAGCTCCTCGTATATCTACGCAGCGCGATGGCGGCGTTGTGTCCGCCAAAGCCCAGGTTGGTCGAAAGCGCCCAGGTAAGGTCAGCGCGAACCGCGCGATTGGGCGTGTAGTCAAGATCGCAGGCGGGATCGGGCGTGCGGTAGTTAATGGTCGGCGGCACCACGCCCTGCTCGAGCGCCATGGCGCAGGCCATGACCTCGATGGCGCCCGTGGCACCGATCATGTGGCCGGTCATCGACTTAGTCGACGAGACGTGCGCGGCGCGCGCCGCGTCCTCGCCGAGCGCACGCTTAATGCCCGCCGTCTCGGACGAATCGTTGAGCTTGGTCGATGTGCCGTGGGCATTGATGTAGAGGCCCTCGGAAGGCCTGACGTCGCCCTCGGTCACCGCCAGCGATATCGCGCGGGCAATGCCGGCAGCCTCGGGATCAGGGCTCGTGATGTGATAGGCATCATCGGTGTTGCCGTAGCCCACGACCTCGGCATAAATGTGCGCACCGCGCGCCTGCGCATGTTCCATGCTCTCGAGCACGAGCACGCAGGCGCCCTCGCCCATCACAAAGCCATCGCGGTCTGCATCGAACGGGCGGCAAGCCGTCGCGGGATCAGGGTTGGTGGTCAATGCGCGGCAGGACGTAAAGCCCGCAACGGCATCGGGGATAATTGCGGCCTCGGCGCCGCCCGCGAGGATCGCGTCGGCATAGCCGTGCTTTATGGCGCGGAACGCCTCGCCCACCGCATGGGCCGAGGTTGCGCACGCGGTCACCACGGGCAGGGTCGGGCCCTTTGCCTTGTGGCGGATTGCGATATTGCCCGATGCCATGTTGGGGATCATCATCGCGATCATATAGGGCGATGCGCGGCGGGGCCCACGTTCGGCAATCGTATGGACGTTGTCGACGAGCGTCGTCATGCCGCCCACGCCCGAGCCCACGTAGACGCCCAGGCGCTCGCGATCGATGGCGCCTTCGACATCAAAGCCCGCATCGTGCATGGCTTCGTCCGAAGCCGCCATCGCAAACTGAACGCAGGGGTCGAGATGCTTGGCGTCACGCTTGCCAAAGTACTCGTTGCCGTCAAAGCCCTTGACCTCGGCTGCCACCTTGACGGCAAACGCATCGGTATCGAAGTGCGTAATCGGGCCGATGCCGCACGTGCCAGCACACATTGCCGCCCAGGTGGCAAGCGCGGTGTTGCCGAGCGGCGACACGGCACCGATACCGGTGATTGCAACTCTCTGTTCCATCATGGTCTCCTCATCCAAGCCGTTCTTCGGCCCTGGTTTCTACATCGCCATTCCGCCGTCGACGCGCACGACCTCACCCGTAATGTAGGCAGCCGCATCACTCGCCAGAAAGCGCACTACGCCGGCCACTTCCTCGGGGCGCGCCATACGCTTAAGGGGAATCTGCTCCTCGGTTACCGTACGCACCTTCTCCGAGAGCTTTGCCGTCATATCCGTCTCGACAAACCCGGGGGCAACCGCGTTCACTCGTACGCCGCGGGGCGCAAGCTCGCGCGCCACCGCCTTGGTCAGGCCGATCACGCCCGCCTTGGAGGCAGCGTAGTTGGCTTGCCCGGCATTGCCCATCAGGCCCACGACCGAGCTCATGTTGACGACGCAGCCGCCGCGCTGGCGCATAAAGGTCTTGGTGAGCGCGCGCGTCGTGTTAAACGTTCCTTTAAGATTGACATCGAGCACGCGATCGAAGGCGTCATCGCCCATGCGCATGAGCAGGCCATCGCGGGTGATGCCAGCGTTGTTGACGAGCGCCCAAATGGAGCCAAAGTCGTTGAGGACCGCTTCCACGCACGCGTTGACGGCAGCGGGGTCGGCCACGTCGCATTGATATGAGCGCGCCGTGGCGCCAGCCGCCTCGCAGGCGTCGCACGTCTCGCGCGCCGCATCGACGCTGCCGGCATAGACGACGGCGATATCGCAGCCATCCTCCGCCAGACCGATAGCGCAGGCGCGGCCGATACCCCGCGAGCCGCCCGTGACCAGTGCCACGCGACGTGAGTCGTTGCGCTCGAGCGCGCCATTGTTCAAGTTGCCCATGTCATTCCTTTCGGGTTACAGCCCTGTGGACTATGCGAGCTCGTCGGCAATAGCTGCGACCTGCTCGGCCGTCTCGCACGAATACACACGAACGTCGCTCAGCGTACGCTTGACCAGGCCGGACAGCGTTTTGCCGGGGCCGACCTCAATAAATGTGTCGATGCCTTGATCCTGCAGAGCATGCAGCGTATCGACCCAGCGCACGGCATGGCTCACCTGATTGGCCAAGACATCCGATGCCGCTCGCGGGTCCGCCGGATAGGGCGCCGCCGTCATGTTTGCCATGACCGGAATCAGCAGCGGAGACGGCGCGTGGCCGGCTTGGATATACGTCGCCAGCCCCTCTGTCGCCTCGGCCATATAGGGGCTATGAAATGCACCCGACACCGCGACCTTCATGGCGCGGCCGCCAGCCTCTTTTACTAGGACGTCGAGGGTCTGCAGCGCATCGGGCGCTCCGGCCACAACCGTCTGCTGGGGACTGTTGTAGTTGACCGGCCAGCAGTCCTCGCCGGCCTGCGCAGCCAGGTTCTCGACTTGCGCAGCATCAAGTTTGATGACGGCGCGCATGCCGCCGGGGTGACGCTCGGCCGCCGTGGCCATCAATGCCGCGCGCTCACACACAAGCTCAAAACCCGCTCGCGTATCGAATGCCCCCGCAAAGGTGAGTGCAGCGACCTCGCCCAGCGAGAATCCCGCACAGGCGGCAGGCACCACGCCGCGCTCGCGCAGGGCGACGGCGACAGCCAAGTCGTGCACGAACACGCAAGGCTGCGTGTTCTCGGTCTGCGAGAGCTCCTCCTTGGAGGCGCTCCGGCACTGCTCGCTGGTCCCCGGGCGCACCTCGTCGGCGATCGCGAACACCTCGGCAGCCGCCGGCGATGCCTCGACCAGGTCGACGCCCATCGCGGGGTGTTGGGCACCCTGGCCGGCAAACAGAAACGCTACGCTACCCATGCGGACGCACCCTTCAGGACGCGCTCGGCGCCATCGACCAGATCGTCAACGATTTCGCGTGCGCTCTGACGCTCGTTGACCATGCCGGCAATCTGTCCACACAAAAACGAACCCTCTTCGTAGTTGCCGTCCTTGGCGGCCTTACGCAGCGCACCGGTTCCCATAGTACCGAGCTCCTCGGCACTCGCGCCGGAACCCTCGCTCTTGGCATAGGCGTTGGTGAAGGGGCTCTTGAGGGCGCGCACTGGATGTCCCGTCGAGCGACCGGTCGCACGCGTCGAAGTGTCGTTGGCCTTCAGGACCATCTCTTTGTACTGCTCCGAGACGGTGCACTCGTCTGCGACCAGAAAGCGCGTACCCACCTGGACGCCGGCAGCGCCCAGCATAAAGGCGGCCGCCACGCCGCGGCCGTCGGCAATACCGCCGGCAGCCACGACGGGAATGTCGACCGCATCGACGACCTGCGGTACCAGTGCCATCGTCGAGGTCTCGCCAATATGGCCGCCCGATTCGGTGCCCTCGGCAACAACCGCCGTGGCTCCACGACGCGCCACGAGACGGGCGAGCGCCACCGAAGCCACAACGGGGATGACCTTGATGCCCGCATCGTTCCAAGCTTTCATGTACTTGGTGGGATTACCGGCACCCGTCACGACGACCGGCACTCGCTCGTCAATCACGACCTGCGCGACCTCGTCGGCAAACGGGCTCATGAGCATGACGTTGACGCCAAAGGGTTTATCCGTCCTGGCGCGCAGCTCGTGAATCTGGTCGCGCAGCCAGTTGGCGTCGGCGTTCATGGCCGCGATAATCCCTAAGCCACCCGCCTCGGATACGGCCGATGCCAGCGAGGCGTCGGCAATCCAGGCCATACCGCCCTGGAACACGGGCTTTTCGATGCCGAGCAGATCGCAGAGAGGAGTCTTGATCATCTCTACTTCTCCAATGCCGCCTCGACTGTATCGGCGAACTCGCCGACCGTCTTGGGGTTCTCCTCGGTATCGAGCTGAATGCCAAACTCGTCCTCGACGGCGACGAGGATCTCGACGGTACCCAGACTGTCGAGACCAATCTCCTCGAGCGTGGACTCGGGCTTCATCTCGACATCGTCAAGACCGGCGCTCTCGCGGATAACGTCGCAAACGCGCTCGAAGGTCTTCTGATCTGCCATGGTAGTTCTCCTTTGGTTGTGCCCTAGGGCGTTTTTATTTCCTATGTGCGACTACTTCCAACGAAGCAGATAGCCACCTATATCCAGACCGGCGCCAAATCCAACCAAGGCGATCGTGTCGCCCGTGTGAAGTGCACCGGCGTTTGCCAGCCGGTCGAGGGCAAGCGGAATGCATGCGCTCGAAATGTTGCCGGTCTCGCGCAACGTGCGAACCACACGCTCGTCCGGCACGCCCAGACGCTTGACCGCCTGGCTCAGGATTCGTTCGTTAGCCTGATGGAATACAAAATGATCGATGTCTTCGACCAAAATGCTCGCATCGATCGCAAGCTTATGGACCGTGTCACAGATGGCGTTGACGCCGAACTTGAACACGCGGCGGCCATTCATGGACAGCACGCTCGCGCTATCTGCGGAAGCCTTAAACGGCGAGGTACCGACCAGACCGGGAACGCGCAACGTCTCGACGTCGGGCGCCGTCGAAAGCTCAACGGCAAGGGGGTTGTCTCCCCCAGCTTCAATCACTGCGGCGCCTGCCCCATCGCCAAATAGCACGCAGGTGGCACGGTCGGTCCACTCGAGCGCGCGCGTCATCTGCTCGGCAGCAACAACAAGCACGCGCTCGGCACGGCTGCGGGCGATATAGCCCTCGGCGACATCGAGCGCAAATACGAAGCCGGCACAAGCCGCCGAGACATCGAAGGCAGGGCACGTCGCGCCTAGTCGCTCAGCAACGGCACACGCCTCGGCGGGAACAAGGTGGTCACCCGTCGTCGTCGAGCAGACGATCAGATCCAGCTGGCTCGCGTCGATTCCGGACACCTGGAGTGCCCGCTCGCTCGCTGCTACGGCAAGGTCGTCAAGTGACTCGGTGGTGCAGACGTGGCGGCTCTTGATACCTGTGCGAGTAAAAATCCACTCATCCGAGGTATCGAGGAACTCAGACAGCTCGTCATTGGAAACACTGCGCTCAGGAAGTGCCGAACCTGTTCCAAGAATCGTGAAACCCATCACTAACCTCCTTTGAGTTGTTGACGTGTTTACATCGACCAAGAGAGGATAACGCATTTCAGTCTTTGTTGACGTGTTAACATTAAATTGTCCAAATGCGACAAAGGCTTCACATTGTGTCTATCTCTCGACACCATTGCGTCATTCACTTATTCAATAAGGAGGTAGCAGCCGCTATGGATGCCCAATTAACGATTGTCGATGTAACCGGATCGACCAACGATGACCTGCTCGAGGCAGGAAAACAGGGTGCGCCGCACGGCACAGGACTTGCCGCCCGCGCGCAAACGGCAGGACGCGGCCGGCGCGGCCACAAGTGGGATTCAACCGCCGGCAACCTATTGCTTTCGATTGTCCTGCGTCCATGCGTTAATCCCGCAAAGTACTCTGGTCTTGCCGCCGTCAGCGGCCTAGCGGTGCTCGAAGCACTCGAAAAGCAAGGCCTTGCAAGCGAAATAGCCCTCAAGTGGCCCAACGACCTGGTCGCGCGAGGACGCAAGCTCGGCGGCATTCTGGTCGAGGCCGCACGCGATAACGCAGGCAAACCTTTCGCCGTCTGCGGCATTGGTGTCAACGTAAACTACACGCCCCAAGAGGTGCCCGAAGGCGGCCTGGCGGCAATTGGCCTCTCGGACCTCAACGAGAGCGTTCCCGCCGTCGACATGCTCCTCGATGAGGTCTATCACGCAGTTATAGACGCTGTAGATACCTGGGCAGAGCGCCTCAACGCCATGGAAGAAAACGCCGGACCGCTCGCGCCCGTCCACGACGAATATGTCGCACACCTCAATTGGATTGGGGAGCACGTTATCGCCCGCTCCCCCGCTGGAGACGAGCTGGCACGCGGCATATTTGGAACGGTCGACGATTGCGGCCGCGCAAGCATTGAGACCGAGAGCGGCTTGTGCGTCTTCCACTTCGAAGAAGCGTCCTTGCGCCCCCTGAGCGAATAGGGCGCCGCAGCCATCAGCTCGGCAGACGAATTCGCTATCCCAAAATCTAAACTCAAAACAAAAGAGCCCCGCTACCAAGATGGCAGCGGGGCTCTATAAGCTATGAGCGATATCGCTTAGAGCTTGATGTCGATGTCGACGCCAGCGGGGAGGTCGAGACGCATGAGCGAATCAACGGTGCCCGAGGTGGGGTCGAGGATGTCGATGAGGCGCTTGTGGGTGCGCATCTCGAACTGCTCACGGGAGTCCTTGTTCACGTGCGGCGAGCGGATAACCGTGTACAGGTTGCGCTCGGTGGGCAGGGGGACAGGACCGGAAACGCGAGCGCCGGTCTTCTGAGCGGTCTCGACGATGAGCTTCGCGGACTGATCGACGACCTCGTGATCATAGCCCTTGAGGCGAATGCGGATCTTCTGGGTAGCCAACTTAAACCTCCAAAGAGTGCGAGAGATGTTCTCGCGGATTACGTAACAGGGAGCTCGAACTTAGGCGTTCTTGCTCATGACCTCGTCCACGATGGACTTGGGCGCGGGCTCATAAGAGTCGAACTGCATCGTGTAGGATGCACGGCCCTGGGTCTGGGAGCGAAGGTCGGTAGCGTAACCGAACATCTCGCCCAGCGGCACCTTGGCACGGATGAGCTTGCTGTTCTTGCGATCCTCCATGCCCTCGATCTTGCCGCGGCGACCGGAGAGGTTGCCCATAACGTCGCCCATGTACTGCTCAGGGGTCTCGACCTCGACAGCCATGATCGGCTCGAGCAGCTGCGGATCGGACTTCTTGAGGGCGTCCTTGATAGCCATGGAACCGGCGATCTTGAAGGCGGCCTCGGAGGAGTCGACCTCGTGGTAAGAACCGTCGAACAGGGTGACCTTAACGTCGAGGACCGGGAAGCCGGCGATAACACCGGTGTTCAGGGCCTCCTGGATGCCCTTGTCGATGGACGGGATGTACTCCTTGGGCACGACGCCGCCGACGATAGCGTTGACGAACTCGTAGCCGAAGCCCTCCTCCATCTTCTCGAGCTTGATGACGGCGTGGCCGTACTGACCGCGACCGCCGGACTGACGGACGAACTTGCCCTCAGCCTTCTCGACGTCGTGACCAGCGGTCTCGCGGTAGGCAACCTGGGGCTTACCAACGTTAGCGTCAACCTTGAACTCGCGGAGCAGACGGTCGACGATGATCTCGAGGTGCAGCTCGCCCATGCCGGCGATGATGGTCTGGCCGGTCTCGTGGTTGGTGGACACCTGGAAGGTCGGGTCCTCCTCGGCGAGCTTGGTCAGAGCCAGGGACATCTTGTCCTGCTCGGCCTTGGTCTTGGGCTCGATGGCAACGTCGATAACGGGCTTAGCGAACTCAATCTTCTCGAGGACGATCTCCTTGCCCTCTTCGCACAGGGTGTCACCGGTGGTGGAGTTCTTGAAGCCGACGCAAGCGACGATGTCGCCGGCGGCAGCGTCGTCACGGTCGATACGCTCGGCGGCGTTCATCTCGAGGATCCGGCCGAGGCGCTCGCGCTGACCGTTGGAAGCGTTGACCACGTAGGAGCCGGACTCGGCGCGGCCGGAGTAAACGCGGACATAGGTGAGCTTACCGACGAACGGGTCGGTCATAATCTTGAAGACCAGGCCGGAGAAGGGCTCGTCGAAGGAAGGATGACGCTGGATCTCCTCGCCGGTGTCCGGATCGGTACCGGTGACGGCCTCAACGTCGAGCGGGCTGGGCAGGTAGTCGACGACAGCGTCGAGCAGCTCCTGAACGCCCTTGTTCTTGTAGGCGGAGCCCACGAAGACGAGGTTGAGCTCGTTGGCCAGAACGCCCTTGCGCAGAGCGGCCTTGAGCTCCTCGACGGTGAAGTCCTCCTCCATGAGGATCTTCTCCATGAGCTCGTCGTCAAAGCTGGCAGCAGCGTCAAGGAGCTCCTCGCGCTTGGTGGCAGCGATGTCGGCAAACTCAGCCGGGATCTCGTCCATCGGCTCGGGGTAGGTCATGCCCTTCTCGTCGGCCTTGAAGTCCCATGCAGTCATGGTGACCAGGTCGATGACGCCCCAGAAGTTGTCCTCGGCGCCCATCGGGACCTGAGCGGCCACGGCGTTAGCGTCGAGACGATCCTTCATGGTCTCGATAGCGTTGAAGAAGTCAGCGCCCACGCGGTCATACTTGTTGATGAAGGCGATGCGGGGGACGTTGAAGGTAGAAGCCTGACGCCAAACGGTCTCAGACTGGGGCTGAACGCCGGCAACGGCGTCGAAGACGGCGACAGCGCCATCGAGAACGCGCAGGCAACGCTCGACCTCGGCGGTGAAGTCAACGTGGCCCGGGGTGTCGATGATCTGGATGCGGTAGTCCTTACCGTCCTTGTTCCAGAAGCACGTGGTAGCAGCGGAGGTAATGGTTACGCCGCGCTCCTGCTCCTGAACCATCCAGTCCATGGTGGCAGCGCCCTCATGGACCTCACCGATCTTGTGGGTCTTACCGGTGTAGTAAAGAATACGCTCGGTCGTGGTGGTCTTACCGGCATCGATGTGGGCCATGATGCCGATGTTACGGGTATCGGAAAGCTTGTACTTAGGCTTAGCCATGTTAGTTCCTTACCTTAACTTACCAACGATAGTGAGAGAACGCGCGGTTGGCCTCGGCCATCTTGAAGACGTCCTCACGCTTCTTGACGGAAGCGCCCAGGCCGTTGGAAGCGTCGAGGATCTCGTTGGCGAGACGCTCGGCCATGGTCTTCTCCTTGCGAGCGCGGGAGAAGTTGACGATCCAGCGGATACCCAGAGCGGTGGAACGACGGGAGTTGACCTCCATCGGGACCTGATAGGTAGCGCCACCGACACGCTTGGGCTTAACCTCGAGCGTGGGCTTGACGTTGTCCATAGCCTTCTTGAAGGTAGCGAGAGCGTCGCCACCCTCGGACTTCTCGGCAACGATCTCGAAAGCGGTGTAAACGATGCGCTCAGCGGTGGCCTTCTTGCCGTCAAGAAGGACCTTGTTGATGAGCTGAGTCACCAGGCGGTTGTTGTAAACGGCGTCAGGCTGAACCTCACGACGATTAGCTGCTGCACGACGCGGCATGTGAAATCTCCTTAAGTGTCTACCGTGCGGCGCTTAGGCGGCACACGGCGAAAGTATCAAAACGTTATCTGGCTTATTTGGCCTTGGGGCGCTTAGCACCGTACTTGGAACGGGCCTGCATACGGTTCTGGACCGGAGCAGCGTCGTAGGCGCCACGGATGACGTGATAACGGACACCAGGGAGGTCACGGACACGACCGCCGCGGACGAGCACGATGGAGTGCTCCTGCAGGTTGTGGCCCTCACCCGGGATGTAAGCGGTAACTTCGATGCCGTTGACAAGGCGAACACGGGCAACCTTACGAAGAGCCGAGTTCGGCTTCTTGGGGCTCGTGGTGAAGACGCGGGTGCACACGCCGCGCTTCTGGGAGTTGTGCTGCAGAGCAGCGTTCTTGGACTTCTTGGGCACGGAACGACGGCCCTGGCGAACCAGCTGGTTAATAGTAGGCAAAGCGTACTCCTTCTCGAATGATTCCAGCTTTCTGTAAAGTGCAACGGCTTGAATCGAGGGGTCAGCATCCCCCTACGAAACACGCAGTTCGATAGGATACGTGGCGTTAGCTGTGCCGTCAACAGACCACGCCGCCGGGCGTATCCCAAAAATGGCACATTTCCGCAAAGCCTACACAAAAGGAATCCCCTCCTGTGCGCGGTGGCGGATTTCCGGGCCGGGCGGCACAGGGGTTAAGTTTGCTGCTCTACAGTCCTGGCTCGCACGGAGGCCACATTAAGTGGCCTCCGGCTCGTGCGGAACTCGCGACAAACTTAACCCCTGTGCCGCCCGGCCCGGGAATCCGACGTGCTCGTTGGGGCAACGTTCCCTTCCAAATAGGGACAGGTTTATTATGGTCGGTTTTATCTGGGGAAACGTCGCACTCCAGCGTTGATCTGCTCTCATCTGTCGCATGGAAATCGGCGGCGTCTTCGGAAGTATATCGCTCGGTCTAACCGTCCATTTAATGCAAAATGGGCCGCCTCCCCTAGTAGGAAGCGGCCCCAAATCTTACGAATAGACGATGGTAAAGGGTTCCGACGTTTCGGCGCCCCCTGTTGAAGTGCAGCGTGTGCCCTCAAGCGTTACTGAGACCACTTGGTCGACATCAATCAACTTCGTTGGCACCCAGATGTTCTCTCCGCTATTGCGCGTATAAGAAAAATATAAGTTGAACGCCCCTGCGTCGTCATCTTCGATAATCTGCTCCGATCCATCCTTGTAGGTAACGGTCAACTTTTTCGTGACTGCGTCAATGCCCAGATCGTCGATGTGCGTCTGGATGGAAAACGGGCTGATCTCGAGAGGCGAGTCATCGGAGCGGAGTTCCTTTGTATCGACGTACGCTCCAACGCTAAACTCGGGCGTCGATGCCTCGAACAGCTTCGCGTCCTCGCCTTCGCCCTCGGTCCACGAGATATTCCAGGTGACCGCATGTTGAAAACCTCGCTCGCGATCCATAGAAGCAAAGTACATCGTGCCATTAATGACAGTATCGCTTGATGTGTCCTTATCAATGGTGCAGCGTGTGTCAGCCCATTCCTCGCCGAAGTTCATGCCGGGCGTGCCGATGCCTTGTTCTTCTTCACCATAGAGAACAAGTTCGCCTGTCTCTGCTGCCGGCTTGTAGTAGTTAACACCATTTGGATTGGACAACGTAAACGTCACGGCACCGCAACCGTTTTTATCGATAGCCATATCATGAATGTCGAGTGTATAGCCGTTGCCCTCGACGGACAGATTGACCTTCTGGACTGTGCCCTCCAGGCTTTGGGGAGCGATGCCGTCACCAAACTCTCTGGTGTAGGTGTATTTAGTCCCCGATGAGCCACCGTTGGTCCAGGTAATGGAATCCCCATTGCCGTGATTTCCCCAGGCTAAGGCAAAATAGCTGGAATTGATAACGGCGTAGGCGACCCCTCCGGTCGCCAACACTCCGACAAGACATCCGATTACGGCAACATACAGAGGCTTCGCGTGGCCCTTTCGATGAAGCGGCTCACCCGCAGCGCTATTTAGGACGCGATCTGCAAGATCGCTATCGGCTTGGACGGACTCGAAGGCCTGCTTGATTTGGTTGGATTTCACGGTCGCCCTCCTCTAGGATGAACTTGAGTTTCGATCTGCCGCGAGCTAAACGCGTTCGAACTGTCGCGGCTGGTACGTGCAGCAACTCGGCAATCTCTGAAGTCGAGAAGCCCAGATAGTAAAAGAGCACGATGGGGATACGGAATCGTTCCGGAAGCCGCATGACATCTGACAGGACGGCCTTGGTCTCATCCTGCGCCGCCGAAAGCGAATCGGCCAGGTTCTCAATATCCTCCACACGCCTCCATGGCTTTCGAAAGAGCGATTTGCATTCATTGATCGTGACCCGGATAAGCCAGCGACGAAGATGCTCCCAACTCTCAAATTGCGTATCGCTTTTGAGCAGCTTAAGAAAGACATCCTGGGCAACATCGTCGGCGTCGGCACAATCGCGCAGGTACGTCAATGCGATCCGAAACACGACATCCCGGTGATCTTCGACCGCCTGTCTAAATGCCCGTTCTTCCATAATCACCTCCCGGTGACGTTAATGATTCTTGATGAGGCCCTCACCATAGATACGCTTTGACCGAACGGAATGTTTCAAATTCAAGCATGAATAACCTACCAAAATAAACCTGTCCCTTTTTGGCAAAAGGAATCCCCTTCTGTGCGCGGGGGCAGATTCCCAGAACGGGCCGCCCGCTGTTTAAGTTTGCTGCTCTACAGTCCTGCGCAAGACGGAAAGCACATTAAGTGCTTTCCTTTGCGTGCGGAACTCGCGACAAACTTAAACAGCGGGCGGCCCGTTCCGGGAATCCGACGTGCTCGTCGGGGCAACGTTCCTCATCAAAAAAGACCCGCTCCCCTGTTGGGAAGCGGGTCTTTGGAAGGACGGTTAACGCACTAGGAAATTACTCCTCGTCGTTGTCCTTGGCCTCTTCGGCGTCGTCGGTGTCCACGAGCTGGTTGAGCAGCTCATCGAGAGAAGCCATGTCCTCGTTGATGACACCGTTGGCGGGAGCCTTCTTGTCGTCGATCGGGGCGCCCAGGAGCTCCTCGTCGGCGTCGGCGTGATGCGTCGGAGCGGAGGTACCCAGCAGGATATCGTCCGGACCGTCGGGGCTAAAGACCATCTGCAGCAGCTGCGAGAGGTCTTCCTCGTCGGCAACGTCGTCGTTGTTCTCGAGGATGTAGAGCAGGTCGTGGGCCTCCAGGCCGTCACGGAGCTCCTCGATCGCCTTGGCACCGATGCCATCGATGCGCAGCAGATCCTCCTCGGACTTGCCGACCAGGTCGCCGACCGTCTCGATGCCGACCTCGCTGAACTTGTTGGTCCAGCGCTGCGACACGCCCAGGTCGTCGAACAGGTACAGACGAGCCTTCTCGGCGGAGATGGTGTGGCCGTTGCGGGTGAACGAACCGTCAGCACCACCGAACTCGTCGTAGCCGGCCCAGTCGAGCTGCTGCGGGAGCTGCTCGTCCAGGTCCTTGAGCTCAACCGGAGCCCACTCGGGCAGCGACTTGGCGTTGGGCGAAGCCGGGCCGTCGATGTCCACGTAGCCGTCGGCCGTACGATACGTCAGCTTGGCGTTGGCGTACGGCTTGAGGCCGGTACCGGCCGGGATCTTCTTACCGACGATGACGTTGGACTTAAGGTCGAGCAGGTGATCGACCTTACCCTCAATGGCAGCCTCGGTAAGGACGCCAGCGGTACGGATAAACGAAGCACTCGACAGCCAGGAGTCGATGTTAGACGCGACCTTGAGCGTACCCAGGATGACGGGCTCGGCCACGGGGGCCTGACCGCCCAGACGGGCAACGCGCTCGACCTCGTCGGCGAACTCGTAGCGGTCGACGTACTGACCAAGCAGGTACTTGGAATCGCCGGGGTTGGTGATCTGAACGCGACGCAGCATCTGACGTGCGAGCACCTCGATGTGCTTGTCGTTCAGGTCGACGCCCTGGCTGGTGTAGACGTCCTTGACGCTCTCGACGAAGGTGTGCATCGTCGACTCGATGTCGGTCAGCTTGCGCAGGTTGCGGAAGTTGACGAAGCCCTTGGTGATCTGATCGCCGGCGCGAACCTCGCAGCCATCCTCGATCTCGGGCATAAAGCGCACCGAAGCGGGGACGCGACGCTCGTCGAGGACACGTGTGTGGTCCTCGGAGTCGGTGAGCGTCAGCACGTACTCGGACTTCTCGGGCTTAATCGAGAGGTGACCGGAGTACGGAGCCAGCTCGGCCTCGCGACCCAGGATCTTCTCGTTGACGTTGCCGACGATATCGAACATACGGCTGACCGTAGGCAGACCCTGCGTAATATCGTCGACGCCAGCGACGCCGCCGGAGTGAATGGTACGCATCGTAAGCTGCGTACCAGGCTCGCCGATGGACTGGGCGGCAATAATGCCGACCGCGGTGCCGATGGCGACCGGACGACGGGTGGAAAGATCCCAGCCGTAGCACTTCTGGCACACGCCGTACTTGGAGCGGCAGGTGAGCAGCGCGCGAAGCTTGACCTTCTTAAGGCCGGCATCGACCATCTTCTGGATGTCGGCGACCTTCTCGATGTAGCCGTCCTGCTCAAAGAGCACGGTGCCATCGGGAGCCACGACGTCCTCAATGAAGCAACGGCCGACGAGGTCGGTGTTGAGGTCAGTGGTGCCGGGGATGATGAGGTTGTAGGTGACGCCCTCGTGCGTACCGCAGTCCTCCTCGCGGACGATGACGTCCTGGGCCACGTCGACCAGACGACGGGTCAGGTAACCAGAGTCCGAGGTGTGGGATGCGGTATCGACCAGGCCCTTACGGGCGCCGTAGGTCGAAATGAAGTACTCGAGCGGCAGCAGGCCCTCGCGGAAGTTCGCCTTAATGGGAAGGTCGATCGTCTCGCCGGACATGTCTGCCATCAGGCCACGCATGCCGCCGAGCTGACGCAGCTGGGTCTTAGAACCACGGGCGCCGGAGTCGGCCATCATGTAGAGCGGGTTCTCCTCGTCGAACAAGTCGAGCATGAGCGCTGCGACCTTGTCGGTACAAGCGGTCCACTCGTTAACGACTTCGATGTGGCGCTCCGTCTCGTTGATGAAGCCCTCCTCGAAGTACTCGTTGATCTGGTCGACGTTAGCCTGGGCGCGGTCGAGCAGCTCCTGCTTCTCATCAGGGATGAGAGCGTCCCACACCGAGATGGTGAGGCCGGCGCGGGTAGCGTAGTGGAAGCCGGAGTACTTGATGGCGTCGAGGATCGGGCCGACCTTGGCCTCGGGGTAACGATCGCAGCAGTCGGCAACCAGCTTGGCCACGTCGCCCTTGACCATCTTGTAGTTCATGAACTCGTAGTCTTCGGGCAGGCACTGGCGGTTGAAGATGATGCGGCCGATAGAGGTCTCAAAGCGCGCGGTCTTGTTGCCGGTGACGTCGTAGTCGACGAACTCATTCTTGCCGTTCTTGACGCGGAAGATACGGGTGCCGTCCTCGTTGATGACGTTGGCATCGGCAGCGGACACGCGAACCTGGATCTTGGCCTGCATGTCGACCTCGGAACGGCAGTCATAGGCGTGCAGCGCGTCGTCGAAGCTGGCGAACACGTGGTTCTCGCCCGGCAGACCCTCGCGGACCTGGGTCAGGTAGTACACACCGATGATCATGTCCTGCGAAGGGATGTTAACCGGCTTGCCGGATGCCGGCGAGCGCAGGTTGTTCGCAGAGAGCATGAGCACGCGAGCCTCGGCCTGAGCCTGGCTGGACAGCGGCACGTGGACAGACATCTGGTCGCCGTCGAAGTCGGCGTTGAAGGGCGAGCAGACCAGCGGGTGCAGGTGGATAGCCTTGCCCTCGACCAGCACCGGCTCAAAGGCCTGGATGGACAGACGGTGCAGGGTCGGTGCACGGTTGAGCAGCACGACGCGGCCGTCGATGACCTCTTCGAGGATATCCCACACAAAGGTGGCACCGCGGTCGATAGCGCGCTTGGCGCCCTTGATGTTCTCGACCTTGCCAAGCTCGACCAGGCGCTTCATGACGAAGGGCTTGAAGAGCTCCAGCGCCATGGTCTTGGGCAGACCGCACTGGTGCAGCAGCAGCTTGGGGTCGGTAACGATTACCGAACGGCCGGAGTAGTCGACACGCTTGCCCAGCAGGTTCTGACGGAAACGACCCTGCTTGCCCTTGAGGGCCTCGGCGAGCGACTTGAGCGGGCGACCGCCACGGCCAGAGACCGGGCGACCACGACGGCCGTTGTCGAACAGGGCGTCCACGGACTCCTGGAGCATGCGCTTCTCGTTGTTCACGATGATCGCAGGGGCGTCCAGGTCGAGCAGGCGCTTGAGTCGGTTGTTACGGTTGATCACGCGACGATACAGGTCGTTGAGGTCGGACGCGGCAAAGCGGCCGCCGTCGAGCTGGACCATCGGGCGCAGATCGGGCGGAATGACCGGGATGACGTCCAGGATCATGTTCGCGGGGCTGTTGCCGCCCTTCAGGAAGGCGTCAACGACCTCGAGGCGCTTGACGGCCTTCTCGCGCTTCTGCTTCTGGGAGTCCTCGTCGGCGATGATGGCCTTGAGCTTCTCGGCCTCGGAGGGGAGGTCGATGGCAGCGAGCAGGTCGCGGACGGCCTCGGCACCCATGCCACCCTTAAAGTACATGGAGTAGTAGCGGGTCATCTCGCGGAACAGCGGCTCATCGGAGATGAGGTCGCGCTCGGTGAGCTTCATGAAGGCGTTGAAGGCGTCCGTGCGGAGCTGCTTCTCGTCCTTGCACTCTTCCTCGATGTCGACGATGCCAGAGGCGATCTCCTCGGGGGTCAGCGGCTCCTCGTCGGAGAACTCGTCAAAGTTCTCGGGGTTGCCCTGCTCCTTGAGGGACTCGATCTGGCGGGCGCACTCGGCATCGATCTCTTCCAGATCGGCGGCGAGCTCCTCGCGCAGGTCGTCAGCGTCGGCCTCGCGAGCCTCGTAGTCGACCTCGGTGATGATGTAGCTGGCAAAGTACAGAACCTTCTCGAGGTCCTTGGACTTGATGTCGAGCATACGGCTCATCGGGAAGCTCGTGGGGCTCTTGAAGTACCAGATGTGGGACACGGGAGCGGCGAGCTCGATGTGGCCCATGCGGTCGCGACGCACCTTGGCCGAGGTGACCTCGACGCCGCAGCGCTCGCAGACGATGCCCTTAAAGCGGATGCCCTTGTACTTGCCGCAGGAGCACTCCCAGTCCTTGGCGGGACCGAAGATCTTCTCGCAGAACAGGCCGTCCTTCTCGGGCTTGAGGGTACGGTAATTGATGGTCTCCGGCTTCTTGACCTCACCGTGCGACCAGGAACGGATCTGGTCGGCGGAGGCAAGGGAGATCTTTACCGAGTCAAAATCAGTAGCTTCGAAATCTGCCACAGTCAACTACTCCTTATCAGTGGTCGTGGCGGCGACAGCCTCGGGTGCCTCGGCGGTCTCGGCATCCTGGGCCTCGACGTCGGCGTCAACGCCGGCGAGCGCGGCCAGGTCGTCGAGAGCGGAGGTCTCCTCGGCGGTCACAGGGACGGAGGCGTCCTCGTCGGCATCGTGCATGGGCTCGATGTCCAGTGCGAGGGAGCGGATCTCCTTGACGAGAACCTTGAAGGACTCGGGGATACCCGGGACAGGAACGTTCTCGCCCTTGACGATGGACTCGTAGGTCTTGACGCGGCCCACGGTATCGTCGGACTTGACGGTCAGGATCTCCTGCAGGACGTTGGAAGCACCGTAAGCGTACAGTGCCCAAACTTCCATCTCGCCGAAGCGCTGGCCGCCGAACTGAGCCTTGCCGCCCAGAGGCTGCTGGGTAACCAGGCTGTAAGGGCCGGTCGAACGGGCGTGGATCTTGTCGTCGACCATGTGGCCGAGCTTGAGGATGTAGGACGTACCCACGGTAATGGGTTCGCGGAACTCCTCGCCGGTGCGGCCGTCGAACAGACGGGTCTTGCCGCGCTCGTCAAGCTGGGTGACGAACTCGGGGCGCATGTGATCGCCAAAGGCAGCGGTGGCCTTGTTGAGCATGTTCTTGTTAGCACGACGAATGACCTCGGCGATCTCGTCCTCCTTGGCGCCGTCGAAGACGGGCGTCGCGGTGAAGAACGGACCGGGGACGTACTTGTCGGAGTCGGCCTGCTCGGTATCCCAACCGCAGGCAGCAGCCCAGCCAAGGTGGCACTCGAGCAGCTGGCCGACGTTCATACGCGAAGGAACGCCCAGCGGGTTGAGGATAACGTCGATCGGGGTACCGTCAGCCATGTAGGGCATGTCCTCGACCGGCAGAACGTTACAAATAACACCCTTGTTGCCGTGGCGGCCGGCGATCTTATCGCCCTGCTGGATCTTACGACGCTGGGCGACGTAGACGCGCACCTGCTCGTTGACGCCGGGGGCCAGGTCGTCGCCGTTCTCGCGGCTAAAGCGGACGACATCGATGACGCGGCCGTAAGCGCCGTGAGGCATCTTAAGGGAGGTGTCGCGAACGTCGTGGGCCTTGGCACCGAAGATGGCGCGCAGCAGGCGCTCCTCGGCGGTCAGAGCGCTCTCGCCCTTAGGCGTGACCTTGCCGACCAGGATGTCGCCAGGGCCGACCTCGGCGCCGATGCGGATGATGCCGTCCTCGTCGAGGTTGGCAAGCATGTCCTCGGAGAGGTTCGGGATCTCGCGGGTGATCTCCTCGGGGCCGAGCTTGGTGTCGCGGGCGTCGATCTCGTGACGGGTGATGTTGATGGTCGTCAGCAGGTCCTCGGCCACCAGGCGCTCGGACACGACGATGCCGTCCTCGTAGTTGAAGCCTTCCCACGGCATGTATGCCACGGTGAGGTTCTGACCCAGTGCGAGCTCGCCATGATCGGTCGAAGGACCGTCAGCCAGGGGCTCGCCCTGCTCAACGGTGTCACCGACGCGCACGAGCGGACGGTGGTTGATGCAGGTGGACTGGTTGGAGCGCTGGTACTTGGCCAGGTGATACTCGTCCATGCCGCCGGCATGCTTGACGATGATCTTGGCGGCGTCGGCAAAAATGACCTCGCCGGCGTTCTTGGCCAGGGTGACCTCGCCGGAGTCCAGGGCGGCGCGACGCTCCATGCCGGTACCGACATAGGGAGCGGCAGGGTGAACCAGCGGCACGGCCTGACGCTGCATGTTGGCGCCCATCAGCGTACGCTTGGCGTCGTCGTGCTCGAGGAACGGGATCAGCGTGGCTGCGACGGAGAGCATCTGACGCGGCGAGACGTCCATGTAGTCGACGTCCTCGACGGGCACGTCGGCGGGAGCGCCGAAGGAGCCGTCGAAGTCGCGGGTACGGGCGATCACGGTGTGCGGGCGGACCAGCTTGCCCTCGGCATCGGTCGTGATGAACTCGTTGGTCTTGGGATCGAGCGGCGTGTTAGCCGGCGCGATGACGTGCTTCTCTTCCTCGTCAGCGGTCATCCAGTCGATCTGGTCGGTGGCAACGCCGTTCTCGACGCGACGGAACGGAGCCTCGATGAAGCCGTACTCGTTGACGCGGGCGTAGAGGGCGAGCGAGCCGATCAGGCCGATGTTGGGGCCTTCGGGGGTCTCGATCGGGCACATGCGGCTGTAGTGCGAGTTGTGAACGTCGCGGACGGCCGTCGGCACGTTGGTGCGGCGGCTGGAGCCGGACTTGTGGCCGGCAAGACCGCCAGGGCCGAGTGCGGACAGGCGGCGCTTGTGGGTCAGACCGGTCAGGGGGTTCGCCTGGTCCATGAACTGCGAGAGCTGCGAGGAACCGAAGAACTCCTTGATGGAGGCCACGATCGGGCGGATGTTGATGAGCGACTGCGGGGTGATCTCGTCGATGTCCTGGGAGCTCATGCGCTCACGGACGACGCGCTCCATACGGCTCATGCCGATACGGAACTGGTTGGCGACGAGCTCGCCGACGGTGCGGATGCGTCGGTTGCCAAAGTGGTCGATGTCATCGACCTTGAAGCCCTGCTCGCCGGCAGCGAGGGACAGCAGGTAGCGCAGCGTCGCGACGATATCCTCGTCGGTGAGCACCGTGACCTCTTCCTCGGTGGTGAGGTTGAGCTTCTTGTTGACCTTGTAACGACCGACGCGGGCCAGATCGTAGCGCTGCGGGTTGAAGAGCAGGCCCTCGAGCAGGCTGCGGGAAGCGTCCACGGTGGGAGGCTCGCCCGGGCGCAGGCGACGGTAGATCTCGATGAGGGCGTCCTCGCGGGTGAGGGCGGTGTCGCGCTCCAGGGTGCGCTTGATCACATCGGAGTTGCCGAGCAGCTCGATGATGTCGTCGTTGGTGACGGCGATGCCAAGGGCGCGCAGGAACATCGTGGCGCTCTGCTTGCGCTTACGGTCGATGGAGACCATGAGCTGGTCGCGCTTGTCGACCTCAAACTCAAGCCAGGCACCGCGGGACGGGATGATCTGGGCCTTGTAGATCTGCTTGCCTGAATCCATCTCGGAGCTGTAGTACACGCCCGGGGAGCGGACGAGCTGCGAGACGACGATACGCTCGGTACCGTTGATGATGAAGGTGCCCTGATCGGTCATCATGGGGAAGTCGCCCATGAAGACGAGCTGCTCCTTGATCTCGCCGGTCTCCTTGTTGGTGAGACGGACGTCGGTCAGAAGCGGGGCCTGATAGGTCATATCCTTCTCGCGGCACTCCTCGACGGTGTGCGCGGGGTCGCCGAACTGATGCTCGCCGAAGGTAACCTCGAGAACATGGTTCTGGCTCTGGATGGGGCTGGATTCCTTGAACGCCTCACGAAGGCCCTCGTCCTTAAAACGCTCAAAGGATTCCCTTTGAACAGAGATAAGGTTGGGGAGCTCCATGGCCTCCGGGATTTTCCCGAAGCTGACGCGCTTGCGCTCAGTGGCAGTGTATGCGTAGGTCACCAGGTTTTTCCTCCTTCACGGAAATGCTCGGTGGGTTGGCGAGGCATAGCTTCGCCAGTTATCGCAACCTAATAGTTTATCAGGTAGCGACCGTTGGGCAAGAAAAGCCTTGACGCGATTGAGTTTTTGGAGTAGCAAAGTTTTTCGGCAGAAAACACGCAGGTAGATATATGTGTATCGAACACCTGTTCATATATTTTCTGTGAACAGAGAGTCTACAATCGAAGCTCTTATTAAAAACGGGCGCGAACCGAGGTCCGCGCCCGTAAATGTCGATGCCCGAAGGCTTATTTGCGCATCAAACCGCCGCGCTCGTCGATGGCGTCCCAGAAGGCGCCGGCAAAGCGAGGATCGTTTGCAGCCATGAGGGCGTTGGTGGCCATCCAACCAGACGGGGTACCGGTATCGTAGCCCGACAGCGGGTCGATAACGACAGCGTACATGGCCTCGCGGTCGAGCGAGCGGGCCATGGCGTCGGTCAGCTGGATCTCGCCGCCCTTACCGGCCTGCTGATCGGCCAGCAGGTCCATGACCAACGGGCTCAGCAGGTAGCGACCAACGATGTACAGGTTGGACGGAGCCGCCTCGGGAGCGGGTTTCTCGACCAGACCACCGATGCGCCAAACGGCACCGGGCTCGTCATCGGCGGCATTCTCGAAGCCCTCGAGAGAGCCCACGCGATCGCCGGCGATGACGCCATAGCGGCTGACTTCCTCGGGAGCGCACGCGGCAACGGCGATAACCGAAGCGCCACCGTGCTCCTTGGAGACAGCGAGCATCTTGTCACAGATGTCGCGGTTGGGCACAACATAGTCGCCCAGAAGAACCAGGAAGTTCTCCCCTGCCACAGCGTCGGCAGCAGAGCGAATGGCGTGACCGAGGCCCTTGGGCTCGTACTGATAACGGAAGTCAACCGGCATACCGCCCGCATGGGCGACAGCGTCGGCGTAGGCGTCCTTACCGCGCTCGCGTAGCAGGTTCTCGAGCGAACGGTCGGGCTGGAAGTAGTTCAGCAGCTCGGGCTTGCCGGGCGAGGTAACGATGATGGCGTCGTCGACCTCCTCGGGGTCGAGCGCCTCCTCGACGACATACTGGATGACCGGCTTGTCGAGAACCGGCAGCATCTCTTTGGGCGTGCACTTGGTGCCAGGCAGAAAACGCGTGCCAAGACCGGCGGCGGGGATGATTGCCTTCATATTATTCAAGGATCCTTTCGCAGGCGCAGGATGCGCCCTGTGCGTGCGGCACGGCGGCCGCAGACCAAATTGCGATACCGAATTATCTTACCGCTGCTAATTAACGTTAATGCAGGCAAGCGCCATTCTTCAGCAGGTCAACGCAAATAATTGCTCGAATGGTGCAATTTTATCGCCCAGCGGTAGCGACCCCAAACCACCGCAAACGGCGGCAATTTGCATGCCGAGCCACAAAATAAAGGGGTCATAACAAAAAAGACGGGGCTCGCAACGCGAACCCCGTCTGCAAAGAAATCTGGCGAGAGAGCCTGATTACTTGAGGGTGACAGCAGCGCCAGCAGCCTCGAGCTTCTCCTTGGCAGCCTCGGCGTCCTCCTTCTTGGCACCCTCGAGAACAGCCTTGGGAGCGCCCTCGACGACCTCCTTGGCCTCCTTCAGGCCAAGGTTGGTGAGCTCACGGACGGCCTTGATGACCTGGATCTTGTTGTCGCCGAAGCCCTCGAGCACGACGTCAAACTCGGTCTTCTCCTCGGCCTCAGCAGCGCCAGCAGCGGGAGCGGCGACAACAGCGGCAGGAGCAGCGGCGGAAACGCCGAAGGTGTCCTCGATAGCCTTGACGAGCTCGGAAGCCTCGAGAAGGGTCATTTCCTTAAGAGCATCGATGATCTCATCGGTGGTAAGCTTAGCCATTTCTAAGTCCTTTCGGTTTCCGTGCGAATGCACGGAGATCAGTTAAAACACAGCGCGAATGCGCCAGGGGTGCGGCGTTGCCGCCGCGGGTGAAAACAGCGACTAGGCTGCCTTCTGCTCGGAGACCTGCTGGATCGAACGAGCGAGACCAGAGGAAACGCCGTTGACGCAGACAGCGATGTCGCGAGCGAAACCGGAGATGAGACCGGCGATCTGGCCGAGAAGCTGATCCTTGGTGGGCAGCTCGGCGATAGCCTTAACATCATCAGCGGAAACGGCCTTGCCGTCGGAGATACCGCCCTTGATCTCAAGGACGCCCTTGGACTTAGCGGAGAAGTCCTTAAGGGCCTTAGCGGCCTCGACCGGCTCGGACTCGTAGAACACATAAGCGACGGGGCCGGCGAGGATCTCGTCGAGCTCGGGCTGCTCCTGGTTCTTGAGTGCGATCTTGACCAGGTTGTTCTTGTAGACCTTCATCTCGGCGCCGCACTCGCGAAGCTGATGACGCAGCTCCTGAGCCTGCTTAACCGTCAGACCGTTGTAATTGACGACGAACAGACCGGCGTTCTCGGCGATACGGGACTCGATCTCTGCAACCTTGTCGATTTTGTACTGCTGGGGCATGAATTACACCTCCTCGAATTCTTTCCGGGCACGGTCCGCCACAAGGACGTGACGGGGGCATGTCCAAAAAGAAAGCCCCCGCGCTGCATGAGCGACGGGGGCGAGAAGACATATCTACTCGACCACCTCGGCTGGCGGGAAGTCCCATTAAGCTCCCGGGCGATGCCCGTTTGCGCCGGCTGTCTCTGGCAGCGGATTCGTGCGTGAACCGAAAGTATTATGGCGGGGACCCCGGCGTCGGTCAACGGAAAACCGGGCTGCACACAATTCCACCATCCGGCCG
>CABUCA010000032.1 GCA_902489965.1 uncultured Collinsella sp.
GCAGTGCCCGCTTCCCCCAAGGACAATTATCAGTGCAGGTCACAGACTTGTACTTTGTCGGTGTGGTCGGGGATTCGGTAAAAGTCTACTCACTTAGTTTTGCGTGATGCATATTGTCCGCAACGAGACCCCAGCCGGGGTGATTCCATCGCAAATTCCGGTGACTGGGGGCAGCTAATTAGGCGCCGTATGGGTTGCGGTCGCGCTCGATGCGTTGGCGGATGTGGGCGTACTCGATAATTAGCAACACCAGGAGTAGAGCCATGATGGCTAGGTAGCTCACCACAGCGCCCATCAGACCCAGCAGCTTAATCAGGATCACCGGCAGCACCACGCTTACGGCGAAGCAGATCAGGTAGATCTTGGTGACGTCGCCAGCGTGGCGCAATACCGTGATGATGGCGTAGATAAAATCGATGGCCGCGGTGACGCCGCCGGCGACGACCATCAGCAGCGCCAGCGTACGGTAGCGCTCAAAGCTGAGACCGTACATAAAGCTCATGAGGGGAATACCGGGACCTGCCATAAATGCGGCGCACACGCCGGTGATGACCACGATCAGCGCCATAACGGCAACAATAATCAGGTCAAAGCGACGACGCTTGCGAGGATTAGCCCAAATGCTCGACAAGCGCAGGAGCTGCGGTTTATAGACAAATCCAATGCTCAACAGAATAGCCTGAGCTGGAAAAAACAGGGCATTAAAGTACAGCTGGTATTTGTAGGCTAGTGTTCCTTCCATCACAAACTTGGGCATGCTCTCGATAAGATTGAACAGGAATAGCGCGCCAAAGAGTGGGGCGCACTGGACAAACAGGTGGCCGACCTCGCGCAGGCTTACGCGGCGCGATTTTTCGGTCTCGAGCAGGGCGAGCGGCGCGGTGACCAGCACGAGCGAGGCGATCGCGGCGATGCCCATGGCCATGGCCGCGATGGGCATGCTACGCGTGAGGAACAGCGCCACGCTGAAGACCGCGATGACGCCGACGGAGCGTAGCGTTTGACTCATTCCAGCCAAGTAGAGCTTGTCGGCCTGCTGCAGGCGGCCTTCGTACACGTCGGCGACGCCGTCGATGACCTTATACAGGTAGACGCCCAGGCCGATCGTCGCCATCTGCGCGTCATAGCCGCGGGCGCTGCTATACATGAGGCCGCAGCCTAGGGCGAGCGCTCCGCAGATCCAACGATTGAGCTGGTAGGAGGCGAAGGAGGTTTTTTCGTCGATGTCCGAGACCTGAAAGTTGCGCACGCCGTAGTTGCACGCGATCATGATGAGCGTGCCGGTAACAAAGGCGATGGAGAACTTGCCGGCCTCCTCGGCGCCCACGAGCTGCGTCGACACAATGGTGAGCAGCGGAAACGCCATGCCCCATACGGCGGTGCCCAGGGTGTTCCAAAGATAGTCGCGACTGGTGGCGTGCTCCTCGTATTCCGCTTCCTGCATGGAGAAGCCGCCGCCGTAGACGGCGCCGAGCAGACGGTTCCACCAAGCGTTGACCATGCGGCGGACGGGGCCGGGCTTGCGATCGCGTTCGCGCCGGCGACGTGTGGCTTGGCTGCTATCGGGCCCGCCGGCGTTGCGCTGACTCAGCTCTTGGATGCGTGCGAGTTCCTCGGCAGTGTGCGAGGCAGGGAAGAGGCCGTTCTCGATGCGGCCGCCCTGGGCCTTCGCGGCGCCGTCTCTCGATGCAGCGGGGTTGGAGACGCCGTTGCGGCGGGCGATGGCGCGGCGAATGCTATCGAGGGGCGTGATGCTCAAAGCGGAGTCCTTTCTATTGCTGCGCTTTAGTATAGACGCGACGGTGTTCGTTCGTGTTTTTGAACGGATTGTTCAATAATTTCGGCGGGCGGCTGTAATTTGTCGGTAAACGTGCGGTATCCTGTTGAAGTTTTGTGACACCCCCGATGCCGCCCACGCGGTACCAAGGAGCTTCTACCTATGGACGTCGCCGCATTCTTACTGGCTCTTGTGCCGATTATTTGGCTGGTCGTGATGCTGCTGTGCTTTAAATGGCCAGCTTGGAAGGCCGCTATCGGATCGTTTGTCCTTTCGTGCTTGCTTGCCTTCGCATGGTGGCACCTGCCGGCAGCGCAGATCGCGACCGCCTCGCTCGAAGGTTTTTTGATGGCTCTGTGGCCCATCGTCCTGGTGATCATCGCCGCGGTGTTCACGTATAACCTTTGCGTTCGTACGGGCGCCATGGACGTGATCGGCAGCATGATCACCTCCATCAGCAGCGACCGCCGTCTGCTGGCGCTGCTCGTGGCTTGGTGCTTCGGTGGCTTTATGGAGGGCATGGCCGGCTTCGGTACCGCTGTCGCCATTCCCGCCGGCATGCTCGCGGGCCTGGGCTTTGAGGCCGTGCCTGCCGTGCTCATCTGCCTGCTGGCCAACGGCGTGCCCACGCCCTACGGCTCCATCGGCATCCCCACGGTGTCCGTTGCCGACCTGGTGGGTTTGGATTCCCTTCACCTAGCGACCGTTCAGCTGGTGCAGCTCGCACCGTTCTTTGTGGTGATGCCGCTATTTATTGTGCTGGTTGCGGGCCGTGTTGCCGATGACCAGGGCAATGCCGCGAGTGTGGGCGAGCGCCTGCACGGTGTTGCCGGCGTGGCGTTGCTCTCCGGCGTGTCGTTTGTCGGCGCGGCTCTGGTCGTTGCCATGTTTGTGGGCCCCGAGCTGGCCGTGGTCGTAGGATCCATCGTGTCGCTCGCGCTGACCGCCGCGCTTGCCATGCGCGCCGAGAAGTCCGGTCACCTGGACGCGCGCTTCCATATGAATATCGAGGCCGGCGAACAGCTCACCGTTAAGTCGGCGCTTTCTGCCTGGTCGTGCTTCATCCTGATTTTTGTGCTGCTGCTGGGTACCTCCAACCTGGTTCCCGTCGTGCACGCCGCGCTCGCGCCGTTTGCGAGCCACGTGCAGGTGTATTGCGGCGAGAACCCCGGTACGCTTACGTTTTCGTGGATCAACACACCGGGTGTCTGGATCTTCCTGGCCGCGTTTATCGGCGGTGCGATTCAGGGCGCTTCGCCGCGTCTAATGGGCGAGGTGCTGGCCGCGACCGTCAAGCAGATGATGCCGACGGTAATTACGATGCTTTCGGTGCTGGGCTGCGCCAAGGTGATGGGCTATGCGGGCATGATCTCTTCGATCAGCGCGTTTTGCATTGCGGTCGCCGGTGGGCTGTACCCGATTCTGGCCCCGTGGATCGGTGCCGTCGGTGCGTTCGTGACCGGTTCGGGCACGTCCTCGGGCATGCTGTTTGGTCCCATCCAGAGCCAGGCGGCTACGGCGCTGGGCGTGAGTGACTACTGGATGGTCGCGCTGAACGCCCTGGGTGTCGCCGCCGGTAAGATGATCTCGCCGCAGACCCTCGCCATTGGCCTTGCCGCCGTGCACGTGCGCGGTAAGGACGCCGAGCTCCTGGGCGCAGTGCTGCCCTACGCCGCCGGCATGCTGGTCCTCATGAGCGTCATCGCCATGCTCGGCCAAGGCCTGCCGCTGTAGTCGGCACTCGGGGACGTTCCTTATGTGCCGGCACTTTGGGAACGTCCCTAAGTGCCGGCATCCGGGGACACTCCTTGGCTGTTGCCTGTTCAAGTGTGTCCCCAACGACTAGTCGTTTAAGAACGTCCCCAATGACTAGGCCGCTTGCGTGCGATTTTTGACCGTTGAGCGGGCGCTTCGCCGTTGCCGCAAAAACGTTTTTGCATATCGGGTACAACGGGCTTTACGTGAGTAAAGTGCGTGCCGCGTCCACGTGTCGCGCTTTTAAAGGAGGCCCCATGCCTGGTGTTACCCCTGCAGAAGTTCTATCCAACTTTGGCATTACGCTGGTCGAAGATCCCGCCGAGAACCAGCCCCGCCTGCTGGTTGACCTGCCGGCAGCCGAGCTCGTCGAGCATGCGATTCGCCGCGAAGAGGGCCGTATGGCCTCCAACGGCGCACTCGTGATCGAGACGGGGGAGCGTACCGGACGTTCGCCCAACGACCGCTTTATCGTCGATACGCCCGACGTGCACGACAAGATTGCCTGGGGCGCCGTCAACCGCCCGCTGTCCGTCGAAAGCTACGAGGTCATCAAAGCCGGCATCGTCGACTATCTCAACGAGCGCGACGTGTTCGTCACCCGCGGCATGGCGGGCGCCGACCGCAACCACACGCGTCGCCTGCTCGTTGCCTGCGAGAGTGCCAGCCAGGCACTCTTTATTAAGCAGATGCTCGCCCGCCCGCTTGCCCGCGAAATCGCGCGCACCGGTGAACCCGACTTCTGCGTGCTCGCAGCGCCCGGTTATCAGTGCGACCCCGCCATCAAGGGCCTCAACTCCAGCGCCGCCGTGGTCATCAACTTCCAGGAGCGCGTGATTTTGGTCGCGGGTACCGGCTACTCCGGCGAAATCAAAAAGTCCATCTTCAGTGTCATGAACTACCTGCTGCCTGTCGAGGACGACGTGCTGCCCATGCATTGCTCGGCCAGCATGGACCCCGTCACGCACGAGACCGCCGTGTTCTTTGGCCTGTCCGGCACCGGCAAGACCACGCTTTCGGCCAATCCCACGCGCCTGCTGATCGGCGACGACGAGCACGGTTGGTCCGACATGGGCATCTTTAACATCGAGGGTGGCTGCTACGCCAAATGCGAGGGCCTGGACGCCTTCCACGAGCCCGAGATCTTCAACGCCGTCCGTTTTGGCGCCATTTGCGAAAACGTGGTGCTCGACGAGAACCGCAAGCCCAACTACGACGACATCTCGATCACGCACAACACGCGCGTGGCCTATCCCGTGGAGCACATTCCTAACGCGTGGACTAAGGGCATGGGCACCACTCCGAGTGTCGTGCTGTTCCTGACTTGCGACGCTTTTGGCGTGCTGCCGCCCATCTCGCGCCTGACGGCCGACGCCGCCATGTACCACTTTGTGACGGGCTTTACGGCTAAGATTCCCGGCACCGAGGTCGGCGTCACCGAGCCCACGCCCACGTTCTCTTCGCTGTTCGGCGAGCCGTTTATGCCGCTCGACCCCATGGTTTACGCCAAGATGCTTGGCGAGCGCATTGCCGACGGCCGCACACACGTGTACCTGGTCAACACCGGCTGGATTGGCGGCGGCTACGGCGTGGGTCATCGCATCGAGCTGGCCTACACGCGCTCGCTGGTCGCACGCGCCCTCGACGGCACCATCGAGGATAGCGAGTTCGTGCACGACGACATCTTTAACGTCGACATTCCCACGACGTGCCACGGCGTGCCCGATGGCATCCTGGTGCCGCGCCAATACTGGCAGAGCACCGCGCGCTACGACGAGGCCGCGCACAACCTGGCCGTGATGTTCGAGGAGAACTTCGAGAAGAAGTACTCGCATCTGCCCGAGTCCGTAAAGGCCGCCGGCCCGCACGCTCAGGTGCCCGCCGAGGCCCGTCATCGCGGCCGCGGCCTGCTGGGACTCCGCCACTAGCGTCGCCTCAGACCCAAAACCACCACAAAGGGGACAGGCACCTTTGTGGTGGTTTTGCTCGCGCGGATGACTCAGGTTGCAATACGCCTGACATATCGCCCCCTTCTCCGGATGGGGGCAGCGTAAGCGCTCTTGTGGCGGCACCGTAGGACTTTGAAGGTGGCCGTCGTAAGGGCGCTTTTTAGGTGCCCTCGCTCGGGCGCGCACAATGAAGGGAGAGCGTATGAAGAGCTTTATTGCCGAGGATTCATTCTGGGAGCTGTTTCCGCGGGCAGCGGTCGGCGTTGTGGTTGTGAAGGGCATGAAGCCCGCGGCTCAGATTCCTCAAGAGGACGTGGATGCGATTGCGGCGTTGCTCGACCGCGCCAATATCGACGCGGAGCGTCATCTGACCAGCGATACTATCAGCGAGAATGCGCCGGTTAAGGCTTGGCGTGACGCGTACCGGCTGTTCAAGACTAAAAAGGGCGCGCGTTGCTCAGTTGAGAACCTGCTCAAGCGCGTGCTCAAAGGCAAGCCGGTCGGCCACATCACGCCGGCGGTGGATATCTACAACACGATTTCGTTGACTTATGCGTTGCCCGTTGGCGGTGAGGATTTGCATGCTATTGAGGGCAATCTGCGCCTGGCAGTGACCGACGGCGGCGACGCGTTCTTGCCGCTTGGCGAGGAGACGGATGATCCGACGCTGCCCGGTGAGCTTGCCTATATCGATGATGCGGGCGCCGTCTGCCGTTGCTGGAACTGGCGCGATGGCGTTCGCACGGCGCTGTCCGATGATTCGGCGGACGCATTTCTGGCGATTGAGTGCGTGGAGCCCGAGCGGATGGGGGATTGCCAGGCTGCCATCGATCGCTTGGCCGAGCTGCTCGAGCGCTATCTGGGAGCGACGGTCGTCGTTAAGACGCTTGTGACCCGCGACAATCCTTGCATGGAGCTGTAGCGGCGTCTAGAACCTATTGATGTCCCAAACCACCACAAAGGTGCCTGTCCTCTTTGTGGTGGTTTTTATGTTGATGGGTTAACAAATAGGGCGTGCAGGGCTGCCGGCCGTTAAGTACGGCTAAGATGTTTACCCGTTAGCATTATGCAAGCGAAAGGCGGTCGTCTCCCATGCAGCAGAGCGACGAGACACGTTTCGAGGACTTTGTCGGACTGATCAGCGGACTCTACAAGGAGATCCAGCGCATTAAGACGTCTGAGGGCGCAAGGCTGGGTCTCAAGGGCTCCGACGTTATGTGCCTGTACTATCTTGAGCGCAGCAAGGACGGCCTGACTGGCGCCGACCTGGCTCGCATGGCAGGCGTGACCCGCGCCGCCGTCTCGCGTACGCTGGCGCATCTGGAGGAGGGTGGCTACGTCGAGGTCGATGATTCGGGCGATGCCGCCGTTAAGTATCGTGCTCCGGTGCGCCTGACCGCTCTGGGCGGCGAGAGCATGAGCGAGGCGGACCGCATCATTCGCGAGGTGCTCGATACCACCGGTAAGGCTATGGGTGTGGAGCAGCGCGAGCAGATGTATGCGTCGCTGCGCACGATTCTCAACACCCTGCGCGAGATCTAAGGCCGCCAAGGCATTTGCTTCCAATTAACAACTGCATAGTCCCGTTTGAGTGCGTATGCCGTGCCGGGGCATTGCTGTCAAAATTCCCCGCGAGAGGTCCGCGAAAGAAAGGATTCGCTATGTCCATTCGTATTATTACCGATTCCGCGAGCGATATGTCGCCGGCTGAGCACCCCGCTCTGCGTGTTCTGCCGCTGTCCGTCACCTTTGGCACCGATGTGTACATGGATGGCGTCGACATCGATCACCAGCGCTTTTACGAGATGCTCGTGGAGCGCGATGAGCTGCCCAAGACCGGCCAGGTCAACCCGTACGCGTTTTCGCAGGCTATTGCCGAGGCGCGTGATGCCGGCGATGAGGCTGTGATTATTACCGTGGGCGCTAAGCTTTCGGGCACCAATCAGAGTGCCCGTACCGCACTTGCCGAGGCGCCGGGCGGCGACGTGTACGTGGTGGATAGCAACAACGTCACTCTGGGTGAGCGTGTCCTGGTCGAGTATGCCCTGCGCCTGGTGGACGAGGGCCGTAGTGCGGCCCAGATCGCGGCGGCCGTCGAGGCCGTCCGTGACCGCGTGGTCGTCATCGGCCTGCTCGAGACGCTGGAGTACCTGGTTCGCGGCGGTCGTCTATCTGCTGCGGCCGGCGCCGTGGGCACGCTGCTCAACGTGAAGCCCGTGGTGGCTGTCGAGGACGGCCTTATCGTGCAGTTGGGCAAGGCGCGCGGTTCCAAGAACGGCCGCAACCTGCTGAACCAAAAGGTCGAAAAGTCAGGCGGCATCGACTTTTCCATGCCGCTGGCGCTGGGCTATACGGGCCTTTCGGATGCGGTGCTCAAGAAGTATGTCGAGGACAGCGCGGCACTGTGGGCTGGCCACACCGAGGGCGAGTTGCCCGTTCACACCATCGGCGCCACCATCGGCACCCACGTAGGCCCCGGCGCCGTCGCCGTAGCCACCACAAAGGGGACAGGCACCTTTGTGGTGGTTTATGCTTTTCCGGGTGGAAGGGAGCGAGCAATGGCGTCTGAGGGCTTTTTTGAACGGGTGTACGAGGTGGTCGAGCAGATCCCCGAGGGGATGGTCGCCACGTATGGCCAGGTGGCGCTGCTTGCCGGTCGTCCACGAAGTGCGCGGTACGTGGGGTATGCCCTGCATAGTAATCCGCGCCCCGGCGAGATTCCCTGTCACCGCGTGGTGTTTGCCGACGGGCACATATGCGAGGGCTTCGCTTTTGGCGGTCCCGATGCTCAACGTGAGCTTTTGCTAGGGGAAGGTGTGGCGTTTAAGGACGACATGCACGTCGACTTGGCCGCCTGTCGCTGGCCTGCCGGGCTCTAGCGGTTCTGCCGTGGCGAAAACCACCACAAAGGCGCCTGTCCCCTTTGTGGTGGTTTTACGCTGTAGGTTTACCAGAGCTAACTTATGGAGAAGGTGTGGTGGCGTACTTTGCCGTCAGAAAGTAAACCACGGTGAACTATATTGGTTTCAGCAACGGAGCAGGCAATAGGCGATGAAAAAGCCTGCCCTGTTGAGTTTGATTCGCATTCCTCCCCTCTGTGCGATTCAACGGTGTACTTCGGGAACAGGCCCGCTGGCAACTAGCTGCCGGCGGGCCTGTTCCTGTTTGTCGAGGAGGTGCGATGGACGGAGCCGAAGCGGTCCGGCTCCAAAAAAGGCGGACGCCGTAGCGCCCGCCCTAAAGCAATCGAAAACTCAAGCCAGCAAATCGGTCTAGTACACCATGCCCATGGCGTCCTGAACCTCTGCCAGGGTCTGCTCGGCGATCTCGTTGGCGCGACGGTTGCCCTCGTGCAGCACGTCCTTCACGTAATCCAGATCGTTCTCGTAGCGCTGGCGACGCTCGCGGATAGGTGCGAAGTACTCGTTGACGACCTCGGTCACGTACTTCTTGAGCTGGCCGGAGCCGCCCATGCCGATCTCCTCGGCAATCTCGACCTCGGAGCGACCGGTGCAGATGGCGGCTGTCGAAAGCAGGCCAGACACGCCGGGGCGGTTCTCGGGATCGAACGTGATCATGCGCTCAGAGTCGGTCTGGCTTTTCTTGATGCGCTTGGCCGTCTCCTCAGCGGTCATCGAGATGTTGATGGCGTTGCCGTAGCTCTTGCTCATCTTGCGACCGTCCAGGCCCGGCAGCAGCGGGGTCTCGGACAGCAGCGCGTCGACCTCGGGGAACACCTTGCCGTAGCGGTTGTTAAAGCGGCGGGCGATGGTGCGGGTGAGCTCGATGTGCGGCAGCTGGTCGCGACCGACGGGCACCACGTTGCCCTTGCAGAACAGGATGTCGCAGGCCTGATGTACCGGGTAGGTGAGCAGAAGACCGGTGAGCTCGTGGCCCGAGGCCTCCATCTCGGCCTTTACCGTGGGGTTGCGCGCCAGTTCGGCCTCGGACACCAGCGACAGGAACGGCAGCATGAGCTGGTTGGCGGCGGGCACGGCGGAGTGCGCGTAGATCATGGTCTTGTCGGGGTCAATGCCGCAGGCAAGGTAGTCCATGACCATGTTGTACACGTTGTCCTGGATGTGCTCGGTCGTGTCGCGGTCAGTGATGACCTGGTAGTCGGCGATGAGCACGTTGGTCTTGGCGCCCATGTTCTGCAGCTCAACACGGCCCTTGAGGGTGCCGAAGTAGTGGCCCAGGTGCAGGCGGCCGGTGGGGCGGTCGCCGGTGAGCATGGTGAACTTCTCGGGCGTCTTGGCCAGGCCCTCGCGAATGGCGTTGCTCTTTTGCAGCGCGACTTCGTAGCTGTTCTCGTTTGGCATGATTGCTCCTAACGTATGTTCATGGGTCAAGATGATAACGCGTTTATTGGAGGGGTGGTGCGTAAGTAGGCGAGGGGCGGGAGAGGGACGCGCGTGGTGTGGCATGTGCGATGGGTGCGGCGCGGCCGCGCTTGGCTAACGGTGCCTTGGCACATCCTCGGCAGCTTGCACTAGAGCTTGTGGTGGCGCTCTTCTTTGCGCTCCTCGGCTGCCTGCTCCTCCTGCTTAAAGGCGGGGTCGTCGGGGGTGACGAGCTCGTCCTCGTGCGTGCGCTTGTTGTAATGGTGGCGCAGCACGGGCTCAAACAGATGTAGATGCTTGGCGAAGGCCGCCGAGCCAATGGCGAGCACGGTAAAGATGAGCACACGCATGGGCACTTCGACCTGGTTAATCGCGGCGGCGCCGGCCGAAAGCATGATGCACCAGGCATAGATGAGCAGCACGGCCTGTTTTTGGTTGTAGCCTTCTTGGATCAAGCGGTGGTGGATGTGGCCCTTGTCGGCCTGCCCGATGCTAATGTGGGCGCGCTTGCGGCGCACAATGGCGCTAAACGTGTCGATGATGGGCACGCCGGCAACGATGAGCGGGATGATAAGCGAGGTGAGTGCGGCGGTGCGGCTCACGTTGAGCAGCGAGATGGAGCCCAGCGCAAAGCCCAAAAGCAGCGACCCCGAGTCGCCCAAGAAGATGCTTGCGGGGTTGAAGTTGTAGTGCAAAAAGGCCAGACAGGCGCCAAAGAGCGCAATAGAGAGCGCGGCGGCGTCGATGCGGCCCGAGAGCACAGCCATCGAAAACATGGTGAACGACGCGATGCCGCAGATGCCCGTGGCCAAGCCGTCGAGGCCGTCGATGAGGTTAATGATGTTGGTGAATGCCACCAGATAGATCACGGTAATGGGGTAGGCGAGCCATCCGAGCATAATCTCGCCGGGAGCAAACGGGTTGACGATGACGCCGATTTTTAGGCCGCCGATACAGGCGATGAGCGCGGCGAGGACCTGTCCGGCCAGCTTTTGCTTGGGCGTGAGCTGGAAGACGTCGTCGATAGCGCCGGTCGCAAAGATGACGGTAAAGGAGAGCGCCAGCATGGGATAGCTAATGTGAAGGCGCGGGTGCGGCACCAGGACGGGTGGCCAGCCTAGGTACCAGGTGCCTAGGATTTGCACAATGCAGGCAACGACCAGGCCCAAAAACACCGCCGTTCCGCCCAAACGCGGGATGGGCTTGAGGTTGATGCGGCGCTTGGAAGGGTAGTCGACGGCATCGAGCTTAATTGCCAAGCGCTTGACCAGGGGCACCGCGAGGAAGGTCGTGATAAAGGCCGCCGCTGCCACGCATAGGTACGGTATGTAGCTCGGGGATGAAGCCATGAATCTAAAAACCGCCAAGCGTCGAAGGAAAAGGTCAGAAGAACGCCATGCGCAAAGGGCATAGCCGAACCATGATACTCGACCGAGGGGGGTGCATGGAATTGCACGCAGCGATAATCACGCGCTTACCAGATATTGGGATGTTGTCGATGGCTTGTCGGGATGCCGGCGGGGATCCCTATGGACTGTAATGGTGATTTTCGGCAAAAGAAAACCGCCCCCCACGTTACGAAAATGAACCCACCTAAAACAGGTGGGTGCCCTCATCGACTGTTCCAGCGTCCTTAACAACGAAGGATACCTGTACTAAGTACGACTGTGTGGGCTCCCTAAATAAACGCGACGGTTCACCCAGTTGCTCCGCGGGGGGCGGAATACCTACATCATAAAGCGGCACTTTATCGATTCCAGTCTTGACATTACAAAAATCGTGTCGGACGATTACGGCGCTTGGGGCTCGAGCCGTCTGTGCGGTTAGTCCTTTTGCGTTTGAGCTGCTGAATCGTTGTTTTGGAGCATGTTTTTATGCCGACGTCGTTGACCGAACTTTTTTCGCCCGCCTGCCATTTGTGTCCGCGCCGTTGCGGTGCGGCGCGCGATGAGGGCGCGCGCGGCGTATGCGGTGCTAACGACACGCTCAGGGTGGCCCGCGCGGCGCTTCATATGTGGGAGGAGCCGCCTATCTCGGGCGAGGCCGGTTCGGGCACGATCTTCTTTAGCGGTTGCTCGCTTAAATGTATCTACTGCCAGAACCACGAGATCTCGACCGGCAATTTTGGCCTTGAGATTTCGCCTGAGCGCCTGGTCGAGATTATGCTGGAACTGCAGGACCAGGGTGCCAACAACATCAATTTGGTGACGGCGACGCACTATGCGCACCTGTTGCCTGCCGCGATTGCCGCGGCACGGATGCGCGGGCTAGTCATCCCGATCGTCTACAACACGAGTGGTTACGAGCGTGCGAGTGCCGTGGCGGCGCTGGGCGACCTGGTCGATGTGTGGCTCACCGACTTTAAATATGCCGATGCCGGGCTTGCGCAGTCGCTTTCTCATATTAAGGACTACCCGCGCGTGGCCGTGTCGGGTCTGGCCCAGATGGCGCGCGAGATCGATCGCCGCGGGGGAGAGTTGGTGGATGAGGGCGGGCTCATGAAGCGCGGCATCATCGTGCGCCACCTGGTGCTTCCGGGGCATGCGGACGATTCGTGTCGCGTACTGGACCTGGTGTGGCAGACGGTGGGCGACGTGCCGATCTCGGTCATGAACCAATACACGCCCAATGCCCTCATGCGCGAGCAGGGCGGCGATCTGGCGCGCGCCGTGACGCGCGAGGAGTACGAGCGGGTGCTCGACCATGCCGACGACCTGGGCTTTACGACGATGTTCTGGCAAGAGGGCGGCGCGGTAGACGAGAGCTTCACCCCGGCCTTCGACACCACCGGTGTTCTTACCAGCGCAAAGTAGTGCGTTCGTCGATGATTTTTCTGGGACGGGGATTAAAAATCATCGAGAGGATCGTCTGTTCGAAAAGTTGTCAAAATAGCCGCGCTCCAAAAAGACTGGTTATTGGGCGTTGACAGTTGGCGAGCCGTAGGTAAAATATCGACTTGTCCTGGGGACGTAGCTCAGTTGGGAGAGCGCTGCCGTCGCATGGCAGAGGCCGAGGGTTCGACTCCCTTCGTCTCCACCCTTGGATTTGATAAGCCGCTGACATTGTGTCGGCGGCTTTTTTTAAAAGAAAGGGCTATACCATGGCCGAGCTTGAGTCCCAACCACTGTCTGCCGAGGAGCGCGCCGAGTTGGAGGAGCTCCGCGCCGAGAAGGCTCGTCGCGAGGCCCAGGAAGAGGCCCGTCGCGAGCGCGAGGAGCTGGCTGCCCTGCGTGCCGAGCGTACGAAAGCCGAGGAGGCCGCCGCGAACGCCGTATCCGCATCGGTGCCCGCGCCCGCACCCAAGCCCGCTGCTGCGAAGCCTGCACCTGCCGCGCCCAAACCTCAGCCTAAAAAGGCCGCTCGTCCCAAGTCCGTCGAGCCCAAGCCGAGCCGTGACGAGATGACCTTTGCCCAGCGCATGGTTACCTCCAAGGAACCTACGGGCGAGAACGAGATCCCTGGCATGGCGCCGGCTCAAAAAATCATCATTGTCCTTGCCCTCATCGCGTTTGTCATCTTTATGGGCTACACGATCCTGACCAGCATGGGCCTGCTCTAACCGATTTGCATCGGGTGTCATGTCCGCATCCTCTGCTCTCGTCTAACCCTCAAATTCTGTACCACACATCCGAAAGGTCGCCCCATGGCTTTGACCGACATCTCGCATCCCACCGACATTGCAATGCTCACCGATCTGTACGAGCTCACTATGGCCCAGGGCCTGTGGGAGAGCGGCAAGGCCAATGAGCAGGGTTGTTTTACCGCGTTTTACCGCGACCATCCCTTTGGCAGCGCCTATGCCGTCATGTGCGGCACCGCCGAACTGCCCGAGCTGGTCGAGAATCTGCGCTTTACGCCCGAGGACATCGACTACCTCGCATCGCTTGAGGCCCCTGCCGGCGGCGCGATGTTCAAGTCCGCATTCCTCGACTACCTGCGCGATTTTCGTGCGCATGTAAATATCGACGCCGTTCCCGAGGGCGAGCTCGTCTTTCCGCGCGAGCCCATGGTGCGCGTCACCGGTCCTGCGCTCGAGTGCCAGCTGCTTGAGACGGCGCTGCTCAACATCGTCGGCTTCCAGACGCTTGTCGCCACCAAGACGGCGCGCGTGGTGCTTGCCGCCGACGGCCGTCCCGTGGCGGAGTTTGGCCTGCGCCGTGCCCAGGGCCCCGATGGCGGCCTGGCCGTTGCGCGCGCGAGCTACGTTGCCGGCTGCTCCTCTACGTCCAATGTGCTCGCCGGCCGCCGCTACGGTATTCCCGTCTTTGGCACGCATGCGCACAGCTGGGTGATGAGCTTCGATTCCGAGCTCGAGGCCTTCCGCGCCTTTGCCAAGTCGAGCCCCAAGAACTGTACGCTGCTCATCGACACCTATGACGTGCGCGAGGGCTGCGAGCATGCCATTACGGTTGCCAAGGAGATGGAGGCGGTGGGCGAGCGCCTGTCGGCTATTCGCATCGACTCCGGCGACCTTGCCAAGCTCTCCAAGTATGTTCGCGGCCGTTTTGATGCCGAGGGCCTGCCCTATGTGGGGATCTCGGTTTCCAACGATCTTGACGAGTACACGATTCAGTCGCTGCTCGACCAGGGTGCGCCCATCGACAGCTTTGGTGTGGGTACCAAGCTTGCGACCTGCTATGACCAGCCGGCGCTGGGTGGCGTGTACAAGCTTTCCGCCCGCCGTGCGAGCGAGGCAGATCCATGGACGCCGGTGGTCAAGCTCTCCGAGCAGCCCTACAAGCGCACGATCCCGGGTGTGCAACGCGTGCGCCGTTATTACGACGGCTTTGGCGGCCCGGTCTGCGACATGATCTACGACGAGGACCATCTGGCGGGGGAGGGCGCCGCGCGCGGCAATACCCTCGTGGCCGTGAATGATGCCGCCCTGGTGACCGACGTGTCCGAACTTGAGTATCGCGAGCTGCTGGTGCCGATCGTGCGCGACGGCAGCGCGGTGGCTCCGCGTGAGAGCATCCAGGACGCGCGCGAGCGCTGTGTTTGGGCGCTCGATCATCTGGACGCAGCTTTCAAGCGCTTCCTGTACCCGCAGACCTATGTGGTGGGTATGGAGCAGGGCCTGGCTCAGGTGCGCGACGAGCTCGTGCGCAAGAATATGGCCGCGGCTTCTGCTTTTCCCTGGGCTCACTAATTCTTTGGGCGGTAGGGGCGAGTCACGCTCCCTTGGCCGCCGCTCGGCCGTTCGCTGAACAGTTGATTGGTTTGACGTATGACGACTTCTTATAAAACGATGGTGGTAAAGATCGGTTCGTCCACGGTGGTGGGCGCCGATGGCAAGGTCAACCGCGCCTTTATCGGCGGACTTGCCGATCAAGCCGCAGCGCTGCGCAAGCTCGGCTGGCGTCTGGTCGTGGTGAGCTCGGGCGCTATTGCCTGTGGCTATCCCGTGCTGGGCTTCGACCGCAAGCCGGTCGGTGACCTGCCGAGCTTACAGGCTTGCGCCTCGGCCGGGGCCGTCGGGTCCTCGTGCGGTCAGTGCATCATCTCGTCGGCCTACGACGAGGAGTTCCATGCGCGCGACCTGCTCACCTCGCTCGTGCTGCTCACGCGCCACGACACGGCCCGTCGCACGTCCTACCTGCATGCGCGCGACGCCCTGCTGCGCCTCGTGGAGCTTGGCGTGGTGCCGATCGTCAACGAGAACGATACCGTTACCGTCGATGAGATCAAGTTTGGTGACAACGACACACTGGCGGCGCTTGTGAGCTGCCTGGTTTCTGCCGATCTGTGCGTGACGCTCTCGGACATCGATGGTCTCTATACTGCCAATCCGCACGAGGACCCGACGGCCGAGTTTGTTCCTGTCGTGCATAAGATCGATGCCAAGATTATTGCCTCGGCGGGCGATTCTTCCACATCGGTGGGCACGGGCGGCATGATTACCAAGATTCGCGCGAGCCGTATCCTGATGACGGCGGGCATTCAGAGCGTGATTTGCTCGGGCGAGGAACCCGATGCGCTCGTGCGCCTCGCCCGCGGCGAGAGCGTGGGCACGCTGTTCGATCCGCCGGCGGAGCGTCTGGACATCGCACCCCGCAAGCTGTGGATCGCACTGGGCGACAAGGCGCACGGCTCGGTGACGGTCGATGATGGTGCCGCGAAGGCGCTGGTTAGCCGTGGCTCTTCCTTGCTTGCGGTGGGTATTCGCGAGGTCGATGGCCAGTTTGCCGAGGGCGATGTGCTCGATGTGTGCGATCCGAGCGGTACGGTCGTCGCCCGCGGTATCGCTGAGGCCGATTCGGACGTGCTGGAGCTTGCTGCCGGTCGCCGCCAGGACCAGATCGCCAGCAACCGCCTGCTCGCTAACCTGGCCGAGAAGCCGGCGATACACAGGGATAATTTAATCGTCTTCGCATAACCAATTGACGCTGCAAACGCCCCTAAGCGGCAATCTGACGTTCAATCGTCGGGCATGACCAAAAGGTCAATGCCCTCCTCTTTCACGTCACCTTGCTCGCTTAGGGGCGTTTTCGCTTTCCGTTCTCTACCTGCGGCATTGTCGTTGCCGGCACTTGTTCGGCACTTGGGGACGTTCCTTTTGTGCCGGCAGGTGGGGACACCCCTTTGCTAGAAGATCCGGCGCAGGTCTCCGCGGTTGAGGGCTTCGTCGAAGAGGTGCTTGAACACCACGCTGCCGTGCAGGCCGTCGTGCTCGAACTCGTTGGTCACCCAGGCATGCGAGTTGCCCACGCGGCTGAGCGTATCGAGCTGCAGGCTCGAATCCACGTACATGTCGTCGAAATACACCGCGGCCTGGAGCGGCACCTCGTTGCAGGCCAGGCGCTGCGGGTCGTAGATCTTGTCCCAGCTGGTGTCTTCCATCAGCAGGTCCATGGCGGGCTTGAAGGGCTTGAGCTCGGGCATCTGCTCGAACATCCACGGGAACATGGCCTCGCCGGTAAACATGAGCGGGCGCGCGAGTGTGTCGAACTCGGCACGACGGGCCTTCTCCTCTGCTGCGGCCCAGCGAATGGGCATGGTGTCGCCGTCGGCGTAGATAAACTCCTGCAGTGTCCAGTACAGCGGGTTCGTGCGTGTGTTGGTGCGCTCGAAGGCGCGCATCAAAAAGCTGTCGGATACCGAGGAGCCGCAGCTCAGCGTACCGTCGCCAGTAACAAAAGCGTGATCGATAGTCCAATGCATGCGCTCAAAGCTCGGCTTCATGCCAAAGTCGCTGCCCATGAGCTGTAGGCGCTCGACCGTCATCGGCGAGCCGTCGGGCAGCACGGGCTTCTGAGCCTCGAGCGCATCGGCCAGGGCTGCCACGCGCTCGACGTCAGCGGGATAGCGGTCATAATACTGCTGCGTCTTGGCGGCCATGCGCGGGAAGGTGTGCGCGTAGACCTCGCTTGCGCTCGCCGGTACGTGGGGGATGCCGCCGCAGGTAAAGCTCGCCGCCACGCCCTCGGGGAAGAGCGACAGGTAGCTCAGCGTCAAAAAACCGCCGTAGCTTTGGCCGAGCGTGACCCACGGCTTGCCGCCAAAGCCCACTAGGCGCAGGTACTCAAAATCGCGCACGATGGAGCTGGCGAGGTGGCGCTTGAGGAAGTCCGCCTGCGAGCGTGCTGTATCGGCGCCGGCGGCCGTTGCGCGATCACCCAGTGCCTTGATCGTGCGTCCGTCCACGCAGCTACTGCGTCCGGTGCCGCGCTGGTCGGGAAGGACCACGCGGAAGTGCTTGACGGCCTCCTCGATCCAGCCGTCGCTTGTGGGCGACAGCGGACGTGGGCTCTCGCCGCCGGGGCCGCCCTGCAAAAACAGGAGCAGCGGCAGATCGTCGTTGATGCGGTCGGGCGCGCAAACCACGCGGTAGAAGAGCTTGATGCTCTCGGGCGCGCCGGCGATGGGTGCCGGCATAGCGCCGCGGCGCATGGTACTGCCGACGGCCAGGAGCATCGGCTCCAGGCCGCGCCAGTCAAGGGGGACGTCGATGCTGTGGTCCTCGACGTAAAGGCCGGGGACGTGGTACGAAGTGATAAGGGCCATGTGAGTCTTCCGTTCGTTGCGGTGTTTCGGGTTGACCAATTCTACCGCCGTGGGCGAGGCCATGCGCAAATCGGCTACCATGGTTGCAAACTTCTAGGAGAAAGGGCCGCCCATGTCGGTCGATATAGCCACGTATGTCTACGATCTTGCCGTTGCCGCCAAGGCAGCGTCGGCCTCGCTTGCCACGGCGAGCGATGAGCAGCGTCAGGAGGCCGTGCGCGCCATGGCCGCAGCACTGCGCAACGGTGTCGACTCCATCGTCGCCGCTAACGAGCTCGATATGTCCGCCGCGCGCGATGCGGGCACTTCGGCCGGACTGCTCGATCGCCTGCTGCTGACGCCCGAGCGCGTCGAGGGCATGGCCGCCGGCCTGGAAAAGCTCGCCGAGCTGCCTGATCCCGTGGGCCGCGTGCTCGACCACCGCGTGCTTGCAAGCGGCGTGGAACTGACCCGTGTGAGTGTGCCGCTGGGCCTGGTCGCTATGGTCTACGAGGCGCGCCCCAACGTGACGGCCGACGCCGCGGGCATCTGCATCCGTACCGGCAACGCCTGCATTCTGCGCGGCGGCTCGCTGGCCTATCACTCGTGTGCCATGATCGCCGAGCTGCTGGCCGATGCGCTCGAGGCCAAGGGCTTCCCGCGCGAGGCCGTGTCGATGATCGAGTCCACCGACCGCGAGGCCACCGGCGAGCTCATGAAGCTCCGCGGTATTGTCGACGTACTCATTCCGCGCGGCGGTGCAGGCCTGATCCAGCGCTGCGTGCGCGAGTCGCTTGTGCCGGTGATCGAGACGGGCACGGGCAACTGCCACATCTACGTGCATGAATCCGCCGACTTTGATAAGGCGCTCAACATTATCGTTAATGCCAAGACCCAGCGCGTAGGCGTGTGCAATGCTGCCGAGTCGCTGCTGGTCGACCATGCTGTGGTCAATGCGTTTTTGCCTGCGGTCGTTGCCGTGCTGCACGACCACGGCGTGCTCATTCACGGCGACGAGGCCACGTGCGCCGCGTGCGCCGACGCCGGCTTTGTGGAGGGCGATGACTACGTCGCCGCGACTGAGGAGGACTGGGGTCGCGAGTACCTGGCGCTCGAGATGAGCGTGAAGGTCGTGGCAAACGAGGACGAGGCCATCGCACACATCAACCGCTACGGCACGATGCACTCCGAGGCCATCGTTGCCGAGGACACGGATGCTTGCGAGCGCTTCCTGGATGCGGTCGATGCCTCGGCCGTGTACGCCAACGCCAGCACGCGCTTCACCGACGGCGGCGAGTTTGGCCTGGGCGCCGAGATCGGCATCTCGACCCAAAAGCTCCACGCCCGTGGCCCCTTTGCCGCCGAGGCCCTCACCACCTACAAATACAAGCTCCGCGGCACCGGCCAGGTCCGCCCCTAGCGCCCGCGCAAGAAAAACCACCACAAAGGTGCCTTTCCCCTTTGTGGTGGTTTTAGGTGGCGTGGGCGGTTAGGCCTGGAAGGTATCGCGGTCGGGGGCGAAGGACTGCATGGCCGCGATGGTGCGGTCAAAGAGCTCGGGGAGCTCCCAGCCCAACATCTCGGCGCCCTGCGTAATCACGTCGCGCGAACAGCCAGCGGCAAAGCGCTTGTCCTTGAACTTCTTCTTGAGCGACTTGGTCGTAAAGTCCATGACGCTCTTGCTCGGACGCATGATGACTGCAGCGCCGATCAGGCCGGTGAGCTCATCGCAGGCAAACAGGATCTTTTCCATCTGCAGCTCGGGTTTGGGCAGCGAGGTGTTGAAGTCGGACGTGTGCGTCTGGATGGCGCGAATGAGCTCGGGAGACGCACCTTCGTCCTCAAGAATCTCGGCAGCATAGATGGTGTGGTTCATGGGGTCGTCCTCATGCTCCTCCCAATCCAGGTCGTGCAGCAGACCGACGATGCCCCAAAACTCCTCGTTCTCGGGGTCGAACTCGCGCGCAAAGTAGCGCATAGTGCCCTCGACCGTCTCGCCATGGGTGATGTGGAACGGGTCCTTGTTATGCTCGTTGAGCAGTTCGAACGCGCGGTCGCGGGTGATTCCGGCGGTAAGCGGCTCTGCCATAAGAGACTCCTTGTGCTCGTGGGGATCGATAAGAATGAATACTACTAGAACAAGAAAACCACCACAAAGGTGCCTGTCTCCTTTGTGGTGGTTTTGGCGCGGTTGGGTTAGTTGAGGGCGGCTTGGGCTAGGCGGGCTTCGGCGTCCTCCTCGGTGACGCCCAAGGCCACGGCGAACTCCTCGATGGAGCGGCGCTTGGCTTCCTTGAGTACGCGCATGTAGTAAGAGCTGGGCTTTTTGTCTGCTTCCTCGGCCTGGCGAATACGGTGCATCATGGTTTTTGCCACGCGGACCGTCTCGGGCGCACCCAGCTTGAGCTGCTGTTTAAAGTGCGTCTCCTCCAGCGAACTGTTGCGCTCGGTAAAGGTGTCGCACTCGAGCTCGTCGTAGTGGCTCAGCAGGTGCTCTGCATCTTGCTGGGAGATGGCGGCATGCAGACGGTCGGCCTGCGCCACGGGGTACATGAGAATCGTCTGTGCATGTCCCTGCTTGGTCTCGAGCAACAGCATGGGCTGCGGCGTGTCGTCCCTAAAACCGACGACGGTGCAGACTCCCTGGCCCGGATGAATGACGTGTTGACCGATTGAGAACATGCTACCTCCAACTTATACGAATTTACGTATGACTAGAATAACACGCTGACGTGCGCAAACCCTTACTTTATGCAGGAAAAGCACACAACTCCGATAGGTAAGAGTATTCGATAACAGACGCAGCTCATTCACACCTTTATGCATTTTCAACGCGTGCATAATTTGCAGGCAGACTGGCATCTTTGAGTGACTCCATACAAGCTGTAGTCAATTTTGTGCATATGCAATATCTATTAGCTTTACCCTGCGACAGTAGCTACCGCTTGTGATAGAGTGCTACAAACTCTGGCTTTTGCCCTACGAGTGACCAAGAGCTCGGGGGCTTTAACACAAGGAGGATCTATGCCCGAGAAGATTGAAGAGCTGGTACGCGCTGCGCTTGCTGCGGCCCAGGAGGCCGGCGACCTTTCCGCATTTGAACTTGACGATTGCGCTATCGAGCGACCGGCTGACACTTCTCATGGCGAGTGGACCTCTACCATGGCCCTGAAGTCCGCCAAGCTGGCCCACTGCGCCCCGCGCAAGATCGCCGAGGCCATCGTTGCCCATATGCCCGAGGATCCCGCGATCGAGAAGGTCGAAATCGCAGGTCCCGGCTTCATCAACTTCTACCTCTCCGTCGCCGTCAAGAATGCCATCTTTGGCGAGGCTCGCGAGAAGGGCATGGACTTCGCTAAGTCCAACGTCGGTGGTGGCCTGAAGACCCAGGTCGAGTTCGTTTCCGCCAACCCCGTCGGCCCCATGCACATCGGCCACGGCCGCTGGGCCGCGCTGGGCGATTCGCTCTGCCGCGTCATGGACCACGCCGGCTATGAGATTCAGCGTGAGTTCTACATCAATGACCACGGCTCTCAGATGAACACCTTCGGCAACTCCATCAGCACGCGCTACATGCAGCTTGCCGACATCATCGCCAAGCAGGGCGTTGATATCGACGAGGCTCACAAGCTGCTGATCGCCGACCGTGACGCCTTCGTTGCCGACGAGAACGACGAGCATCCCGAGACCCATCCGTATCAGGACAACTTTGCCGAGACTCTGGGCAAGGACTCCTACGGCGGCGACTACATCATCGACGAGGCCGCCGAGTTCTGGCGCACCGACGGCGATAAGTGGGTCGACGCCGATCCGCAGGAGCGTATGGAGAGCTTCCGTGAGCGCGGCTACGTGAAGATGGTCGACAACATGCGCGACCTCTGCCACGCCGCCAACTGCGACTTCGATCGTTGGTACTCCGAGCGCTCGCTGTATGTGAAGGACACCGAGGGCGAGACCGCCGGCACCTCCGCCGTCGACCGCGCTTTTGAGAAGCTCGACAAGATGGGCTACCTCTACACCAAGGACGGCGCCCTGTGGTTCCGTTCCACCGACCTGGGCGACGACAAGGACCGCGTCCTGATCAAGTCCGATGGCGAGTACACCTACTTCGCCTCCGACGTTGCCTATCACTGGGACAAGTTCCAGCGCGTCGACCACGTCATCGACATTTGGGGTGCCGACCACCACGGCTACATCGAGCGCGTCCGCTGCGTCTGCGACGCTCTTGGCTATCCCGGCAAGTTCGAGGTTCTGCTGGGCCAGCTCGTCAACCTGCTGCGCAACGGCAAGCCCGTCCGTATGTCCAAGCGCAAGGGCACCATGGTGACCCTGCAGGAGCTCGTCGACGAGGTCGGCTCCGATGCCGCTCGCTACACGCTCATCTCCAAGAGCTCCAACCAGATGGTCGACTTCGACATCGAGGCCGTTAAGAAGCGCGACAACTCCAACCCGGTCTATTACGTGCAGTATGCTCACGCCCGCGTGTGCTCCATCCTGCGCCGTGCCGCCGACGTTACCGCCGAGCAGGCCGATGAGATGGGCATGAAGGCCGTTGCCGCCAAGGCCATCGGTGAGAACGTCGATTACTCGCTGCTGACCGACCCGACCGAGCTCGCCCTTTCGCGCAAGCTCAACGAGCTCACCGACCTGATCGCCAGCTGTGCTCGCGATCGCGCTCCGTTCCGTCTGACCCACTTTGCCGAGGAACTCGCCGGTGACTTCCACAGCTTCTACGCTGCCTGCCAGGTGCTGCCGAGCGAGGGCCGTCCCGTCGACCCCGAGCTTTCGCGCGCCCGTCTGGCAGCTTGCGACGCTGTCCGCGTGACGCTCGCCCTGGTGCTTACCCTCGTTGGCGTTTCCGCGCCCGAGCAGATGTAATCTGCAGGTCATTTGACCGTGTAGGTTTGGTTTAGCTGAGCCCTATAAGCCCGATCTCCCACGGAGGTCGGGCTTTTTTCACAAATGCCGACGTATTGACGAATTTGGACCTGCTGGAAATACGAAACTATGCCGGTTTACTACGATGAATTGAGAATTTCCAACCACGCCGGCTTTTCGCAAAAAAGCACAAGGCATCTACCTGCACTGATAATTGTCCTTGGGGGAAGCGGGCACTGCGGGGCGCGGCAACGGCGCGCGATTTCCGCGTCGCAGCGCTACCCTGATGCTGAACGCCGGGACGATGACCCACTGACCTGCTGACGCCTCTTCGGCCGTCCTCAAA
>CABUCA010000033.1 GCA_902489965.1 uncultured Collinsella sp.
ACGCGTCTCCGCCTTCTGCGGCTCGGTTTTGAAGTCTCAGCCATATGCCCTCGCACGCCGTAACCAAATCGAAACAATAACGCTTTGGACTGTAGCACACGCGTCGCGCGCGGTCACGGGCGCCTCGCTCAACGGTCATCGTCCTTCAGCAAGCGCCACAGCGTTGTACGGCTTATGCCCAGCACCTCCGCCGCACGGGTTCGGTTGCCGTGGAGATGGTCTACAACCAGATGCGCGATATCTCGCTCGGTATCGGCCAGCGGTCGCAGGATATACAGGTCACTTTCGAGCGTCGGGGCGCCAAAGGTTGCGGTCTTAATCACGTCCTCTTGGGCGAGCACTTCCTCCGCCACAGCGCGGTCCACCGTGCCCGCCCCTACCAATATATACAGTCGTTCCGAGACCTCGCGGAGCTGCAGATAGTTGCGCGGCCAGCGGTAAGCATCGAGCGTCTTCGTCGCCGTGGCAGACAGCGTGGGCGCTGCCGTCCCAAATGCATCAGCAAGATATTCCAAATAGCGCGCGACCTTCGTCGACGCGGCTCCCTGCTCGGCGATTGCCGGCGCCACGCTCACCGCACAGGCGAAGCGCTCGGTCACAAAGGCGGCTTGATCACTTTCGCTGCCGCCCGGCATGTCATTCGCCGTCAGCACCACATGGCAGCGCGTCGCCAACGCGGTGTCGGTCATCGTGGAGACCAGCTCGCGGAGGCGCTGGGGGCCAACCGCGTTCCAGCCCTCAATGCAAAGGGTCAGCCCCATTTGGAACAACGGCGATTCGGCGCTTTTGAGCACATGGCGCCAACCGCGCTCGGTGAGCTCATCGAGCGCAATGGAAACAAAGGGCTGATCGGCAAAAGGACCGTCCAGATAGAGGCGCTTGGCGATCTCGACCTGACCCGCTCCCAGCTCGCCCTCGAGCATAAGGGGCACACCGCGCGCGTAGCTCTCGGCAACCGGTGCAGCCACCGCAGCGGCACCCTCAACGATGCCGTACGCGCTCGATTCGTAGCGGGCCTCAACTTCGTCGGCGTTGAGCCACTCGATGCCCGCATGCGCCGCGGCACCGCGCACCTCGCGGACCACAACGACCCAAAGCCTCCCGCCCTCTTTGTCGGTGGGGCGAACGGTCAGGCTCAGGCGCGTACCCGCACGCCCCATAACCAGACGCGCGCCGTCTCCTATACGGTCGAGACGCTCAGCGACAAAAACTGCCGCATCCCGCTCAAGCGCCGCGTCATTCATGGTCGAGATCGCGACGTCCCCACGCGCATCGATTGCCAATGCCGAGGCCCCGGCAGCAGCTAGGGCATCGGTCAAGATGTTCAGCTTGGCATCGCTATCCATGATTTGCCCCTGTCCGCGGCGACGTGCAACCGCCGACGGTCGTACGACCGAGTGTTTCAAAATTGAACGATATTGCTCACCAAACACTATAGGGCAGAAAGCGCCGTCCTGCGAGTATAGGTGTTGCCCCGCATCGCCATCCTGGCGGGGCGATAAGAGCTCTTCGGGACTTATAAACCTGCGGACAAGCCATACCCGCAAGAGCTCCTATCGCTCCACCGCAGGCATGCGCTCACCAGCACGCAAATAAGCTACTTCTCTACCAGATTCCCAGCACGTGCTGCATTCCCAAACTCATGCACGCAATGCCAATCCAGCAGCAAAAGCCCAGCGCGATGGGCTTGCCGCCCTTTTTGACCAGCTCGACGATATCGGTATTAAAACCAATAGCCGCCATGGCCATCACAATAAAGAACTTCGACAGCTCCTTGATGGGCGCCGTGATGGACACAGGAAGCTGAAACACCGTGGTGATCACGCTCGCCAGCACAAAGAACAGCACAAACATGGGAAACGCGCGTTTAAGCGAGAACGTGCTCTTAGCGTCGCCACCGGCCTTGCGTGCCAGATGCATCTGCCAGCATGCGAGGACCAACGTGATGGGAATAATGGCCAGCGTCCTGGTGAGCTTGACCACCGTGGCGCTCTCGAGCACATTGGCGCCGGGATGCATGCTGTCCCAAGCGCTCGCCGCAGCCGTTACGGACGAGGTGTCGTTGATGGCGGTACCGGCAAACAGGCCAAAGCCCTCGTTGGTCAGCCCGAGCATGCCGCCGAGCGTCGGAAACACGAGCGCCGCGATAACGTTAAACAGGAAGATGACCGAAATAGCCTGGGCAATCTCGCGATCGTCGGCATCGATGACGGGTGCGGTCGCGGCGATGGCAGAACCGCCGCAAATCGACGAACCCACACCCACAAGCGTCGCGATCTTGCCCGGCACGTTCATGACGCGGCAGAGCACAAAGGCAATGACAAGCGATGTCGAGATTGTCGCCACGATAATCGGCAACGACTGGGCGCCCTTGGACAGAATCTGGGAGAGGTTCATGCCAAAGCCAAGCAGGATAACCGCGTACTGCAAGACTTTTTTGGACGTATAGGTAACGCCGGCGGCGAGCTGTTCGCGACGATTCTTGGGAAAGACGAGCGCCAGGACCATGCCAAAGAGGATGGCGAATACCGGACCGCCGACCACCTCAATCTGTTTGCCGAGCAACGTCGCGGGAATGGCGATGATCAGGCAGAACAAGACGCCTTTCCAGCGCTCGCGTACGATGTTTGCCAGTTGCATATGGGATTCCTTCTTTCTATTTCACGTTTGCGACGGCTTATGATACGGCAACATTGAGCGCAGCCTTGCGCAAACACAGACTAAGATGCCGCAATAGTTCTCAGGCAACAGCCGAATTACCCACCGCGGAGAGCTGATTCGCGGCATAATTAACAACTGACATATGAGTTTGATAGAACAGTTGCGAGGCGCTATGGAAGAATCGATGCACGTCGGCGAGCAGGAAACGAGCCTACAGGACCAGTCCTATCACACCATTCGACGCAAAATCGTCTACCTGGACTACAAGCCGGGCGAAAAGCTGGGCGTCAAGCAACTTTGCGACGACCTGGATATGGGTCGCACGCCCGTGCGCGAGGCTTTGGTTCGCTTGGCGCAGGAAGGCCTGGTGCGCACCGTGCCCCAGAGCGGCACCTATGTCTCGCCCATCAACCTCACCCTTGCCGAGAGTGCCTGTTACATCCGCGAGCATCTGGAAAAGCAGGTGATCGTGGAGTGCTGCGCGCGCGCCACGTCGGCTGGCATCGAGCAGCTCGACCGCGCCATCGCGCTGCAGGAAAAGGCCATGGCCGAAGAGGATCGCATCGGCTTCTTTTTGAGCGACAACCTCATGCATCACATGATTTTTAGCATCGCATGTCGCAGCACCGTGTGGTCGTGGCTCGAAGAGACCAATGCCGACCTGGAGCGCTTCCGCTGGCTGCGCGCCGCCACGCAGGTTCTCGACAATCAGGACATCGTGAACGAGCACAAGCAGATTCGCCGCGCTATCGCCGGTCGCGACCCCATCGAAGCGAGCTTTTCGGTCAGCAAGCACCTGCACATGATGTTCCGCAACCAAACCGAGGTTCTGGACCAGTTCCCCGAGTACTTCGAGACCAGCAAGCTCCGCTAACCTGCCAAAAAGGGACAGGTTTATTTTGGCAGGTTTTATCCGGGCAAATGCAACAAGGCCCGGCTCCGTCTTGATGCGGAGCCGGGCCTTAGTCGCTAGAACGGCGGAACCAACTACTCGACCGTGACGCTTTTCGCCAGGTTGCGGGGCTGGTCGACGTCGCAGCCGCGCAGGATGGCGACCTCGCGGGCGAGCAGCTGCAGCGGGACACTCGCCGTGATGGGGCTGAACACGTCGCGGACTGCCGGCACGCGGATGATGCAGTCGGCAATCTTGTTGATCTCCTCGTCGCCCTCGGTGGCAACGACGATGACCTTGGCACCGCGCGCCTTGCACTCCATAAGGTTCGACACGGTCTTGTCGTAGGTGGCACTCTTGGTGGCCACAGCGATGACAGGGAAGCCCAGGTCGATCAGGGCAATGGGGCCGTGCTTCATCTCACCGGCGGCATATGCCTCGGCGTGCAGGTAGCTGACCTCTTTGAGCTTGAGCGCGCCCTCGTAGGAAATAGCGGCACCCATGCCGCGACCCACAAACAGTGCGGACTGCGCGTCCTTGCACAGCAGGGCGGCCTCATGAACGGCCTCGGTTTGGGTATCCAAAATCCACTGGATCTGCTCGGCCGTATCGGAAAGCTCGCGGAACAGCATGCGCGCCTGCTTGGTGGTCAAGCGGTACTTGACCTGCGCCAGCAGCAGGGCCAGCAGCGTCAGGCTCACAACCTGGCCGATGAAGCTCTTGGTCGAGGCGACCGCGATCTCCTTGTTGGCCTTGGTGTAGATGACGCCGTCGCTCTCACGCGCCACGGGGCTGCCCACCACGTTGGTGATGCCGAAGACCTTGGCACCCTTGATGCGCGCATCGCGGATGGCGGCGAGAGTGTCGGCCGTCTCGCCCGACTGGGACACGGCCACGACGAGCGTCGTCGGCGTGATGATGGGGTTGCGATAGCGGAACTCGCTGGCCGCCTCCACCTCGGTGGGGATGCGAGCCCAGCCCTCAATGAGATTCTTGGCAATGAGGCCAGCGTGATAGCTGGTGCCGCAAGCGATCACGTAGACGCGGTCGATATCGTTGAGTTCCTCGAGCGAAAGGCCCAGCTCGTCAATGTCGAGCTCGCCGGCCGGCGTCATACGACCAACCAGCGTGTCGCGCACGACGCGCGGCTGCTCGTGGATTTCCTTGAGCATAAAGTCGGGATAACCGCCCTTTTCTGCCATGTCCAGGTCCCAGTCGATGTGGGTGACCTTGGGCTCGATAACATTGCCGGCCTCGTCGGTGTACTCGACGCCTGCGGGCGTGAGCTTGGCAAACTGACCGTCCTCGAGCACCACGACATCGCGGGTGGCGTCGATGAGCGCGATGACATCGGAAGCAACATAGGAGCCGGTTTCGCCCACACCGACCACGATCGGGGAATCCTTGCGGGCCACGGCGATCACGCCGGGCTCGTCAGCGCACACGGCGGCCAGACCATAGGCACCGACCACGTGGGTGCACGCCTCGCGCACGGAGGCCATCAGGTCGTGCGTCTCGGCATAAGCCTCTTCGATCAGATGCGCGAAGACCTCGGTATCGGTCTCGCTCTTAAAGTGGTGGCCGCGACCCTCCAGCTCTTCGCGCAGCTCGGCGAAGTTCTCGATGATGCCGTTGTGGACGATGGCGATACGACCGTCGCAGCTGGTGTGGGGGTGAGCGTTAACGACGGAGGGCTTGCCGTGGGTGGCCCAACGGGTGTGGCCGATACCGCAGGTAGCGTCGCTGTCGATGTTGGAAAGCTCGCTCTCCAGGCCCGCGACCTTGCCCACGCGGCGGATGACGTCGAGGTGCGCCGCGGCGCCCTCGCCCACCTCGAGCGCGACGCCCGAGGAGTCATAGCCGCGATACTCCATACGCTTGAGGCCCGTGACCAGGATGTTCTTTGCAATATCAGAGCCGGTGTAGCCGACGATTCCGCACATAGGATAAATCCCTTCGTTCGCGTGACTGCAAGACGTCCACGCACAGGGGGCGCTGAGACGTATAACGTTCGAGTATTGTACTCACGCAAACGCAAGCTGATATACCAGAAGTGGTATCTCAACTTAGATACCACCCGATGCACACACGTCCAGCCGGTCCAAACCACCACAAAAGCACCTGTCCCCTTCGTGGTGGTTTGAGCTGGCAACAGCGTTTCCCCAGATAAAACCTGCCAAAATAAACCTATCCCTCTTTGGTAGGTTTGGGATGCTACAATCTGGCTTGTACTTGAAACGCATCAAAGGGGCCGCTATGGCAAAGGTAAAAATCAGCGACGTCGCGCGCGAGGCCGGGGTTTCGCTGGGCACGGTTTCCAACGCGCTCAACCATCCCGAAAAGTTGCGCCCCGAGACCCTCAAGCTCATCAACGAGACCATCAGTCGCCTTGGCTACCTGCCCAACCAAAGCGCCCGTCAGCTCGCGGGCGGCGCCACCAAGTCCTTTGGCCTGGTGCTCCCCCGTCTCGATCACGGCTTTTCGCTCCAAATCGCCAGCGGCGCCCACAACGAGGCCCGCAAGCACGGCTACGACTTGCTCATCGCCAACGCCGATAACGACGATATTCTCGAGGACCATTACCTGCGCTACTTTATGGGCACCCAGATGTCCGGCGTCATGGTTCAGCCCATGGCATCCCCCGACTGGCACCCCGCCATGACCAAGATGCCCGTGCCGATCGTCCATCTGGACATCCATTGCTCCGAGCCCGGCTACTACGTAGCGGCCGACAATGAGGCCCAGGGTCGCATCATTGCCGAACTTGCCATCGCCCGCGGCGCGCACCATATTGTCGTCGTCGGCCGAGCAGCATTTATGCAACTCACCCTGCGCGTCCTTGGCATTCATAAGGCGCTCGCCCTGCACCCCGATATCAAGATCGAAGTCATCGACGCCGGCGAATGGAATACCGCTGCCGACGGCTACGGCATCGGTGCCCAAATCGCCGAGCGCCCCGCGGACGAACGTCCCGATTTTGTCGTCGGCCTGACCGATGTGTTGGCCTCGGGTGTCGTTTCGGCACTGGTCGACAAGGGCATCTCTGTCCCCGGGCAAGTACGCGTGGCCGGATGCGACGGCAACCCGCTCGCTTGGAGCGGATCGGTCCCGCTCACTACGGTAGCGCCCCCGGGCTACGAGATTGGCCGCAAGGGTGTCCAACTGCTGATGGAGCAAATCGAGAACAAGGCCCCGGCAAAGATCAAGCATATCCGTGTCGGCTCCGCAGTGCGTACCGTCACCGCAGTCGCCGCCGAGGATATCAACCGCCAAGAACTGGTACGTCCGTTCCTACTGGAACGCGCCAGCACCCAGGCAAGCAGCCAGACCGACGCCACGGCCATCAACCTCGGTGCGTATCTATAGCACGCCCGCGAGTATGCTAAGTCGTCGCTTAAGCAAAAGGGGCCCGACCATTGCCGGACCCCTTTTGCTTAAGCGCAAACGTGAGCAATCGCTCGTTTCAACGCCGCAATTTTCTAGCGCACGGTCTTGATTGCCGCCGCCAGGTCGAACAACGTATCGAGCACGGCCTCGCAGCCATCCACCACGTCCTGCGGCAGCGGCACAATATCGGGAACGGCAAAGACGTGGCAGCCAGCCGTGATGCCCGAGACGCAACCATTGCGCGAATCCTCGACCACGGCGCACTCCTCGGGGGCAAAGCCCGCACGCTCGCAGGCGAGCAGATACATCTCGGGGTCGGGCTTGCCGTGCACGACGTCCTCGCCACACGTTACCGTTTCAAACTTGTCAAAAAGACCGACCATCTTAAGGTTGCGCTCGGCCGTAACGAGGCGCGACGACGTCGCTAGGCCCACGTGATAGCCCGCAGCTAGCAGCTCGTCTAGGCACTCGGCGGCGCCGGCCTTAAGTTCCAGTTCGGTCTTGACCATCTCGTCGCGAATCTCCTTGTGGCGACGATAGATCGCCTCGGTGGTTTCGTGGCTGCCATAATGCTTATCGAGGATGTCCATAACATCGGGCAGCGTGCGGCCGATAAACTGATGGATCAGCGCTTCATCAATCGCGAGCCCCAGCTCAGCGGCGCCTGCCTTCCAGGCCTTAATCCCCAAACGCTCGGTATCGACCAGCGTTCCATCCATGTCAAAAATAACAGCCTTGATCATATCGGTCCCCCATCGACTCTCGCTGTCGCGTTGCTGCAACTCTACCGCATTTGGCAACTTGTATATAACGTATATACCATATTGCACTTTCGTTACACAGATAGAAGTCTTATGGCAAGTAACGCATTAGGATTATAGTTTTCGATCGAGTACTCAACGATAAGGAACGTTTCATGATTTTAGACACCACGGCACCCGCAGAGGAGCTTCAAGACAAGCTATCGGCGCTCGAGCAGCTGCTTTTGGCATACGGGCGCGTGGCTATCGGGTTTTCCGGCGGCGTTGACAGCAGCTTTTTGGCCGCCGTATGCGCCCGCGTCATGCCTACCAATACTCTTCTCGTCCATCTCACCACGCCGCTCATCGGCACGCCCGAGCAGGCTTCGTTTGAGCAGTCCGTTGATGGGCAGGCCAATGAGGGGCCGCATTTTAAGCTCCCCGTGCTCAATCTTTCGGTGGATCAGCTGCAGCTCCCCCAAGTAGCCTGCAACGATGCTAATCGCTGCTACCACTGCAAGCACGCCGGCTTTACCGCCATCGTCAACCACGCCAAGTCGCTCGGCTTTCCCACCGTCATCGATGGCAGCAATGCAAGCGATCGCGGTGACTACCGCCCCGGCATGCGTGCGGCAGAAGAGCTCGGCGTACGCTCACCCCTTATGGAGGTCGGCTTTACCAAGGACGAAGAGCGCGAGCTGCTGCGCGCATGGGGCTATCCCGTTTGGAACCTGCCGGCGGGAGCATGTCTTGCCACCCGCGTCCCCACGGGCGAGGAGCTTACGCGCGAGAAGGTCGATTTAATCCGCGCCTGCGAGGATTACCTGCACAATCTTGATCTGGCACAGGTACGCGCGCGCTTGATCGGCGGCTGCATGCATATCGAGGCCGCACCCGCAGATGTCGCCAAGATTGCTGCCCTCGGTGGCAACGCCGTCGATGCCGAGGGCAAAACCCCGCTGCCCGCCGTTATCGAGTCCGCGCTGCGCGAGCTGGGCTGCGACCATATCTCCCCCGAGGTCACCCCCTACATCCACGGCAACATGAACCTTTAGATTACGCCGTTTTACAAACGGCGTAACTGCTCGGCGCTGCGCGGGCTCCGGGCACATATGCTCAACCTGGACTACGTTAACTGACCTGTCAATAAGGGACAGGTTTGTTTTGGCAGGTTTTATCTTGGGAAAATATCGCGAGGCAGTCGCCCCTCTAGCACCCATCAAACTTCGAGAGACGATAGAGGGGCAATTCGGCTGCATCTACTTCTTCCGATAGCAGCGGTTGCGCCTCGTCGATGAACCCATTACTTCGATGAGCCCTTTATCCGTCATTTTTGGCAGATGGTAGCTGACGGACGAATTTTGGCATTCCGTCTCTCTAAAACAAGGCGCTTATCTCTCTAACTTTAGAGAGATAAGCGCCTTGTTTTAGAGAGACATTAAGAGAGATGTATCGAATTCGCTGCTAGATTGCCTAATGCTATCTCTCTAACCAACCTTCTCTTTAGAGAGACATTTAGAGAGATGAGCGCGACCTCTCTAATCAAGGGCTCCACTCTTTAAGGTGCACACTTCCTAACCGTGCCCTAAGTTGCGGTGAAATAACTCACGATTAGCCTGCCAAAAAGGGATAGGTTTATTTTGGCAGGTTTTATCTGGGGAAACGCAAACAGGGCCGCGACACCTATATGGCGTCGCGGCCCTTTTCCTTGGAGAAGGATCGATTGATTGAACGGGATGACCGTTCTAGTCTTCGAGTCCGCTATTGATGAGCTCCGCAATCTCAACGGGATCGGTGCTCGCGCGCACCTTGTCGCGGAAGCCGGCGTCCATCAGCATTACGGCAGCCTTGGAGAGCAGGCGCAGATGCGTGGTTCCAGCCTCGCCGGCAGGCACGTACAGCGCGAGCGCAACATCGACGGGCACCCCATCGAAGCTCGGCCATTCAACGGGCTCGGTCAGTTTAAGCACGGCAACGCCCGGCGTGTGGATCGCGTCGCTTTTGGCATGCGGAACGGCAAAACCGGCGACAAGGCCGGTCTCGGCCTCGTTCTCGCGAGCAATGAAGGCGGCCTCTACGGCAGATGCGTCATCGGCAAAGCCGAGCTCGATGGCCTGCTCGGACAAATAATGTAGGGCGTCCTCGCGCGAGGCGGCGGTATACCCGATTGTCACTTGGTTGGCAGATACAAATCCCATGGAAACCTTCCTTACAACACGGACCTGACCGCAGCTTCGATGCCGTCGGCGTCCAAACCGTACTTGTGCAGCAAATCGACCGCAGGGCCGGACTCGCCATACACATCGCGCACGCCGACGCGACGCATCGGCACCGGATGCTGCTCCGCGAGCACCGAGGCCACGGCCTCGCCAAGACCACCGATAATCGAATGCTCCTCGGCAGTGACCACACGACCGGTCTTCTTGGCGCTGGCAACCACCAGGCGCTCATCAAGCGGCTTGATCGTGTGCATATTGATGACCTCGGCATCGATACCATCGGCAGCGAGCGCCTCGGCAGCCTCAAGCGCCTCGGCGACCATAAGGCCACAAGCGATGATGGTCACATCGGACCCCTCGCGCACGACCACGCCGCGACCAATCTTGAACTCATAGTCCTCGTGATCGTTAATGACCGGCGTTGCCAGGCGTCCGAAGCGCATGTAGACCGGTCCCTCAAACTCATAGGCGGCGCGCACGCAAGCGCGAGCCTCGATGTCATCGGCGGGAACGATTACCGTCATACCCGGGATCGTGCGCATGAGCGCGATGTCCTCGCAGCACTGATGCGTGGCGCCGTCTTCACCGACCGAGATACCCGCATGCGTGGCACCGATTTTGACGTTAAGGTGCGGATAGCCAATGGAATTACGCACTTGTTCGTACGCGCGGCCGGCGGCGAACATGGCAAAGGTGCTCGCAAAGGCGACGTGGCCCGTGGTCGCAATGCCGGCGGCGAGCCCCATCAAGTTGCTCTCGGCAATGCCGGCATCGTAGAAGCGCTCAGGGTGCGCAGCCTTAAACTTACCCGTCTGCGTAGCGGCAGCCAGGTCGGCATCGAGCACTACAAAGTCATCGTGCTCATTGCCCAGCTCGACGAGCGCCTCGCCGTAGCTTACGCGCGTGGCGACTTTTTTGACCTCTGCCATTAGAGCTCCTCTCCTGCTGCCGCAAGCTCGGCCATGGCCTGCTCAAACTGTTCATCGTTGGGCGCCTTGCCATGCCAGCCAACCTGGTTCTCCATAAAGGAGACGCCTTTGCCCTTCACCGTCTCGGCGATGATAGCGACGGGCACGCCGGTCACCTCACGAGCCTCGGCGAAAGCCGCCTCAATCTGTGTCATGTCGTTGCCATCGGCTAGCTCGATCACATGCCACTTAAAGGCGCGGAACTTGTCAGCGAGCGGCATGGCCGAGTTGACCTCATCGATCGTGCCGTCAATCTGCAAGCCGTTGTGGTCGACGACGGCAACAAGATTGTCGAGCGCATGGTTGCCGGCAAACATGGCCGCCTCCCACACCTGGCCCTCCTCGCACTCGCCGTCGCCCAGCAACGTGTAGACGCGGTAGCTGTCACCCCAGTGCTTTGCGGCGAGTGCCATTCCAACCGCGGCGGAGATACCCTGACCGAGCGATCCGGTGGACATATCGATGCCCGGGGTGTCGTTCATGTTGGGATGGCCCTGCAGTCGGCTGCCAATATGGCGGAGCGTCTCGAGCTCTTCGACGGGAAAATAGCCGCGATTTGCCAACACCGAATACAGGCCCGGCGCCGCGTGACCCTTGGAGAGCACAAAGCGATCGCGATCGGCCTTGTGAGGGTCAGCAGGATCGATATTCATTTCCTCAAAGTACAGATACGTCATGATGTCGGCAGCACCGAGCGATCCACCCGGATGTCCCGACTTGGCCGCGTGAACCGCAGTCACGACACCCTTCCTGACCTCATTGGCGACCTTTGCCAGCTCCTGGTTGGTCATACGAATTCCTCTCTTGAGAACAACCCCGGCACCGGATGACGCGATGCCGGGGCAATCCACTCGTTAAGCCTGAGCGACGACCTTCTGCCAATCAGCCTCAAAAGAGGCAAGGCCCTGGTCGGTCAGCGGGTGATGCAAGCATTTCTTAAGAGCGGCCATGGGAACGGTCGCAATGTCGGCACCAAGCAGCGCCGCCTGGGTCACATGGTTGGGCGTGCGGACCGAAGCGGTGATGATCTCAACGGTGTCGTCGACGTTCTTGCCGGTCCAGTCATAGTTCTTGATGCAAGTCACAACATTGTCGAGCTGCGAGATACCGTCCTCGGCGATGTCATCGAAGCGCCCCACAAACGGGCTGATGTAGCGAGCGCCGGCGTTGGCGGCCATCAAGGCCTGGGTCGGCGAGAAAACAAGCGTCATGTTGACGCGCACACCTGCGTCGGCCAGGGCGCGGCAGGCGGCAAGGCCGGCCTCGCACACGGGAAGCTTAACCACGATGTTGGGAGCGAGGGCGGCAAGACGCTTGCCCTCCTCGATCATGCCCTCGGCAGTAGTCGCGGTGGACTCGGCAGACACGGGCAGACCCTCGCAGAGCTCGGCAATCTTGAGCATATGGGGCTCAAAGTCGGCAAGCTTGCCGCCGGTCTTGGCGTACAGGGACGGGTTGGTGGTAACACCGGCCAGGCAGCCCCAGCTCTTGGCCTCGGCAATCTCGTCCAGATTGGCGGTATCGATAAAGAACTTCATGGTGAACCCCTTCAAAGGAAGCTAAAACTCAAAAGAATGGGACAAAGGGACTGCCCCTTTGTCCCATGTGCCGGGCCTGCAGCTGGGACATGCCCCAGGCCCGGCGTCGCGTAGGAAAAGCTACTTACTCGGCAAGAGCGGCCTCGATGCGGGTCGTGACGCCCTTGAGGTTAAGACCGACGACGTACTGCTTGATCGGGCGCTTGATGTGCTCGATCACAAAGCGCTTGCCGTCGATGTCCTGGGCAGCGAGGTTGCGATAGAGCTTCTCGACCTGCTCCTTGACCTCGGGATCGTTGAACGCATAGTGGCCGGAGACATCCAGGATCTTCAGGCTGAGCTCATCGTCGGCAAGGATGTCATCGACCTGCAGGTTGACGTCGTCGCCAGTCATCCACTTGCGCCAGCGCTCGGTCTTGATAGCCTTGACCAGCAGCGTGTGATACAGGTCGGAGGGGTCATCGCACAGACCGTTGTCGACCAGGATCTGCTCGGTGGCGCAGAGCTTGAGGTAGGCGCGGGTCTCCTCGGTGCCATACTGCGGAGCGACGTTGGAGGCGGTCACGTGTGCCGGGATGTGCTCGAGCAGCGTCGCGTCGTCCAGATAGTCGGCGTTGTGCTCCTTCAGGCCCACGCCATAGCGCTTGGCCATATCGGCAAGCTCGCGGGCGTTCTTGAAGTTGTAGTGACCGACCTGCTCCGTCCAGCGGGTAAGGGTGCCGGTCTGGCCGACGATAAAGGTGGGCATGGGGCAGCCGCGCTTCTCGAGCTCGGGCTGCAGCTGAGAAATGAACTCCTCGTACTTATCGGTAGAGGTCAAGCCGCCATTGGTCTCCTCGGTACCGACCTCATAGGCGACCTCGGGCAGGTTATGCTCGCGACGGTACTGCTCAAGGTAGTCGATAAGATCGATCGTGCGGCGAAGCACCACGTCGAGCGGAATAACCTTGCCGATCTGATAGGGATCCTTGGTGGGGTCGACCATCAGCAGGTCAAAGCCTGCCTCCATGTCGGCGACGAAGGACTTGCGGGCGAGCTCCATGGCCTCGTCCTCGGGCAGGTGGGCGTTACGCTCCTCGTCGCGCTGCCACGGACCGCCGTGATCTCGGCACAGGTAGTACGGACCGGTGTAACCCACCTCGTCGGCGACCTTCTTGATGTCGGCGGCAAAGCGCGTCTGGTCCCAACCGTTGACGTAGCCGGCGCCCATCTCGTCCATATCGACCTGGTTGCGGCTGGCGATAAACATGGGCGGGAAATCCTCGTCCTTGGCAAGCTCGAACACGGCCTGAATCAGGTTGGGGCTCATGGGGCCAATGCCGACCATGGTTGCGTGATCGCCGCTATCCTGCAGTTTGAGCATGCCCTGAACGGCCTGGCGGATGGTGAGGTTGGACATTTTGTTCTCCTTCTCCAGAGGATTTTTGACAAAAGTTCCCTGGGACCCAGATGTGGGCCCTATCAGTACGGATGGATTTTGTTGTGTAGGGGCGGTTGTGCGGAGTCAAATCCATCCCTCCGCACAACCGGAGTCCTTAAAGGTTTACTTGGCCTGCTTGTCGAGCGTGGGCTTCATGGCAATCAGGATTGCAGCGGCGACCACGGCGCCAATCACGATGTCCAGGCAGAACAGCGCGACGTTGTTGGTGGCAAGGGCGACGATAAAGCCACCGTGCGGGACGTAGCAGTCGATACCCTGGAAGGCGGCGAGCGCCGCGCCCACGGCAGAGCCGATGCAGATGCCGGGCAGGGTGTGGCCAAGGTCCTTGACCGCGAAGGGGATAGCGCCCTCGGTAATGCCGATGCAGCCCATGAACAGTGCGGAGATACCCATCTGGCGATCGGCGTCATCGAACTTGTTCTTGGCGATGAGCGCAGCAAGGCCGCAGGCAATCGGGGGAATGGCGACGGCGACGCGGAACATGCCGTTGGGGCCATAGATGCCGGAGGCCATGATGGCCATGGTGAAGGTCGAGGCGGTCTTGTTGATGGGGCCACCCATATCGAAGGCGGTCATAACGCCAATGACCAGACCCAGGACAACTGCGGAACCGCCCTGCAGGCTGCCGAGCACGCCGGTGAGCCAGTCCATCACAAAGCCAAGCGGCGTGGCCAGGATGTAGATATAGGCCATGCCCAGGACAAGCGAGGTCAGAATCGGGATGATCAGGATGGGCATGATGGTCTGGATGGTGTTGTTGACCTTCCAGGTCTTCATCCAGCGGACAAAGTAGCCGCAGATGACCGCCATGATCATGGCGCCCAAGAAGCCGGTCGAAACGCTGTTGCCGTTAGGGGTAACGACTGCGTTGTTGACCAGGTAGCCCAGGACAAAACCGGGGGCGAGCGCGGGCTTGCCGGCCATCGAGTAGGAGATGTATGCCGCAAGCACCGGGATCATCATGGAGATGCCGGCCATGCCGATGGTGTTAAGGCTCACCATCAGCGGGTTCGTAACCTCCATGCCGTTGGCGCCGGCGGTACCGGATGCCAGCGAGAAGGCAAGAAACACGCCGCCGATAACGACGATGGGGATAAAATAGGAAACGCCGGTATTGAATGCATTGAGCAGCGTCTTGCCAGGATCGGCAAAGATAGACTGCTTGGACGCCGGTGTCGGGGCCTGCGGGGCAGCGGAGACGGCCTTCTTCTCTGCCTTGGCCTCGGCCTTGGGCGCGTCAACGGCGCCACCCGTCGCCTTGATGATCTCAATGGCCTGGTCGATGATCTTTACCGGATCGGCGATTACATCCGAGGTGCCGACCTTCAGGAACTTGCCCTCGGCCATCTTCTGCTCAAAACGGTCCTCGTTCTCGACACCCACGTCGACGGACTCCAGGACCAGGTCGGCGGAGTCCACGTCTTCCTGCGTGAGCTCATTCTCGATACCCAGGCCACCCTGAGCCTCGACCTTGCACTCGATGCCACGGGCGGCGCATTCATCCTGAATCGCCTTCTGGGCCATATACGTGTGGGCGATACCCACAGTACAGGCGGCAACGCCTACGATCTTCATTGCTTCCCTCTTTTCATAGAGTTGCGTGCACAAGACACCGTTTGCGGAGGCCTCCGGAGCATCCCCTGCCGTTTGGACTTGCTGTCTTTTCGACAAGAACAATATAGGTGCTCGTTTTTCTTAATGCCAGCTTATTTCGGTAAACGCGCAGGTCAGAGCGTTGGTTATGCGATTTAGTTATGCGTTTAACCAAAAATGAATCCTGCGATTTTGCCCTCGATTTCAAAAGTCAAGAAGTATTTGATTTTCTCGGTAGACGGCAGATGCGCATGCCGGTCACAAATTTCGACCCCACCCGTATGCCGCATTTGTTGCATACTCATATGAAAGGAAAAAGCCGCTCACCGAAGCGTATCCTTCACCAAGACTCAAAGTCATCATGTTGGAAAATGCTCATCTGTCGGAAGGAGTCGCTGTGGCAAAACAGCGCGTTACGATCGCAGACGTCGCTCGAGAGGCGGGAACCTCGACGGCAAGCGTCTCGTATTACCTCAACGACAAACGAGAAAAGCTTAGCGAGAAGACGCAGAACAAAATCGCGCGCGTCATTAAGGAACTTGGATACGTTCCCAACGCCCAAGCGCAGACGCTCACCGGAAAGCAAACCCACGTCATCGCCATCATCATTTTGGATAACACCAACAAATGGGCGGGGCTCGTTCTCAATGGCATGGAGCAGGTCATGCTCCCCGCGGGCTACCAGACGGTCGTTTGCACGAGCAACTTTAACCCCGAGACCGAGCTCATGTACGTCGACAAGATGCTCTCGCTGGGCGTCGATGGCTTTATCATCCAGCCCACGGCAAACTTCAAAGCCGTGCATGACCGCATTAGACGCGCCGGCAAGCTGGTCGTCTTTTTCGATGCGGCCATCTATAGCCCAGGTACCAGCTGGATCAAAACCAACCTTTACGACGGCGTGTACAACGCCACACAGGCACTCCTCGACGCCGGCTACGAAGATTTCTTTTCCATTGCCGCCAACATGACCGAAATGCGCACCCGCATGGAGCGTTTTCAGGGGTATGCCGAGGCGCTGGCAGCGAACGGGCAGCTCTACAAAGCGATTCCCATCGATCACAACAAGCCGTCAATCAACGAGCTCACCGAATACTTTAAATTCAAGTTCAATCCCGCCAAGCGAACCCTTATCTTCGTGCAAAATCAGTGGGCACTTCCCCGTGTCTACAAGGCCCTCCAGCCAATGGCCCATCTGCTTCCGCAGCAAATCGGCCTTTTGGGACTCAACTGCGAAGACTGGACTAATCTCACCACACCGACCGTCTCCACCATCATCGAGCCCGTCGACCAAGAAGGTCGCGAAGCAGCCGAGATGCTGCTCGCCCTACTTGACGGAAGCAGCGAACCCGGCGAGCAGCGCATTCTCGAGTGCAAGCTCAACTGGCTCGACTCCACCTCGATCTAGACCGCGGGACAAATGAATCAGTAGCGTTTGTCTCAAATCTTAAGTATTTGTTCGACAGAACGGCCCTTGCCGGCTCCTGCTAGACTGGTAGATTCCCAACCGTCCATCCAGGAGCCTCAATGTCGCGCAAGCCCGCCTACAAGCAAATACTTTCCATCGGCACCACCGTGGTGCTAGGGTTTGCGCTGTTTACGGGATCGCTTGACGGGGCGCCCAAGCTGCTGTCGCCGCAAAGCGATGAGCAAGCGGCGGCTCTGGCCGAAAAACAAAACGAGAGCCCCAGCCGCACCGACGACGAGGCAGACCTGGTTGCCCGGCTCGAATCGGGAACGGCGAGCTCCCCGGACCCTCAAAACGGCCAGGACTCTGGCGATGGCTCCGATTCCGCCGCAACCGACACCGATGACGACGTTTCCGCGGACAGTGCCGCCACCCCCATCGACGAGGTCGAAAACCCCGACCTCAACCGCGCCCGCGGTGTTTATCTCAGCAGCATTCCCGACTACGCCGGCAACCCCTACGTTGCCCTTCGCGCCGACAGCACGCACCCGCTCGGCACACCATCATTCACGCTCGATGAATACGAGCGCGCCACCGAAGAGGGCTGCTTTAAGAAGTTCTCCAAGCTCGACAGCCTGGGCCGCACCCGCAAAGCGCTTGCCTGCGTGGGCCCCGAATCACTCGGTCAAGGCGAGCGCGGCGATATCTCGCGTATCCATCCCGCTGGATGGCGCCAGCAGCGCTACGACTTTATTCCGGGCCAGAGCCTCTACAACCGCTGTCACCTCATCGCCTGGTCGCTCTGCGGCGAAAACGCCAACCGCAAGAATCTCCTCACCGGCACGCGTTATCTCAACGAGACGGGCATGCTGCCGTTTGAAGAGCAGATTCTCGGCTACATCCGCGACACGGGCAACCATGTGCTCTACCGCGTCACGCCCATGTATAACGAAGAGGAACTTGTCTGCCGTGGCGTGCGCCTTGAGGCGCAATCGGTCGAGGACCACGGCAAGACCCTCTGCTTCCACGTATATTGCTACAACCTGCAGCCGCACGTGCAGATCGACTACGCCACCGGTCGCAACCAGGCATCCGGAGACTAGTGCCGACCGCGCCACCCGTAACCCAAAGATGATCTGTTTTCCTCCGTCCCCCAGGGATCAAAAAGGGCCGCCCTGGGTTACCCAGAGCGGTCCTTGCATCGGCATATATGTTGCAGGCAACGCCACACGCTACTTGGCGCGACCCTCCTCATAGCGCTCGACCAGCTTGGCCTGAACGTCATAAGGCACCTGCTCGTAGCCAGCGGGCTTCATGGTAAAGTCACCCGTGCCGCGCGTGATAGAGCGCAGGCGCGTCGAGTAATCCGTCAGCTCAGCCAGCGGGGCTTGAGCGATGACCACGGTGTCGCCGCGCTCATCGGTCTCCATGCCTGTCACGCGACCGCGCGATGCCGAGATGTCGCCCATCACAGCGCCGGCGTAGCTTTCGGGAATAGTCACCGTGATTTCCTCGATGGGCTCCAGCACCACCGGGTCGGCATCGGCGCACGCCTTGCGCAGGCCGATGCGAGCCGCCGCGCGGAACGCCATCTCGTTGGAGTCGACGCTGTGATACGAACCGTCGTACACAGCCACGCGAATGCCCGTGAGCGGATAGCCGGCAATGATGCCGTCCTTCATGGTCTCCTGGACACCCTTGTCCACAGCGGGGATCAGCGAGCGCGGAATGCGGCCGCCCACGACCTCGTCCACAAACTCATAGCCATCGCTCGTACCGTCGGCCCCAATGAGCGGCTCAACGCGCAGCCAACAGTCGCCATACTGACCGGCACCGCCAGTCTGCTTCTTGTGGCGACCCTGGGCGCTTGCCGTGCGGCGGATGGTCTCGCGATACGGAATGCGGATCGGCACGCTCTTTGCCACAACCTTGGTGCGATCCTCCAAACGGTTGAGCAGCACCGAAACCTGCGCCTCGCCCACCGCCGAAATGATGGTCTGGCCCGTCTCCTCGTCGCGATCGATGCTCATGGTCGGATCAGCCTTGCAGGCCTTCTCGATAAACGTATAGAGCTTTTCCTCATCGCCGCGATTCTCGGCCTCGATGGCAATGCGGTACTGCGAGTTGGGGAACTTAAACGCTGCAGCCTCGACCTTGCCGGTAATCGAGAGCGTATCGCCCGTCTCGGCCGCCAGCTTGGGCGCCACGATGATATCGCCGGCATAGGCGTGACCAACCTCGGTCATGTCGCGGCCGCACATCACATACAGGTGAGCCAGACGGTCGCTCTTGCGCGTGCGGGCGTTGATCAACTCAAGACCCGGCTCAAGCGTGCCCGTCAACACCTTGATAAAGCTGATGCGGCCCTGCTGCGGATCGGCCAGCGTCTTAAACACAAATGCCACCGGACGGTCATCGTCACTCGAAATCTTGAGCGAATCGCCGTCGATGAGCGGCATCTCGCCGTAGTCAGTCGGCGCCGGGAAGTACGTGGCGATGTCGTCCATCAGCGAGTTGACGCCCTGCTCCTTAATGCAATCGCCCGCAAAGACCGGCACAAAGATGCGCTCGGCGATCGCCTTCGACAGCAGGCCTTCAAGCTCCTCCTGCGTCAGCGTCTCCTCGCCTTCCAGGTACTTCATCATCAGCTCATCGTCGGCCTCGGCCACCAACTCGCACAGATGGTCATGGGCTTCCTCGGCCTGGGCACGATACTCCTCGGGAATCTCCGACTCAACGGCTTCGGTGCCGTTGCAATGGCGCGCCTTCATGCGCACCAGGTCGATAATGCCGTCAAAGTCCTCGCCCTCGCCCCAGGGGAGGGTCACGGCGCCCAAGCGTGTACCAAAGCGCTCCTGCAGCAGGTTCATTGTGGTCGTAAAGCTGGCCTCGGGACGCGACAAGCGGTTTACGAACACCGCGCGCGCCAGGCGCAGGTCCTCGGCGGCGTACCAAAGCTTAACCGTCGTCGGCTGCGGGCCGGCCTCGGCGTCGACCACAAACAGCGCCGTCTCGCAGACGCTCATCGCGGCAAAGGCGTCGCCGATAAAATCGGGGTAGCACGGGGCATCGAGCACGTTGATGCGGGCGCCCTTCCAATCGATCGGCGCGATGGTCGTCGAGATGGAAAACGCACGCTTGACCTCTTCGGGATCATAGTCGAGCGTGGGCTTGGTGCCGTCGTGGCCACCCAGGCGGGCGGTCTTACCGGAAAGGTGGAGCATGGCTTCGGCGAGTGAAGTCTTGCCCACCCCGCCTTGGCCTACGAGCACCACGTTCCTTACGTTGCCGGTCTTGGGAGCACCCATGATGACCTCCTTGCAGGGTCGCGCGCGATGCGCGACGCCAACGGGGAGAGTTCGCGGTCGATGCCGTCCCGGGAGCAGCACGGTCGGCAGCCGAGCCGACTCACCCTCCAAATGTCCTATGCCACCACCCTACCCTTGCAGTCGCCCGTCCATGCATACCTTTCGGCGCACGTATGAATACGGGCGGCGAGAGGAGGGGGCAAGCTTGCGAGGCGATTATTGGACCCCGCGAATGCAAATAAAATGCCGCCCCAGGCCATAAGACCTGCGGCGGCATCACCTCAATAAACAGTTGAGTAAATAGCTGAGCCTATCCCTCGATACGGCTCAAGAACTCGCGTGTACGCTGCTCGCGCGGATGGTCGATGACCTGCTCGGCCGGACCCTCCTCGACAATACGACCGCCGTCCATAAAGACCACGCGGTCGGCAACGTCGCGGGCAAACTGCATCGCGTGCGTCACGATCACCATCGTCATATTCTGCGCGGCCAGATCCTTGATGACGCGCAGAACCTCGGCCGTCAGCTCGGGATCGAGCGCCGAGGTCGGCTCATCAAAGAACAAGATTTCCGGGTCGAGCGCCAGGGCGCGGGCAATACTCACGCGCTGCTGCTGGCCGCCCGAAAGCTCACAGGGTACCTTGTTCTCGTTGCCCGTCAGCCCCATCTGTGCAATAAGCTCGTGTGCGCGGGCCTCCGCCTGCTCGCGCGGGCGCTTAAGCACGCGGATCGGTGCATCGGTGATGTTTTTCATCACGGTATAGTGCGGGAACAGATTGTAGTTCTGAAACACCAGACCAAACCGCGAGCGCGCCTGTTTAGGCACATCGACCTTTGCGTACACCGCGCCCGAACCCGCATCTGTCGCGACGGCAAGGTCGCCAAACGAGAGCGAGCCACCGTCGAGCGTCTCGAGCAGCGTGGCGCAGCGCAGCAGCGTGGACTTACCGCCGCCCGAAGGCCCGATAATCGCCACGACCTCGCCACGCTTGACCTCGAGCGAGATATCCTTGAGTACCTCATTGCCGCCAAACGCCTTACGCGCGTTCGATATATTCATTACCGTTCCGGACACGGGAACCTCCATGTGTTTGAAAAGCACGACGGAACAGGCTAGTCGTGGTAGTAGTCAAGTCGCTTCTCGGCGGCGCCCAGCAGCATCTCGACGACGAAGTTAAAGACCCAGTAGATCAGCGCCGCAATCGCAAACGGTACCATGCTCACCTGCGAGGCAACCAGCGCCTTGGCGGTCGAGAACATCTCGCCCACGCCGATGGCGAATGCCAGCGACGTGTCCTTGACCAGCGTGATGATCTCGTTGCCCATCGCCGGCAAAATGCGCTTGGCGACCTGCGGCATCACGATATACAGAAACGTCTGCGGGCGCGAATAGCCCAGCACCTCGGCGGCCTCGTATTGACCGCGCGGAATGGACTGCAGGCCCGAGCGATAGATCTCGGCAAAGTAACCGGCGTAGTTGATGATGAACGCCACGACGCACGCCGTCCACTTGGAATCGGGCGTGAGCGAAATGCCAAACACGTAGTACGGGGCAAAGTAGATGGCAAACATCTGCAGCATGAGCGGCGTACCGCGCATGACCGAAATGTAGATGCGCGCAATCCAGCGAAGCGGCGCGATTTTGCTCATGCGCATAAACGCCACGGGGATTCCCAGCGGAATCGACCCCAGCAGTGTCAGCACAAACAACTGCAAACTGACCAAGAATCCCTGGCCAAGCATCTGCATCATGACCTGAATAGACATTACTTGAGCACCCAATTATCGAAAGACAGACCATAGCTTGAATACTTGTCGCAGAGGTCCTTGACCGTGCCGTCCTCGTAGAGAGCCTTGAGCGACTCGGCCACGGCATCGGCGGACTTGGTGTCGCCCTTCTTAAAGCCAACGGCGTAGTGCTCGCTGGACAGCGGCTTGTCGAGCTGCGTATAGGCATCGGGCTTGGCGGCAAGCTGATACTGAGCGATCGAGAGGTCACAGGCAACGGCATCGACTGCACCACTCTCGAGCTGCATAAAGGCCGTGTTGTAATCACCGATGGTATCGAGCGTGGCAAACGTCGCCGCCAAATCCTTCTGGTCGCCCTCGAGCACATCCTGTGCGGCGGAATCGGTCTGGGTAATCACGGTCTTGCCGGCAAGATCGTCCCAGCTCTTGATACCCGCATCCTTCTTGACCACGAGCACCTGCTCGTTGAGCATGTAAGGCTCGGAGAACGTGTAGTCGTCCTCGCGGCCCTCCATGGTAAAGCCGTTCCAGATGCAGTTGATGGCACCCGAGTTGAGCAGCGTGTCCTTGGCATCCCAGTCGATAGCCTCATACTCAACATCCCAACCCTGCTTGTCGGCAACGGCCTTGGCAAGGTCGAGGTCAAAGCCGGTGTACTCGCCATCGTCGCCTACAAAGCCATACGGAGGATAGGACTTGTCAAAGCCCACGACGAGCTTCTTGGACTCCGCGGCGCCCTTCACGTCCTTGGCTGCGGCAGAACCGGCAGCGGGGCCCTTGCCGGCACCACCGCCGCAGCCTACCAGGCCGAGGCCAAGCACCGTGGCAAGCGAACCGGCTAGACCAACAAACTGACGACGAGACATATCGGTATTCATGGTATCCCCCTTGATAGCACTTTAGTTAGGTAAAGTGAGTCATGTAACGTTCAGAATCATACACTTTAGCGTGATAGAGCACAAGATGAGTTTGCCCGCCGCGCGAGGGGTGCGGGGGTTAAGTTTCCTGCTCTACAGTCCTGCTCACGACGGAGGCCACATTAAGTGGCCTCCTGT